>NZ_BJTG01000003.1:0-300000 GCF_013340205.1 Anaeromyxobacter diazotrophicus
CGCCCCGGGCTGTAGGGCGGGGGCTCGTCCCCCGCCGCCGTCGACCTCGACGCAGCCCGCCTCGATCGGCTTCGCGAGCGCGGTCGCCGCCTGCTCCGGCCTCGGCAGCCGCCGCAGCCCCTCCCGCGGCGCTGGCCGTGGCTGCAGCGACGCGACGAGCTGCTCCGTCTCCACCTTCGTCTTGTACGCGGCTCGACCGACGAGCTCCTCCCAGTTCCCTTCCGTGAGCACGGGAGAGAGCACAGCCGCGGTGGACAGGGAGAGGCGCCCGACGCGCAGCGGCTCCGCGAGCCCTGGGAATCGGCGCAGCACGCGCATGGCGGCGATGCGCCGACCGGCGGCGCCCTCGCTCAGGTGGAGGGCGCGGACGCACCACTCCCACAGGGAAGGATATCCGGCCTCGACCCAGGCCCGGCGCTGGTCGAAGACGTCGAGGTGGAGCAGGAACTCGACCTGGGTGTGGCGCTCGTGGCCGGCCAGCTCGGCCAGGCGGTGGAGGAGGGCGACGGTGTCGAGGGAAGCGGGCGCGGCATCGGGCATGGAGACCTCCAGTGCGTGTTCGCTGACGGTAACACGCACTTTTCGAGCCTCCGGGAAGGCCCTGGTCGCCCCTCCTGCCCGCAGTCCGCCGGCCCGCCAAGCCCACCGACGGCCGCTGAGGCGCATGCCCTTCGGAGATGTGACTGATGATGAGCCGCGGAGCGGGGAGAGGGCCGGGGAGAGGGGCCTGTCTTCCCCGCACGGCGGCCTCAGCCCGGAGCCTCGAGCCACACCAGCCGGGCGCCGCGGGCTCCGAGCTCCACCGCCGCGATGGTCCCGGGCTTCACCTTCTGCTCCTCGCCGGCGGCGAGCGCGACCGCCTGGGCGAGCTCGGGGTTGTGGCCCACGAGCGCCGTGCCGGCGCCGGCGCGGCGGGCGAGCTCGAGCAGGGCGCGGCCGTCCGACGCGCCCGAGGCGAGCGCCGCCTCCTCGGCGACCGGCGCGCCGGTCACGCGCGCCAGGAGCTCCGCCGTCTGGCGGGCGCGCCGCAGCGGGCTCGTCGCCACCCGCGCCACGTTCATGCGGCCGGCGAGCGACGCCGCGAGCGCCTCGAACCGGGCGCGGCCCTCCGCGGTGAGGGCGCGGGCGGCGTCGCCGCCGCGGGCCGCGTGCTCCTCCGCCTTGCCGTGGCGCACCAGGTAGACGATCACCGGCGACCTCCCTCGACCCGGGCCAGGAGCGCCACCGGGAAGCCTGCGAACAGCTCGGAGAGCGCCAGGGTCTCCCCCGCGTGCCGGGCGCCGGTCACGATGTCCACGAGCGGCCCGGGGAAGCCGGCGGGCAGGACCAGCCGCCCGTCCCACCGGGGCGCGGCCGCGCCGGCGCCGTCGAGGAGCCCCAGCACCAGCCGGGGCGCCACGCACACGAGCGCCTCGCCGCGGCGCCGGCGCGCGAACGCCACCACCCGGTCCGCGTGCGGACCCTCCGCCGCGAGCGGCTGGTAGCTGCCCTCCAGGAAGAGCGCCGGGCGCTCGCGCCGCAGGAGGAGCCCCTCCCGCAGCAGCAGCAGCTTGGCGCGCCCGTCGCGCAGCGCCTCCGGCTGCGACACCTCGCGCGCCAGCGCCGCGCGCGCCGCCGGCCCCTCGCCGGCCCGGCGCGCCAGCTCCTCGACGAGCCGCGCGCGCAGGGTGAAGTCGATCGGGCGCCGGTTGTCCGGATCGACGAGCGACAGGTCCCACAGCTCGCACCCCTGGTACACGTCGCAGGGGCCGGGCGAGCCGAGCTTCAGCGCCACCTGCGACAGCGACGAGAGCCGCCCCGCCGCCGCCACCCGCCGCGCGAAGGGGAGGAAGCTCTCCAGGAACTCGCCCGACGCCAGCACGCCCTCCACGAAGCGCGTCACCGCCTGCTCGTACCCGACGTCCACGTGGGTCCAGCTGGTGCGGACCTTGGCCTCGCGCATCGCCTTCTGCATGTAGGCGGTCACGCGGGCGAGGTAGCACCGCGCCTCGCCGCACCCGGCGCGCGGCGGCGGGTCGGGGTAGCTCCCGAGGAGGGTCTGGTAGAGCAGGTACTCGTCGTTGCGGTCGGGGGCCGGCTCGCCCTCCACGTCCGTCTTGAACTGCCGGTTCTGCCGGTGCCAGCGGGCCGTGAGCGCCCGCCACTCGCGGGGCACCTCGGAGAGCGCCGCCACCCGGACTCGCACGTCCTCGCTGCGCTTGGTGTCGTGGGTGGAGGTGGCGGCGAGCGAGCCCGGCCAGCGCTCGCGCCGGCTGGCGTTGAGCTCGTGGAAGGCCTGCGGCGGGGTGCCGAACTCGCGCGGCTCGCCGCCCACCTCGTTGAGCGAGACCAGCCGATCGTAGATGTAGAAGGCGGTGTCCTCGAGCGCCTTGGCGGTCACCGGCCCGGTGACCTGCTGCAGCTTCAGGGTGAACTCGAGCCACTCGGCCCGCTCGGCCGGGGAGAGGGCCTCGGGGTAGCGCAGGAGGAGCACGTCGCGCAGGAACTCGTAGATGGACGGATCCGTCACCGGGCTGCGCCGGCGGGCCCGCTGCAGGGTGGCCTCGACGTACTGCCGGTCGCGCTCGTCCACCTCGCCCTCGGGCGTGACGTAGGTGCGGTAGATGGGGAAGTTCGACACGAACTCGACCAGCGCCCGCCGCAGCTCGTTGAGGGTGAAGTCGCGGGTCCGGCGGTTCGTCTCGCTGATCCGGTTGAGCCGCTGGGCGAGCATGTTGATCTCGCTCGCCATGGAGGAGGAGGTGATGAGGCGCTTCTTCCGGTAGGCGAGGTCGCCGAAGTCCTCGCGCAGCCCGATGAAGCGGGCGTAGCCCTCGGTCACGCTCTCCTCGGCCGCCCCATCCACGAAGAGCCCGCTCACCGCGGCCAGGAACTCGTAGCCGGTGGTGCCGTCGATGGCCCAGCTCTCCGGCATCCGCTCGCGGCCGGAGAGGATCTTCTCCGCGAGCACGAAGAGCGGGCGCGGCGGCAGCTCGCCCTCGGCCAGGCCCGCCTCGACGCGCGCCCGCAGCGCCGCCTCCTCGGCCGCCTCGAGCCGCGCCCCGCGCCGCTCGGCCAGCGCCCGCGCCTCCGCGAGCAGCGCCGAGGCCTGCAGGCGCCGGAAGTAGGCGGTCGGGTCGTACAGGCCGTCCGGGTGGTCGATGCGGAGTCCGTTCACCTGCCCGCGCCGGAACAGCTCGAGCACCAGCCGGTGCGCCTCGTCGAAGACGCGCGGATCCTCCATCCGGATGGCCGCCAGCCCGTTCACGTCGAAGAAGCGGCGGTAGTTGATCTCCTCGCCGGCCACCCGCCAGAAGGCGAGCCGGTAGGCCTGCGTGTCGAGCAGCCGGTCGAGCAGGTCGAAGCTGCGCGGATCGCCCACCCGCCCGTTGAAGAGGGCGACGTTGGCGTCGAGGTGCTCGCGGACCGCCGGGGAGGTCTCGCAGAGCGCGGCCAGCCGGCGCTTCGCCACCTCCTTCTCGCGCGCCCGCTCCGCCACCTTCTGCGGGTCGGTCTCCGAGCGCGGCGCGAGCTTCACGAGCGAGGTGCAGATGCTCTCCAGCTCCCACACGCTCGGCTCCTCCGAGCCGAGCTTCTCGCGCAGCTCCTCCAGCCGGTGCGCCAGCACCTGCGGGACCTGCCGGGGCGCCACCGGGAAGCGGTGGTCGAAGTAGGTGATGAAGAAGCTGCCGCCCTCCCGCACCAGGCGCAGCTCGCCCCGCTCGAGCACCACGCCGTACTGGTCGCCCAGGATGGGCACGAGGACCTTGTTCTCCAGCTCGGCCTTGAGGGGCCGCCAGTCCACGTCGAAGAAGTGCGCGTAGCGCGAGCTGGGGCCGTTCTCCAGCACCTCCATCCACCAGGCGTTCTGCGGGCCGACGCCCATGTGGTTGGGCACGAAGTCCACCAGCTGCCCGAGCCCGTGCCGCGCGAGCGCCTCGCACAGCCGCGCGTAGCCTGCGTCGCCGCCCAGCTCGCGCGAGATGCGGCCGTGGTCCACCACGTCGTAGCCATGGGTGGAGCCGGGGGCGGCCTCGAGGATGGGCGAGAGGTACACGTCCGTCACGCCGAGCGCGTGCAGGTACGGCGCCACCTCCGCCGCGCGGTCGAAGGTGAAGTCCTTCGTGAGCTGCAGGCGGTAGGTGGAGGCGGGCCGGCGCGAGGCGCAGCCTCCGTCCTTGGCCGCGGCCCGGAGCTCGCCGTAGAGGGCGTCGGAGGAGAGGGGGGGCTCGCCGGGGCTCGCGCTCATCGCTCACCCGCCGAGGCGCCTCGACCGCGCCGCGAGCCGCCGCAGCCGCTCGGTCGCGGCGCGGTCGGCGGCGAGCGCGGTGACCTCGAGCGGCATGCGGTACGACCAGTTCGCGTCGGTGACGGTGCCCGGCACGTTGACCCGCTCGCGCGCGCCGAACGCGTCCTGGAACGGGAGGAGGAGGAGGTCGCTGCCCGAGCCGTAGACGACGTCGAGCAGGAGGTCGCGCACCTGCGTGTCGAAGCGGTGCGGGCCCCGCGCCCGGAGCGGGCCCAGCGCGGGCAGGGCGAGCAGCGCGCGCCGCTCCGCCTCGCCCATGCCGTCGTACCAGTCGGCGAGCGCGTCGGTGTCGTGGGTGCCGGTGGTGCCCACCGACAGCGCGGGCCAGGCGGCGGGATCCTTGAAGGGCTGGCCGGGCTGCTTCCACTCCCGCTCCCAGCGCAGGATCCGGTAGCCCGGGACCCCGCAGCGGGTGAGCGAGGCGCGCACGAAGTCGGGCACGGTGCCGAGGTCCTCGGCGATGACGCGGGCGCCCTCGGCGAAGATGGCGAGCATGCGCTCGCCGTTGGCGGTCTGCTCCGGCTCGGCGGCGGGGGTGAAGGCGGCGGGCCCGCCGTCGTTCGGCCGGTAGTAGGTGCGGTAGAGCCCGACCACGTGGTCGACGCGGTAGAGCCCGTACAGCTCGGCCGAGCGGCGCGCCCGCGCGGTCATCCAGGCGTGGCCGTGCTCCGCCATGGCCTCCCAGCGGTAGACCGGCAGCCCCCAGTCCTGGCCCGTGTCGCTGAAGGCGTCCGGCGGCACGCCCACCCGCGCGTCGAGGTCGAAGTCGAACGGGCGCGACCAGACGTCGGCGGAGTCGGTGGCGACCATGAAGGGCAGGTCGCCCATGAGCTCCACCCCGGCGGCGTTCGCCTCGCGCCGGGCGGCGTGCCACTGGAGGTCGAGCTGCCACTGCAGCCACCCGTGGTAGAGGACGCGCTCGGAGAGCTCGGCGCGCGCGGCCGAGAGCGCGCCCTCGGCGCGGTCGCGCAGCGGTGCGTCCCACGCCATCCACGGCCGCCCGCCGAAGCGGTCGTCGTGCAGCGCGACGAACAGCGCGTACGGCTCGAGCCAGCCGGCGTGCTCGCGCTGGAACGCCTCCAGCTCCGCCGCGCGCGGCGTGCGCCGGCGCCACTCGACCTCGAGGAAGCTGCGGAAGGCGAGGTCGAGCGCCCGGGCCTTGAGCGCCCGCACCCGGGGCCAGGGCACGGCCGGCACGGCGCGCAGCGCGGCGAGCTCCTCCTGCTCGGCGGGCGTGAGCGCGTCGCGCCCGCCGGCGGCGGCGAAGTCCGGGAGGGCGTCCACGCCCGCGTAGACCGGGTCGAGCGCGAAGGCGGAGAGCGCCGCGTAGGGGCTCGACTGGCCGCGCGAGGCCTCGTGCGTCGGGAGCAGCTGCACCACCGAGAAGCCGGCGCGCGCGGCCCAGCGGGCGAACGGCACGATGTCGGGGATCTCGCCCAGGCCCCAGCCGGATGCGCTGCGGATCGAGAACAGCGGGATGAGGCAGCCGGCCTGTCGCATGTGCGGAGAGACTGTGGCCCCCGACGCGCCGAGACAAGGCTATTTTGCAGACATGAGGGACCCGCCGGCTCCGCCTGGCGCTCGCGGCCGCTTCGCGCCCAGCCCGACCGGGCCGCTCCACCTCGGGAACGCCCGGACGGCGCTCCTCGCCTGGCTGGCGGCGCGCTCGCGCGGCGCGGCGCTGGTGCTGAGGGTGGAGGACCTGGACGGCCCGCGCGTGCGGCCGGGGCTCGAGGCGCGCCTCCTCGAGGAGCTGCGGTGGCTCGGGCTCGACTGGGACGAGGGGCCCGACCGCGGGGGCCCGCGCGCGCCCTACCGCCAGTCGGAGCGGCTCGGCCGCTACCGCGACGCGCTCGACCAGCTCCGCGCCTCCGGCGCGCTGTACCCCTGCTTCTGCTCGCGCGCGGAGATCGCCGCCGCGTCGCAGGCGCCGCACGGTCCCTCCGACGAGGGGCCGCGCTACCCCGGCACCTGCCGGGCGCTCTCCCCGGCGGAGGTCGCGGCGCGGAGCGCGCGGCGCGCCCCCGCCTGGCGCCTGCGCGTCGCGCCCGGGGCGATCGCGTTCGACGACGGCGTCCACGGCCGGCGCGCCTTCGACGTGGCGGCCGAGACGGGGGACTTCGTGGTGGCGCGCGCCGATGGGGTCCCCGCCTACCAGCTGGCGGTGGTGGTGGACGACGCGGCGATGGGCATCGAGGAGGTCGTCCGCGGCGACGATCTCCTGCCTTCGACCGCGCGCCAGCTCCTCGTCTACCGCGCCCTCGGCCTCGCGCCGCCCCGGTTCGCGCACGTGCCGCTCGTCCTGGGCGAGGACGGCGCGCGGCTCGCCAAGCGCCACGGGGCGCTCTCGCTGGGCGAGCTGCGCGAGCGCGGCGCCGACCCGCGCGCGGTGGTGGGGCTGCTCGCCTCGCTGTCGGGCCTCGCCCCGGCCGGCGCCCAGGTCTCGCCCGCGGAGCTCGTCCCGGGCTTCGCGCTCGGGCGCCTCGGGACGGCGCCGGTGGTGCTGCGAGCGTCGGCGCTCGACGCGCTGGCGCCCTGACCCGAGGGGGCACCCCTCTCCAGCACGGCTCGAGACTCGCCGAGCGGATCGTCCCCTTCTCCCCGGCGGGGGAGAGGGCCGGGGCTCATCATTCATCACGTCTCGACGAGGGCATGCGTCTCAGCGGCCGTCGGTGGGCTTGGCGGGCCGGCGGACTGCGGGCAGAGAGGGGCGCGGCAGGATGAGAGGACGGGCCCGCGCTGGCGGCCCGGCCTCGGACGGCAGGCGCTCCACGCGCGGCGGAGCCGCGCGTCCGAGACGGTTGCGCGTGCCCGGCTCACGACGGTGCTCTGAGGGTGAACCATGGTGCGGCCGGCAGCGCACGCCCCAACGGTGAAATGCTTTCGCGCTTGACCGAGTCACAGCTGAATCACGCGCGCGGCCCGGCAACGCAACAGGATCGCCCTCCAGCGCGCCGCGTCCTGGGCCTGCGAGGTGCTCGGCGCCGTCGAGGGCGAAGTCGGCGGGCACCTCACGAAGACGCGCGGGCGCGGCGACCAGGGCCTTCCCGGAGGCTCGAAGAGTGCGTGTTACCGTCAGCGAACACGCACCGGAGGTCTCTCCATGCCCGACGCCGCGCCGGCTTCCCTCGACACCGTCGCCCTCCTCCACCGCCTGGCCGAGCTGGCCGGCCACGAGCGCCACACCCAGGTCGAGTTCCTGCTCCACCTCGACGTCTTCGACCAGCGCCGCGCTTGGGCCGAGGCCGGCTACCCCTCGCTGTGGGAGTGGTGCGTCCGCGCCCTCCACCTCAGCGAGGGGGCGGCGGGCCGGCGCATCGGCGCCATGCGCGTGCTGCGGCGGTTCCCAGGGCTCGCAGAGCCCCTGCGCGACGGGCGCCTCTCCCTGTCCACCGCCGCGGCGCTCGCGCCGGTGCTCACGGAGGGGAACTGGGAGGAGCTCGTCGGGCGAGCGGCGTACAAGACGAAGGCGGAGACGGAGCGCGCCGGGCCACGCTCGAGCCGGTCGATGTCGACAGCTACTCGCTGCGGGTCACCGTCGATGCCGAGCTGAAGAAGGACCTCGACCAGCTGAAGTCGCTCCTGGCCCACAAGGTCCGGAACGGCGACCTCGGCGCGCTCCTCCGGGAGGCGGTGAAGTGCGCGCTCGAGAAGCACGGCAAGCGCCGCGGAGCGGTGGAGCCCTCGCGGGCGCGGAAGAGCCCCGCGCCGGCGGAGAAGGCAGCTGCCGCCTGCGGCCAGCGCGAGCCCATCCCGGCCGCGGTGCAGCGCGAGGTCTGGAAGCGGGACGGTGGGCGCTGCGCCTGGTGCTCGGCGGACGGCCGCCGCTGCGAGAGTACCTGGATGCTGGAGCTCGACCACATCCAGCCTGTGGCGCTCGGCGGGCGCAGCACCGCCGACAACCTGAGACTGGTGTGCCGCACTCACAATTCGCTGCACGCCCAGCAGGTCTTCGGCAGGGAGCACATGGACCAGTTTTGGAATGATGCGGACCGGAGCGCTCCACCCACCGCCGCTGGCGGAAGCACTTTAGGGGCGTGCGGCGAGGGCGCGCAGATCGCTGGCCAGACGCCGACGCCGGGCCGGCGAGGTACCGGATCGTGAGCCGATCTCGCGGGAGGCGCCGCGGCCGTGGGGTGACGCCTCGCCGGCGCCGCTCGCCGGACAGTGCCCTCGCTCGACGGCGCGGCGGCCGCAAGACGCACGCACCTCTCTGCCGGCTGGGAGGGGCCACGGGGAAGACTTGTGGCCAATCGTGAGCGGACCGGGCGAGGCGGCGGCGTTACGAGAGTCGGGTGTCGATCCTCCGCTCCCCCACCGACCCACGCTGGCCCGCCGTCGCCGCGGCCGACCTCGACCGCACCCTCGGCGACCACGCCCACTGCGAGAAGAAGGCGGCCGCCTCGGCGCTCAAGCTGGTGGCGGACCACGCCGATCGACCCGGGCTCGTGCGCCCGCTGGCGCGCCTCGCCCAGGAGGAGCAGCAGCACCTCATGGCGGTCCTGGTGGAGCTCTCCCGGCGCGGCGCGCCGCTCTTGCCCGACGAGGGCGACCCCTATGCGCAGGCGCTCCTGGCGCGGGTGCGCGGGGGCGGACCACGGCTCCTCGATCGGCTCCTGGTGTGCGCGCTCATCGAGGCGCGTTCCTGCGAGCGGCTGGCCCTCCTCGGCGAGGCGCTCCCCCCGGGGCGGCTCCGCGACCTGTACCGGCGGCTGGCGCAGTCCGAGGCGGGGCACGAGCGGCTCTTCGTGGAGCTCGCCGAGGCCGAGGCGGGTGCGACCGAAGCGCGCACCCGCCTGGCGGCGCTGGCGGAGGAGGAGGCGCACCTCGTCGCCGCCCTGCCGCTCCTCCCGCGGATCCACTGAACCAAGCCACTCCCGGGGGCGACGGATCGCCGCGCCCTGCGGCGGCTGTCGGGCGGGGCGGCGCGGGCGTCGGCACTTTCCGACAACGCATGGTGTAACTGCGCGTAAGATGGTGCCCGCCCTGTTGGCCGAGGACGTGCACTCTCCGGCATCGTCCGAGGCGCACGAAGCGCCCGGGAAACGAAGGAGGCCGCCATGACCCGCAAGACCCCTACCCTCATCGGCGCCGGCGTCGGGCTGGCTCTCTTCCTCGCCGTCGGGCTGCTCCCCGCGCTGCTCTACGGCGGCTACGCCGGCGTCCTGCTGGCCGGCGGCATCGTCGGGACGCCGGTCAAGGCGACCCTGCTCGTCCGGGCCCTCATCGTCTTCGGGATGGTGCTCGGCGTCACCTCGCTCGCCTCGCTCTTCGCGGTGGCCGGCGCGGCCGCCGGCGCGGCGGTCTCGATCCTGGTCGGCGGCAAGGCGGCGAAGCCGGCCGAGGCGAAGCTCGCCGCGAAGTCGTAGCGCGCCCCATCGCTGCGAGGCCCGAGCGGCCCCGGTTCACGCCGGGGCCGCTTTCGTTTCGGGCGCGCTCGGCAGGACCCCGAGCGCCGCGGTTGCCTTGACGTGAACCAAGCCCTTGTCGCCCGCCGCCGCCACCGCGTCGGAGCTTCCCGACAAGCGACCGCGCAACCCCGCGAAACCTCGTCGCAGCGCGCTGGCAAGCCACGTGCAATCTCCTGGCGACGGGTGGCCGACGCGACGAAGGCCACGGAACAGCAGGCCACCAGCACTTTCGAAGCTCAACCCCAGGAGAAGCCATGAACCGCAAGTCCTACACGCTCATCGGTGCCGCCGTCGGTCTCGCCCTCTTCCTCGCCCTCGCGCTGCTGCCCTCGCTGCTGTACGGCGGCTACGCCGGCGTGCTCCTCGCGGGCGGCATCGTCGGGACGCCGGTCAAGGCGACCCTGCTCGTCCGCGGGCTCATCGTGTTCGGGATGGTGCTCGGCGTCGTCAGCGTGGCCGCCCTGTTCGCGGTCGGCGGCGCGGTGGCCGGGGCCGCGGTCTCGATCCTCGCCGGCGCGAAGCCGGAGCACGAGACGACGCCGGTGGCGGTGAAGGCGAACTGATCGCGGTGGGAGTGAACGGCGGCCCGGGGCGACCTCGCCTCGGGCCGCTGCGCTTCTCCGCGTCCAGCTCGCGATCGCGGTGAGGTCGAGGTCGCGGTCGTGGTCGTGGTCGAGGTCGACTAGATCTCCCGCCCCAGCGCCGCGGCGGCGGTCTCGCGCAGGTAGCGCACCGCGAGGGCCAGGGTCCGCTCCGGCTCCCCCTCGCCGCGCGCGAGCGGCGGCGCGACCTCCATCACGTCGCCGCCGGCCAGGCGGAACTCGCGGCCGAGGCGCCGGACCAGCATCACCACCGCCTCGGCCGTGAGGCCGTCCGGCTCCGGGGTGCCGGTGGCGCCCGCCGCAGCCGCGTCGGTGCCGTCGATGTCGTTCGAGAAGTAGACGTCGGTCACGCCCGCCTGGCGGAGCAGGGCCACCACCCGCTCCACCGCGGCGGCCGGATCGCGGCGCACCTCCTCCGCCCAGAGCTGGCGCACCCCGCAGCGCGCCTCCCAGTGGCCGCGGTCGCGCCGCGAGGCGCGCACGCCCACCTGCACCATCCGCCCCGAACCGCCCAGCAGCGCGTTGGCGTGGAAGGACCAGGTGCCGAAGCAGTACTTCACGCCCAGCCGCTCCTCCAGGAGGTCGGTGTGCGCGTCCACCTGCACGATCCCGAGCCCCGGCCGGCGCCCCGCCAGCACCTTCGCCGCCGGCCAGGCGCAGGAGTGGTCGCCGCCGAGGAGGAGCACCCGCGCGTCGCGGGCGAGGTCGAGCAGGAGCTCGAGCGCGCGCTCCGCCATCGAGAGCGGCGAGACCGGGAGCCGGGCCCGCTCCGCCGGCGGCACCCCCGGGAAGAGCGCGGCGCGGCTGGCCGCCTTCTGGCCCTCCGACAGCATCTCGTCGTGGAGGAGCTGCGGGACCGTGAAGACGTCGCCCACGTCCACGAGCCCCGCGGCGCGGGCGCGCTCGAAGAAGCCGGGGTCCTCCTCGACCAGGCGCGAGCGGATGGCCTGCGGCCCGAGGTTCGCGCCGCGCAGGAAGCCCGCCCCGACGTCGGAGGGGATCCCGAGGAGGAGGGCGCGCGCGCCGCGCACGCCGGAGAGCGCCGCCCGCCAGCGGGCCGCCACGTCGTTCTCGCTCGCGCCGCCGTAGATGCGGCGCTGCACCGCGAGCTGCTCCTCCTTCCCCGTCGAGACGACGTAGAGGCCGCCCGCGGCGGGGCGGAGGAGGAGCTCGAGCTCGGCCTGCGGGTCCACCCGCGTGGCCTAACCGCGCGCCCGCGCCGGCGCCTCGGCCCGGCGGCGGCTGGCCGGCTTGGCCGGCTTGCCCGCGCGCGCCGGCGGCTCCCAGGCGCGGACCAGCTCGACCAGCGTCCGCACGCCCATGCCGGTCCCCCCCTTGCCGATGTAGCCGCGCTCCTTCGAGGCGTGCGCCGGCCCCGCGATGTCGAGGTGCGCCCAGGGCGTCTCGCCCACGAAGGCGCGCAGGAAGTGGGCGGCCGCGATGGCCCCGCCCCAGCGCTCGCCCGTGTTCTTCATGTCCGCCACGTCGGACTTGAGGCTCTCCTTGAGCGCCGGGACGAGCGGCATCCGCCAGACGTCCTCGCCCGCGCGCCCCGCCGCCGCCAGGACCGCGTCGATGACCGGGCCGTCCGGGCCGAACGCGCCGGCGGTGTGGTGGCCGAGCGCCACCATGCAGGCGCCGGTCAGGGTGGCGAGGTCCACCACCGCGGCCGGGGCGAGCGTGCCGACCGCCCAGGCGAGCACGTCGCCCAGCACCAGCCGCCCCTCGGCGTCGGTGTTGGTGATCTCGACCGTCTGGCCGTCGTAGGCGGTGAGCACGTCCGAGGGCTTGTAGGCGCGGCCGCCCGGCATGTTCTCGCAGGCGCCGAGGAGCGCGTGGACCGGGAACGGCGGGGCGAGCTCGGCCACCACCCGCATGGCGGCGAGCACCGCCGCGCTGCCGGCCATGTCGCCGTTCATGGTGACCATGCTGTCGGTCGGCTTGAGCGAGAGCCCGCCGGAGTCGAAGGTGATGGCCTTGCCGACCAGCACCAGCGGCGGCGCGCCGGCGCCCGGCCCGCGCGGCACGTAGGAGAGCTTCACGAGCCGCGGCTCCTCGGCCGAGCCGCGCGTCACCCCGAGGAACATGCCCATGCGCAGGGCGGCGATCTCCTTCGGGCCCCGCACCTCGCAGCGCAGGCGCCCGGCCTTCGCCACCTCGCGCGCGGCGCGCGCCAGCCGCTCCGGCGTGCAGTCGGCGGGCGACTCGTTCACGAGGTCGCGCGCCCAGCCCACCGCCGCCGCCACCTGCTCGCCGAGCCGCACCGCCTCCGCCAGCTCCTCGCCGGCCGCGGCCTCCGCCGCGAGCGCCAGCGTGAGCTTCTTCAGCGCCGCGCGGGGCGCGTCGTCCTTCTTGCGGTAGCGGTCGAAGCGGTAGGCGCCGAGGAGCGCCCCCTCCACCGCCGCCCGCGCCGCCCCGGGCGCCGCGAGCGGCCCCGGGAGCGCCACCGCCAGCCGCGACGCGCCCGCCTTCTGCCCGGCGCGCGCCACCTGGCCGAGCGCCAGGCGCAGCCCCTCGAACCCGGACCGCTCCGCCTCGGCGCGGCGCCCCAGGCCGGCCAGCGCCAGCCGCGGCGCGCCGAGCCGGCCGAGCGTGTGGAGCAGCAGCAGCTGGTCGGCCTTGCCGCGGAAGCGCTCCGCCTCGGCGGCGCGGGCGAGGTGCCCGTCGAGCAGGCTGTCGAGCTCGGCCAGCAGCCCCTGCGGCCGCCGCGCCAGGTCCTCCTCGAACACCGGCACCGCCAGCACGTCCGCCTCGAGCTCGACCGGCGACGCCTCGGAGATCTCGACCGCTGCCATCGCGTCCTCCCAGCGAAAAGAGTGTGGGGGGCACGGTGTAGCACGCGGCCTGGCGCGCCGCCACGGCGGCTGGCGTCAGCCGCCGCGGGCGGGCGCGGCCTCGTCCGGCCCGGGCGGCGCCCCGGCGGCGCCGAGCGGCGCGCCCACCAGCTCGAGGATGCGGTAGAGCCCGAACTTGGGGAGCCGGGTGTAGCCGGCCCAGGCGGCGGCGGCGAGCGCCCCGTCGTCCAGCATGTCGGCCAGCCACTCGCCGGCGAAGCGCGGGTCGCGCTGCTTCACGCCTGCGCCGCTCTCGCGCACCCACCGGCGGTTCACGCGCTCGTGGACGCCGACCGGCGCGCCGAGCACGAGCGGCAGCCCGAGCGCTGCGTAGAAGCTCAGCTCCGACGGCTTCGTCCACAGCACGTCGGTCCCGGCGAGGAGCGCGTCCATCTGCGCGAGGTAGGCGTCCATCCCGGGCGTGAAGAGGAGCTCCACCCCGCGCCCGAGCGCCCCCGCCAGCCCGGCGCGGCGCAGCGCGTCCTCGAACACCTCCCGCACCGCGGGCCGCGTCCCGGCGACGAGGGCCAGCCGCAGCCGGCCGCCCTCGACGAGCGGGCGCAGCGAGGGCAGGAAGGCGCGCGCCAGCCCCGCCTGCGCGCCGGCGCCGCCCACCGCGTAGGTGAGGAGCGGCGGCCGCCCCTCCTCCCAGGCCGGGAGCGGCCCCAGGAAGTGCGCCAGCTCCTCGGGGTGCTCGCGCCGGAAGGCGCGCGACGGGTCGAGCCGGACCAGCCGGGCGGCGAGGTTGCGGCGCAGGGCGCTCATGCCCGGGCCGCCCACCAGCCCGTGCGGGAGCGGGAAGCCGGTGCAGGTCACGCGCTCCGCCGGGACACCGTACTGCTGGAGGCGCCGCGCCGCCCGCGGGGCGGGGACGAGGTAGCGGATGCGGGTGCGCTCCGCGTGGAGGGGGGCCCAGATGCGGTTCACGTCGGTGTCGGTGACGACGCACCAGACCTCGCCCGGTCCGGCGCGGTCGGCCACGATCGCCGGCGAGTAGAAGGTGGTGAGGAGCGGGCGGCCGGTCCGGCGCAGCTCCTCCAGGAGGCCGCGCCCGAGGTCTCGCCGCAGGAGCCGCTGGAGCCCGTGCACGGCGCGGGTGGGCGCCGAGAGATCGCGGAACGGGTGCAGGTGCGGGATGGCGGTGGCCTCGTCGAGCGCCCAGCGCAGCGGCGCCCCCAGGACCGGGAGCTGGGACAGGCGCGAGGTGGTCTCGTAGACCGCGCGGGCGCGCCGCCACAGCCGCTGCTCGCCCTCGCCGGCCAGGGGAGGGCGGTCGGCGTACAGCACCGGCTCGCCGAGCGCGTCGGCGAGCGAGCGCGCCGCGCGCAGGTGGCCGTAGCCCATCTCGACGGCGGCGACGATCGGACGGAGGGGGGTCTCCACGGCGCGCGAGCGTGCCCGGCGGCGGTGACGGGGGCGCGGCGGTCCGGTGACGTCGCGGCGAAGGCGCGCCCCGGGGCTTTCACCGAAAGGTCGGGCGGGCGCCTCCGCCCCGTCACGGGCGGCGGGTCTGATGCGGACCGCGGTGGGAGGGCGGCGTGAGCGAGACCCTGGCGCACATCTCGGACCTGCACCTCGGGCGCGACGCCGCGGCCGACGCCGCCGCCGAGGCGCTCCGCGACGCGCTCCTGGCGGCGGACGTCGAGGCCGTGCTCCTCACCGGCGACGTCACCCACCGCGGCCGCCGGGCCGAGCTCGCCACCTTCGAGCGGCTCTTCGCGCCGCTGGCGGCGCGCCTGGTGGTGGTCCCCGGAAACCACGACCGCCTGGGCGACGACGCGGGCGCGGCGCTCATGGCGGGCCCGCGCGTGCAGGCCTCGCGGCGCGGCGGGCTGTGGGTGGTGCGCGTCGACTCCACCAGCCACCACAACCGGTCGCTCCTCGCGAGCCACGGCACCCTCGACGCGGACGACCTGGCGGCCCTCGACGCCGCGCTGGCGGCGGCCCCGCCGCGGACGCTGGCGGTGGTGATGCTGCACCACCACCTGCTGCCGCTGCCGGAGGAGAGCCTGGGGGAGCACCTGGCCTCGCTCCTGGGCTGGCCGCACGCGGACGCGGTGGCGGGGGGCGGCGAGGTGGTGGACGCGCTGCGCGGGCGCTGCGACCTCGTGCTGCACGGTCACCGGCACCGCGCCGCGGAGGTGGCGATCTCGGCGCGCGCTGGCCGGGCGCTGCGCGTCCTCAACGCCGGCGCGACCTCCGAGCTGGGCCGGGCCCGGCTCGTCACGCACGAGGCGGGGCGGGTGGTGGCGGAGCGCTGGCTCACCTTCGCCGCCGGGCGCCGGGCGGCGCCGGCCGCCCCCGCCCGGGCGCGCGCCGCCGCCTGACGCGAACCCGCTCCCGCCGCGTCGCAGGGTCGTCACCCCGGGTCCATCGCCGAGCCACGCCGCGCCTGCACGCTCGGAGGCGGGGCGCCGTCCCGGCGTCCGCCGGAGGAGCGCATGGCCCACCACCTCGCCGTCTTCCTCTTCGCGCTGGCCGCCGCCGGGCTGGCCCTCGTCGCCGCGCAGGGCGTGTCCCTGCGGCGCCACCGGGCGCGGCCGGTCCCGCCGCCGGTCCGGGCGCCGCCCATCTCGATCCTGAAGCCGCTCTGCGGCGTGGACGACGGCCTGTGGGCGAACCTCGCGCGCTTCGCCGCGCTCGACTACCCGGAGTACGAGGTGGTGCTGGGGGTGAAGAGCGCCCGCGATCCGGTCTGGGAGCTCGCCTGCGCCGCCGCGCGCCGCTGGCCGGAGCGCTTCCGGGTGGTCCGGCAGCGCGGCGAGCCGGGCCTCAACCCCAAGGTGAACCAGCTCCTCGGGCTGGCGCGCGCGGCGCGGCACGACCTGCTGGTGGTCTCCGACTCGAACGTGCGGGTGGCGCCCGGCTACCTGGCCGAGATCGCCGCGCTCCTCGAGGACGAGCGGGTGGGCCTCGTCACGCACCCGGTGGTGGGCGAGGGGGCGGCGCGGCTCGGGTCGCTCCTCGACCACCTCCACCTGGCGGGCGCGGTGGCGCCGGGGGTGGTGGCGGCGAAGCGGCTCTGCGGCCGGGACGTGGTGGTGGGCAAGTCGATGGCGCTGCGCCGCCGCGACCTCGAGGCGATGGGCGGCTTCGAGGCGGTGAAGGACGTGCTGGCCGAGGACTACGTGATGGGCCTGCTCGTGCCCGCGCGGCTCGGCAAGCGCGTCGCGCTCGCCCCGAGCGCGGTGGTGAACGTGAGCGAGCGCCAGACCGTGGCCGCCTTCTCGGCGCGCTACCGCCGCTGGGCGGTGCTGCAGCGCCAGCTGGTGGGCCCCGGCCTCTACGCCGCCCAGGCGCTCCTCAACCCCGTGCTGCTGGCGGCGGCGGCGCTCGCCTGCGAGCGGAGCGCGCTGGCCGCGGCCGGCTTCGCCGGCACCTGCGCCGCCAAGAGCGCCCTCGACGGCGCCGCGGCGCGCGCGCTCCGGCCGGGGGGCTTCCCGGCCTGGCAGCTCGCGCTCGTTCCGCTGAAGGACCTCCTCTTCGGCGGCGCCTGGGCCTACGGCCTCGTGCACCGCGAGGTGGACTGGCGCGGCACGAAGCTCCGGGTGGGGCCCGGCTCGCGCGTGCTGGCGCCGGCCGCCGACGCGTCCCTCGCCGTTCAGGGTGAGGCGGCGGCGCCCACGCCCTCCCTCACCGTCTGACCCGGTCCCCGCGAGCCGCGAGGCGGGGCCTTCAGCGCCGCGCGGTCAGCTTGCGGGCCGCCGCCTCCGCCTCGGGCGCGCCGCACGTCGGCACCTCCTGCGGCAGGCCGAAGAGCCCCTTGATGCGTCGCTTCTCGCGGGCGAGCTCGTGCAGCCTGGGCAGCGCGGCCGGGTTGCCGAGCTCGCCCAGGCGGCGGACGGCGGCGCGGCGGACGTCGCAGTCGGGGTCGGAGAGCAGGGCGCCGTAGACCGCCACGCGGTCGAGCCGGTCCTCGAGCCCCATGTCGCGCGCGAGCTCCAGCACGCGCAGGCGGGCGTTGCCGCGCGTCTGCTCCACCGCCTCCAGCACGTAGGGGGCGGCCGGCGGGCCCACCCGGGCGAGCAGCTTGGCCGAGCGCTCCGCGACCTTGCGCTCGGCCTGGAGATCCTGGCCGAGGTCGGAGAGCGCGGTGGCGTCGAGCGCGCGCGGGTCGAGGTCGAGCGCGGCGGTGTACGCGTCCATGGCGGCCATGGTCTGGCCGCGGATCCGGTGCAGCGCCTGCCCGTGCAGCACGCGCAGCCGCGCGTCGCTCGGGCGGCGCAGCACGGCCGGCGCGATGGCGTCGCGGGCGGCCTCCGGCCGGTCGGCGGCGAGCAGCGCGCGGGCGCGCGCGGCCGGGCGCTCCTCCATCCAGCGCGCGAACGACATCGAGGTGGGCAGGAGCACCGCGGCGGCCAGCACCAGCCCCAGCGCCAGCCGGTGGGCGCGCCCGAAGCGGAGCACCCGCACCGGCAGCGGGGTGGCGATGGGCGTCCCCGCGTCGAGGGTCATCGTCGCCTGGACGGTGGGGGCCGCCGCCGCGGGGAGCGGGCCCGAGCTGGGGCTCGGCGGCGTCCAGGCGCGCGTCCGCGAGCGGCTCTCCGAGGGGCGGGCCGGCACCGGCAGCTCGAGCGTGCCGAGGCAGGACTCGAGCTCCGCGCCCAGCTCGGCGACGCTGGGGTGGCGCTCGCGCGCGTCCTTGGCGCAGGCGCGCCCGATGGCGGTCACCAGCACCGGCCAGGCGGTGAGGTCGGGGCGCGCCTCGACGATGGAGGGCACCGGCTGCGTGGCCTGCATCATGAGCAGGCCGCGCGCGTCGTCCGCGCGGAAGGGGTGGTGGCCGGCCAGCATGCGCCAGCCGATGAGCCCGACCGCGTACACGTCGGCCCGGCCGTCCACCGCGCTGCCGGTGGCCTGCTCCGGCGACAGGTACTCCGGCGTGCCCACCACCATCCCGGCCTGCGTGTCGCTCGCGATCTGCGGGTCGGTGAGCTTGGCGATGCCGAAGTCGAGGATCTTGATGAGCCCGGCCGGGCGCGCGGTGAGGAAGATGTTCTCCGGCTTGAGGTCGCGGTGGACCACCCCGCGCGCGTGGGCGGCCTCGAGCCCGCGGCACATCTGCACCAGCACGCTCACCGACTCCTGCGGCGAGAGCGGGCCGGCGCGGCGGAGCCGGTCGAACAGGCTCTCGCCCTCGAGGAGCTCCATGGCGAGGAAGAGCCAGCCCTCCGGGCTGCGCCCGAAGTCGGTGACGCGGACGATGTTGTCGTGCTCGAGCGAGGCGGCGATCTCGGCCTCGCGCCGGAAGCGCTCCGCGATGTCGGGCAGCGAGGAGAGGTCCGGCCGGAGCACCTTGATGGCCAGCTCCTTGCGCATGTAGACGTGCTCGGCGCGGAAGATGGCGCCCATCCCGCCGCTCGCGATGTGGGCGACCAGCCGGTACCGGCCGTCGAGGGTCGTCCCCACGAGCGACTCGGGGCGGAAGGTGGAGGGGGTCGGGAGCACGGTCGCGTCGAACCAGAAAAGGAATTGTACCTCTCCCACCCCGGTGGTCGAGCAGCCAGCCGAGCGCGTCGGTCTGCCGCCGGACGGCTGGATCCGCAAGGGCGGCCGCGGCTCACGGACGGGCCCTGCGGGGATGTCCCCCGCGAGCCTACTTTGTGCACGAGCGAGATGCCCCTGCGAATCCTGTACATCAACTATGGTTCCCAGTCGGGCGTGACCGCGGCCGTGCTGGAGCGGCTCAGGCGGGCTGGGCACGAGGTCCAGGTCTTCGACCCCGTGGACGGTTTTCTCTACAAGCGGCGGCTCGGCCCGGTCCAGATCCCGAACCTCCGGCCCGGGCCGGTGCTCGCCACCGCCGCGGCCATGGCGCGGTTCCGGCGGCACTGGAAGCCCTGGTACGTCCACACCACGGTGGCCTTCGACCTCCTCACCGCCCGCTGCGAGCGGGCGGTGGCAGCCGCCGCCCCGGACGTCGTGCTCCAGGCGGGCGTGCTGTTCGCGCCGGTGAGGGACCCGCTGCGCCGTCCCCACCCGCCCTACTACCTGTACTGCGACCACACCCGCGCCCTGAACGAGCGGTATGACCCGGTGCCGGGGCTCGACCCGCCCATCCCGTTCGAGGGCGGCTGGCGCCGGCGGGAGACGGAGGTCTACCGCGGGGCCGCCGCCCTCTTCGTGATGAGCGAGCACGTGCGCCGCTCGCTCGCGGCGGACTACGGGGTCTCGCCAGACCGGGTGCACGTCATCGGCGCGGGCGCGAACGTCGCCCCGGCGGGGCCGCCGCCGGCCGGGCCGCGCGAGCAGGCCCTTCTGTTCGTGGGGCGCCACTTCGCCGCCAAGGGCGGGCCGGAGACGCTGGCCGCCTTCGAGGCGGTGCGCGCGCGCCACCCGCGCGCCGAGCTGTGGATGGTGGGCGGGCGGCAGCCGGAGCGATCGCCAGCGGGCGTGCGCCTGCTCGGGCCGCGGCCGCCGGCCGAGGTGGGGGCGCTCTACGCCCGCGCGTCGGCCTTCGTGCTGCCGACCCTGCGCGAGGCGTTCGGCCTCTCGTTCCTGGAGGCGATGAGCTACGGCCTGCCGTGCGTGGGGACGCGCATCGAGGCCATCCCCGAGATCGTGGCCGACGGGGCGACCGGGCTGCTCGTGCCGCCGCGCGACCCGGCCGCGCTCGCCGCCGCCATGCTGCGGCTGCTCGACGACCCGGCGCGCGCGCGGGCCATGGGCGAGGCGGGGCGGTGGCGCGCGGCCGAGCGCTTCGGCTGGGACCGCGCCGTGCGGCTCCTCCTGCAGGTGATCGAGCGGGGCGTCGCCGGGCGCGCTCCTCTCGCCGGCAGCGCGCCGGACGCCGCGGCCGCGGCGGCGCCGATTGATGGGCGTCAGGGCCTCGGGTAGCCAGCGGGGCGCGACCGAGGGTCGAGGGCGCGGCCACTGGGGTGCTTTGCTGCCGGTGCGCCCCGGAGAGGGAATTGGAGCGGTGCGTCAGACGGTGCACACTCGAATTCTCCTGTTTCCAACGCAAGCACCGCGAGCCTTCGCGAGGTCCAGCCATGTCGCCGTCCCACAGCGCCGCTTCGCAGCCCACCCCGATCTCCACGCCCGCCGCCGAGCCCGGCGCCTCCCGCGTCGAGGTGACCGACCGCGCGCGGCAGCGCGTGGCGCACCTCCTCGCCTCCGGCAGCGCCGGCCTGCGGTCGTTCGATCGTCGCCTGGCGGCCCTGGCGGCGCGGGACTGGAGCGTCTCGGCGCTGGCCAAGGAGCTCGAGGGGGCCGCCCACGAGGCGACCACCCAGCTGGAGAAGCGCGCCCGCAAGCGGCTGCGCCAGCTCGACCACCTGCCGGTCGACGCCGCGGCGGCGACGCTCGGACGCTCGCGCTCGGCGGTCCACGCCATCACGACCGCGCTGCAGCGCGCCGCGAAGAAGGTCGGCGGCCACGAAGGCGCGACCGCGCCGTAGCATCGTCAGCGAGGGCGCAGGACGAGCCGGATCGCCTGCGCCTTCACCAGCGCCGCCAGCTGGCGGCCCGGGGCGGCGCCCAGCCGCTCGGCGCTGTCGCGCGTGACGAGCGCCACCAGCCGGAAGCCACAGTCGAGCGTGACGCGCACGAGCGGCCCCTCGGCCGACGTCGCCACGACGACGCCCGCGAGCTCGTTGCGCGCGCTCGTCGCCGCGGCGGGCGAGCTCTCCAGCACCACGTCCTCGGCGCGCAGGCACGCGTACGCCTCCGCCTCCTCCAGTCGCCCGGGGTCGAGCGCCCACACGAGCGCGCGGCCCACCGCCACGCGGGCCAGGCCGTCGCGCCGCTCGACGACCCGCGCCGGCAGGACGTTCTCGGTCCCCACCACCCGCGCCACCTCCAGGTCGGCGGGCGCGCTGAACACCTCGTGGACGGGGCCCACCTGCCGGACGCCGCCGCCGGCCAGCACCGCCAGGCGATCGCCCAGCGCCATGGCCTCGGCCCGGTCGTGGGTGACCACGATCGACGGCAGCCCGGCGCGCTCCAGCGTCGCCCGCAGCTCGCCGCGCAGTGCCTCGCGCGCCGGCGCGTCGAGGGCCGAGAGCGGCTCGTCGAGGAGCAGGAGGCGCGGCCGGGCCGCCAGGGCCCGGGCGAGGGCGACCCGCTGGCGCTCGCCGCCCGAGAGCTGGCCGGGGCGGCGCGCGAGGAGCGCCTCGACCCCGAGCCGCGCCGCCACCTCGGCCACCCGCCGCGCGCGCTCGGCGCGGTCGACCCCGCGCACGCCGTAGCCGACGTTCGCGGCCACCGTGAGGTGCGGGAAGAGCGCGTGGTCCTGGAAGAGCAGCCCCACCCCGCGCCGCGCCGGCGGGAGGTCCACCCCGGCCGCGGCGTCGAACCAGGTCTCGCCGCGGAAGCGGATCGCGCCGGCGTCCGGCCGCTCGAGGCCCGCCAGGCAGCGCAGCACGGTGGTCTTCCCGGCGCCCGAGGGGCCGAAGAGCACGGTCACCGGCCCCTCGCCGCCCGGCAGGTCGAGGCGCGCCGCCACGGTGGGGCCGCCCCGGTACCGCCGCACGACCTCGAGCTCGAGCTCGTTCACGGGCGCGCCGAGGGGGGCCGCCGCTGGAGCGCGTGGGTCGCGACCAGGGCGGCGAAGGAGAGCGCGAGCAGGACGAGCGAGGTGCGGTGCGCGGCGGCCCAGTCGAGCTGCTCGACGGCGTCGAAGAGCGCGATGGAGAGGGTGCGGGTCTGCCCCGGCACGTTGCCGCCCACCATGAGCACCACCCCGAACTCGCCCACCGTGTGGGCGAAGGCGAGCACGGCGCCGGCGACGACGCCGGGGCGCGCCAGCGGGAGCGAGACCCGCAGGAAGGTCTCGACCCGCCCGGCGCCGAGCGCGTACGAGGCCTCGACGAGCCGGACGTCGACGCGCGCCAGCGCCGCCGCGAAGGGCTGCACGGCGAAGGGCAGGCTGTAGAGGATGGAGGCGAGGAGCAGCCCCTCGAAGCTGAAGGCGAGCGGGTGGCCGAGCAGCGCGGCGAAGCCGCGGCCGAGCGGCGCGCGCGGGGCGAAGGCGACGAGCAGGTAGAAGCCGAGCACCGTCGGCGGCAGCACGAGCGGCAGCGCCACCACCGCCTCCACCACCGGGCGGGCGCGGCTGCGCGAGGTGGCGAGCCACTGCGCCAGCGGCAGCCCGAGCGCGAGCAGCGCCGCGGTGGTGAGCGTGGCGAGGGCGAGGCTGAGGCGCAGGGCGGCCGGATCCAACGTCACCTCGGCGGCGCGCGGTAGCCGTGACGCGCCAGGACGGCCCGCCCCTCGTCCGAGAGGAGGAAGGCCGCGAAGGCGCGCGCTTGGGCGGGGTCGCGGGCGGCCTTCAGCACCGCGCCCGCCTGGAGGATGGGGGCGTGGCTGGAGGCCGGCACCGGCCAGCTCCGCCCAGCCTGGGCGAGGGGCGGGGCGCCGGCGAGCGAGCGCGGCAGGAACGCCGCCTGCGCGTTGCCGCTCGCGGCGAAGCTGGCCGCCTGCGCCACGCTCTGGCCGAGCACGAGCCGCGGGCGCAGGCCGTCCCACAGCCCCGCCGCCGCGAGCGCCTCGCGCGCCGCGCGGCCGTAGGGCGCGGTCTCCGGGTTCGGCAGGGCGATGCGCTCGACGCGCGGGTCGGAGAGGGCCGCGAGCCCGCGCCGCTCGAGCTCGATGGGCGCGCCCGCCGGGACCCACACCACCAGCTCGCCCACCGCGTAGGTGAAGGGGGCGTCGGCGAGCCCGCGGGCGGCGAGCTCGGCCGGGTAGGCGGCGTCGGCCGAGAGGAACAGGTCGAAGGGCGCGCCGCTCGCGATCTGGGTGACGAGCAGGCCGGAGCCGCCGTAGGTGGCGCGCACCGCGCCGCCCGGGTGGCGCGCCTGGAAGGCGGCGGCGAGCTCCTCGAGGGCGGGGCGGAGGTTGGCGGCGGCGGCGACCGCGAGCGCCGGCGCGCCGCCGGCGGGCGCGGCGGCGAGGAGGGCGAGCAGGGCGGCGGCCGGGGCGAGCACGGCCCGAGAGATTAGGCTACCAGGGCGCGAAGTGCAGCAACCAGCGCAGGCCCGGCGCGGCGAGGAGGAGCAGGAGCCCGGCGCAGATCATGGTGAGCGCCGCGGCGGTACCCTCCACCGCCCCGAGCTCCATGGCGCGGGCGGCCCCGGCGCCGTGCGCACCCATGCCGAGCAGCGCGCCCCTGGAGGTGGCGCTGCGCAGCGGGAGCCAGGCGGCCAGCGCCGGGCCCACGACCAGCCCCACCAGCGCGGTCAGGATGACGCACACGGCCGCCAGCGCCGGCGCGCCGCCCAGCTCGCGCGCCACCAGCATCGCGAAGGGCGTGGTGATGGAGCGCGGCGCCAGGCTGCGCGCGACCTCGGGGTCGAGCCCGAGCGCGCGCGCCAGGACGAGCGAGCTCGCCACCGCCACCACCGAGCCGGTCAGGACGGCCGCGCCGAGCTCCGCGGCCTGCTCGCGGAGGAGGGCGCGGTGGCGGTGGAGCGGCAGCGCGAACGCGACGGTGGTGGGCCCGAGCAGCGCGAGCAGCCAGCGCCCCCCGCGCAGGTAGGCGTCGTAGCCGGCGTGCCCGGCCGCGAGCGCGGCCACCAGCGCCGCCGGCGCGACGAGGAGCGGGGAGGCGAGCGGCGTCCGCAGCCGCGCGTGCGCGCGCCGCGCCGCCAGGTAGAGCGCGACGGTCGCGAGGAGCCAGCCCGCCCCGCTCATCGGCGCGCGCTCCGGCGGCGCGCGACGGCCTCGGCGGCCGCGCCGGTCGCGACCATGACCGCCACCGTGCTCACCGCCACCACCGCCAGGATGCGCAGCCCCTCGCCCCCGAGGAGCGCCGGGTAGGCGACCACCCCGACCGCCGCCGGCACGAAGAAGAGCAGCATGTGGCGGATGAGCCAGCTCGCGCCCTCCTCGAACCAGGCGGGCCGCACCAGCCCGAGCTGGAGCGCGGCGAGCAGCAGGCCGAGCCCGAGCACCGGGCCGGGGACGGGCAGGTGGAGGGCCGCCGCCAGCGCGGCGCCCGCCGCCCAGAACGGGAGCAGCGCCGCGATCTGCAGGAGCGGCCGCAGCCGCGGGGCGAGCGTCATGGCGCGAACGTAACCGCTCGCGAGCCATGGCAAAAATGAATAGATTTCATGCTGATCATGCCGGAATGGCATGGAGGAAAACCATGGACGTCCGATCGCTGAGGGCCTTCGCGGCGGTGGTGCGGCAGGGCGGGTTCACCCGCGCCGGCGCCGCGCTGCACCTCACCCAGCCGGCGGTGAGCAAGCTCGTGAAGGGCCTGGAGGAGGAGCTCGGGGTGCCGCTCCTGCTCCGCGCGGGCCGCCGGGTGGAGCTCACCGACGCCGGGCGCGCGGTGGCGGAGCGCGCGCAGGCGGTCCTCGACGCGCTGCGCTCGGTGGAGGAGGCGGTGGGCGACGTGGCGGCGGTCCGGCGCGGCCGGCTGCGCGTCGGGCTGCCGCCCATGGTGGGCGCCTCGCTCTTCCCCGGGGTGATCGCCGGCTACCGGCGCGCGCACCCGGGGGTCGAGCTGGCGGTGCGCGAGGAGGGCGCGCGCCGGGTCGAGGAGCTGGTACTGGCCGGCGACCTCGACCTCGGCGTGACGCTGCTCCCGACCTCGGCCGCGCTCGAGGTCCTGCCGCTCCACCGCGACGTGCTGCGCGCGGTGCTCCACCCGCGGCACCCGCTGGCGCGCCGCCGTCGGCTCGCCCTGCGCGACCTCGCCGCGACCCCGCTCGTCCTCTACCGCCCCGACTTCGTCCTCCACGGGCGCATCCTCGAGGCGTGCCGCGCCGCCGGGTTCACGCCCCAGGTGGCCGCCGAGAGCGCGCAGTGGGACTTCATCGCGGGGCTCGCCGCGGCGGGCGTGGGCGCGGCGCTCCTCCCCGGCACGCTCTGCCGCGCCCTGCCGGCGTCGCGGCTCGCCGCCGTCCCGCTGGCGGACCCGGTCATCGCCTGGGACCTGGCGCTCGCCTGGCGCCGCGGCGCCTGGCTGCCCGCCGCGGCGCGCGCCTGGGTGGAGCTGACGAGCCGCAGCCTGGCGCGGCCGCTCCCGCCGCCGCTCGTGCGGCTGGGCGGCCGTGGCTAGCGTGAGGGGATGGCCGCCGGGGCGCGCGCACGGGGGAGCTGGCTCCACTCCGACGTCCCGGGGCGGCTCGACCGGTTGCCGTGGTCGCGCTGGCACCTGCGGCTCGTGGTGGCGCTCGGCATCACCTGGGTGCTCGACGGGCTCGAGGTCACCCTGGTGGGCGCGGTGGCGGGCGTCCTGGCCGAGCCGGCCACGCTCCACCTGTCCGAGCGCCAGCTCGGGCTCGCCGCGAGCGGCTACCTGCTCGGCGCCATCCTGGGCGCGCTCCTGTTCGGCCGCCTGACCGACGCCCTGGGCCGCAAGCGGCTCTTCCTCGTCACGCTGGGCGTCTACACCGCCGCGACCCTGCTCACCGCGCTCGCCTGGGGCTTCGGGTCGTTCGTGCTCTTCCGCGCCCTCACCGGCGCCGGCATCGGCGGCGAGTACGCGGCCATCAACTCCGCCATCGACGAGCTCATGCCGGCCCGGCTGCGCGGCCGGGCCGACCTCGCCATCAACAGCACCTACTGGCTCGGGACCGCGCTCGGCTCCGCCGCGACGCTCCTCCTGCTCGACCCGCACGTCCTCCCGCCGGCGCTCGGCTGGCGCGCCTGCTTCGCCATCGGCGGCGCGCTGGGGCTCGCGGTGCTGGGCGTGCGCCGCCACGTCCCGGAGAGCCCGCGCTGGCTGCTCCTCCACGGCCGGGAGCACGACGCCGAGCGCGTCATCGCCGCCATCGAGTCGGAGGTGACGCGCTCGATCCAGCGCCCGCTCGCCGCGCCCGCCCCGCCGCGGCCGTTCCAGGTGAAGGGGGCGGTGGGCTTCGGGGTCATCGCCCGGGTGCTGCTCCGGCAGCACCTGCGCCGGACCGTGCTCGGCCTCGCGCTCATGGTGGCGCAGGCGTTCGCCTACAACGCCATCTTCTTCACCTACGCCCTCATCCTGGGGCGCTTCTACGGCGTCCCGAGCGACCGCGTCGGCCTCTACCTGCTGCCCTTCGCGGCCGGCAACCTGCTCGGCCCGCTGGCGCTCGGGAAGCTCTTCGACACCGTCGGCCGCCGGGCGATGATCGCGCTCACCTACGGCCTCTCCGGCGTGCTCCTCGCGGGCACCGGCTGGGCGTTCGCGCAGGGCTGGCTCACCGCGGCGACGCAGACGGCGCTCTGGTGCGCCGTCTTCTTCGTGGCGTCGGCGGCGGCCAGCTCCGCCTACCTCACCGTGAGCGAGCTCTTCCCGGTCGAGCTGCGCGGCCTCGCCATCGCGCTCTTCTTCGCGGTCGGGACCGCCGCCGGCGGCCTCGTCGCCCCCGCGCTCTTCGGCGCGCTCATCCAGAGCGGGAGCCGGACCCAGGTCATGCACGGCTACCTCGCCGGCGCGGCGCTCATGCTCGCCGCCGCCGCCGTGGCGGCCGTGCTGGGCGTGGCGGCGGAGGGGAGGTCGCTCGAGGCGCTGGCCGAGGCGGGCGCGCCGGGGGCGGCGGTCCGGCCACCGGAGGCGGCGCCGTAGCGGCGGATGTCACCTCCGTGCACGGGGGGGTCCCCGCCTCTCACGGGCCGGCCGCGGCCGTGAGCTCGACGGTGAGCACCCCGGTGGCGGGATCGTAGCTCGCCGGGAAGGTGGGGAGCGGCAGGAGCGCGGGCGGGTTCGTCACGTGGCCGGCCTGGTCGAAGCGCGAGGCGTGGCAGGGACAGACGATCTCGAACCCCTCCGTGCCGAGCGGGCAGGCCTTGTGCGTGCAGACGCTCGACAGCGCTGCGAAGCCGCCGGCGGGCGTGCGGACGAGGAGGATGGGCGGCTCGATGCCCGGCCCGTGCGCCCGCACCGCGCCGTCGGGGCGGTCGAGCTGCGGGTAGCTCGCGACCGCGAGCGTGAGCCGGCCCCCCGCGGCGGCCGGAACCTCCACCAGCGGCGCGGGGTCGATCCCGGGGGCGCAGCCGCCGAGCGCCGCCGCGGCGGCCGCCACCCCGCCGCCCGCCGCGCAGCGCAGGAACGCCCTCCGCGTGCAGCTCACGGCTCGGCCCCGAGCAGGAGCGCGGCGTCGATCTCGACCCGATCGTCCACCTTCACGAACATGAGCGAGGGGCGCTCCACCTGGTGCTCCTCCAGGCTCACCGGGAACGTGCTCTTCACCGAGGCGCGCTCGGCCGACTCGAAGCGGACCCGCGCCGGGAGCTCCACCGGGCGCGCGGTCTTGAGCGTGAGCTCGCCCCGCAGCGCCACCGCCTCCTCGGCGGGGTAGCGCTCCGGCGGCGGCGCCCGGCCCACCGCCTTGAGCGCGACGTACGGGTTCGTGCCCGCCGCCGTCGCCTCGCGCATGTGGGCGTCGCGGTTCGAGTTGCCCGAGTCGAACGAGTCGAGCGGCGCCCGCACCATCACCTGCACGGTGCCGTCCGGCATGAGGCGCGCCTTGCCCTCCACCGCCCGCGAGACGCCGGTCACGGTGTGGAACTTGTGCACGAGCCGGTAGGTGATGGTGCTGCCCGGCAGCACGTCGAACGTGCGCGGCGCGGCGGCCGGCGCGGCGAGGAGGAGGGCGGCGAGGAGGGCCGGCATCGAGGACCTCAGAAGAGGAGCACCACCACGCCGACGGTCATGGCCCCGAGGGTGCCGTAGCCGACGATCTGGTGGGCGGTGGCGAGGTGGCGCTCGGAGACGCTGCCCGCCTGGCCGCGCGCGGCCATCCCGAGCACGATCTGCGCCACCATCCCCGCCGCGGCGGTCCCCATGGCGATCTTGTGGAGGAGCGCCGTGTCGAGGCGGAGCGGGGTGGGGTAGGGCTTGGGCGCGAGCAGGGCCAGCAGGCCCGTGCCGAGGAAGAGGGCGCTCGTGCCGTAGGCGAGCCCGGTGTGCCAGGCGTGGTACTTGCCGGTGTCGCCTCCCCCGCGGAACCGGTCGTTGAAGTCGAGCTGCCCGACCACCACCGTGGCGGCGAGGGCCGCCCAGGTGGCGAGCCCCGCGCCCTGGTGCAGCTCGAGCAGGTGGCGCCGCGCCTTCACCTGCCGCTCCAGGTCGGGGTTGCCCTGCTCCTTGGGCGGCGGGAGGAGGTCGAAGTCGAGCGCCGGCGGGCGCGGCTCGCGCGGCGCGAGCGAGGGCTGCTCCTTCGACGGAGGCTGGGGCGGCGGCTCCTCCTTGGCCGGGGCGGGCGCGCCGGGCGCCTCGTCGCCGGACGCGGCGGGGACGGCGGCGGGCGCCAGCGCGACGGCGAGGGTGAGGGCGAGAGCGAGCGGCATGCGGGTCCTCCGGGCCGTCAGCACGTTCACCCCGGCCGCGCGCTCCGCGGGACCCGTCCAGTTGGGGAGGCCCCGCGCGACCGGAGCGCGCGGCGGGCGTCAGCCCGGCGGCAGCTCGGCCATGACCCGGGACACCACCCGGTCGCAGCGGGGCGCGAAGAAGGGGAACGCCAGCGCGGCGCCCCGCGCCACGTCGGCGGCGATGCCGCGGCGCAGCGCCAGCCGCGCGCGGTGCAGCCGGACGCGCACCGTCTCCTCGGTCACGTCCAGCGCCTCGGCGGCCTCGGCGGTGGTGAGCTGATCCACGTCGCGCAGCATCACGACCGCGCGGTAGAGGGGGGGCAGGCGGTCGAGGCAGCGCTCGAGGTACCGCGCCGCCTCCCGCGAGGCGGCGTGCTCTTCGGGCGACTCGGGGGGCGGTGTCACGGTGTCCTCCGGCAGGTCCAGGTCCCCGATCGGCACGAGGTGCGTGGGGCGGCGCACGCGCCCGAGCGCCTCGTGCAGCGCGATGCGCGTGAGCCAGGTGGTGAACGAGGACGCCCCGGCGAAGTCCGCCAGGTGGGCGTAGGCGAGGAGGTACGTCTGCTGCATCGCGTCCTCCACCTCGGCCTCGTCGCGCAGGATGCCGCGGATGGCGTGGTAGACGCGCGGGTTGTGCCGCCGCATGAGCACCTCGAAGAGCGCGCGGTCGCCCGCCACCACCCTCCTCACCAGCTCGTCGTCCGCGAGCGCGCCCGCCCCCGCGGCTCGCCCCGCCTCGGCTCGGCCCACCCCGTGCGTCGCACCGTCCATGTGGCCTCCTCCCCCTTGGATGCGGCGGCGCCCGCCCCGTTTCACCCGTCACGCGGGGCGGGGCCCCGCCATCCGACGGGGCGGAAGGGAGAACTCGATGCAAGAGGAGAACGTCATGGAAGAGCGACACACCGCTTCGGCGTACTGGGCGCTGCGCGTCGCGCTCGGGGTCGTGCCCATCGTGGCCGGGCTCGACAAGTTCACCAACCTGCTCACCGACTGGGCGCAGTACCTGAGCCCGCTCGCGCAGCGGCTCCTGCCCATCAGCCCGGGCGCCTTCATGCGCGCCGCGGGCGTCGTCGAGATCGTCGTCGGCGCCGCCATCCTGGCGGGCAAGGCCAGGTACTTCGGCTTCGTCGCGGCGGCGTGGCTCGCCGCCATCACCATCGACCTGCTCACCACCGGACACTTCCTCGACATCGCCGCGCGCGACGCCGTCCTGGCGGTGGCCGCCTTCGCGCTGGGCCGGCTGGCCCAGGTGCACGAGCGGGCGCACGCGGCCGCGCCGCTCTCCGCCCACCGGCCCGCCACGGTGCCGTGAGGTGGCGGTGCCTGGGCGGGGCGGGCACCCGCAGCCCGTCCCGCCCGGCGGGCGCGCGCCGCCCGGCCCGGGGCTGTCCCATCGCCCGAGGCCGGGGTGTGGAAGCGGTGTGGAGGCCGTGGGACGACCCGCCTGGACGCGCGCCCGCCCGGCGCGGACCGTAAGTAGATCCGCAGGACCCACGGGAGAGGTCGCCGGACCGGGGATGCCAGGCGCGCGCGCGTCCAGCCACGAGGAGCGGGTGGTGCTCCTGTACCGGGAGTACGGGCCGGCCGTGTACCGCCGCTGCCTGCGGCTCTTGCGCGATCGCGAGGCCGCTCGCGACGCGACGCAGGAGGTCTTCGTGAAGCTCTTGCGCGACATGGGGAAGCTGGCCGCCCGCGACACGGCGCTGCCCTGGATCTACCGCGTCGCGACGAACCACTGCCTGAACCTGCGGCGCGACGTGCGGCGCCGCGGCGAGCAGGGGGAGGATGCGCTCGACCTGGCGCCGGCCGCGGCGGCGCCGTACCCCGCGGGGCGGCTGGCGCGCGAGGTGCTGGCGCGGTTCGACGCCCAGACGCAGGCGGTGGCGGTGGGCGTGCTCGTGGACGGCCTGGAGCACGAGGAGCTGGCGAGCGCGCTCGGCATCTCGCGCCGGACCGTCCACCGCAAGCTGGCGCGCTTCCTCGAGGGCGCGCGGCAGCTCCTCGCGGGAGGCGAGCCGTGAGCCGCTGCCCGTCGGAGCTCGAGCTGGAGCAGCACCTCCTCGGCCCGGACGCCGAGGTCGAGGCGCACCTCGCGGGCTGCCCGCGCTGCCGGGCACGGCTCGCGGAGCTGGAGCAGGAGGGCGAGACCTTCCGGCGGGAGGTGTTCCCCGCCACCGTCGCGGCGGTGGTCGAGCGCTCCCGGCCGCGGGCCGTGGCCCGCCCCGGGCGCTGGCGGCTGCTGGTCGCGCCCCTCGCGGCGGCGGCGGCGGCGGCGGTCTTCCTGTGGGCGCGGCCGCCGCGCGACTACGTGGGCGCGAAGGGCGGCGCGCTCGAGCTCGCCGTATGGGTGCAGACGCCGGGGGGCGCGCGGGCGGCCCAGGACGGGGCGGCGGTGCCGGCGGCCGCCGACGTGCGCTTCCAGGTTCGCCCGCCGCGGGCCTGCCGGCTCTGGCTCGTCTCGGTGGACGCCGCGGGCCAGGTGTCGTGCCTCTTCCCGGCGGGCGGCGGCGCGGCGGCCGAGCTCCGCGCGCCGGCCACGCTCCCCGGCGGCGCCCACCTCGATGGGCGGGGCGGCCCGGAGCGCCTCTACGCGGTCTGCTCGCCCCGGCCGCTCCCCTACGGCGAGGTCGAGCGCGCGGTCCTCGCCGCCGCCGGCGGCGGGGAGGCGGCGGTGCGCGCGGCGGGCGCGCTCCCCGGGTTGCCCGAGGAGACGGCGCAGGCGACGCTGCTGCTCGAGAAGCGCCCGTGAACCGGCTCGCCGCCGCCGCCGCGCTCGCGCTGGCGCTCCTCGCGCCGGCCGCCGCGCGCGGCGCGCCGGCGCGGTACGCGGTGCTGGTGGGCTCGAACGCCGGCACCGCCGGCCGGCCGCGGCTCTGGTTCGCGGAGAAGGACGCGGAGCACTTCCGCGAGGCGCTCGTCGAGCTGGGCGACTTCCCCGCCGACCAGGTCGTGTTCCTGCGCGGCCCCCGCGCCGGCGAGCTGCGGGCGGCGCTGCGCGCGACGGAGGCGCGCCTCGCCGAGGCGCGGCGCACCGGGCAGCACACGCTGCTCGTCTTCTACTACTCCGGCCACGCGGGCGCGGGTGGGCTGGAGCTGGGGGACGAGCGCGTTTCCTTCGACGAGCTGCGCGCGCTCGTCGGCGGCGCCTCCGCCGACGCGAAGGTCGCCATCGTCGACGCCTGCGAGGCGGGCCTCCTGACCCAGGTGAAGGGCGCCACCGCCGCGCCCGCCCTCGACTTCCCGCTCCCGTCGGGCGAGAGCGTGCGCGGCACCGCCTTCGTGGCCTCGACCGCGGTCGGGGAGGCGGCGCAGGAGTCGGCCGCCATCGGGGGCAGCTTCTTCACCCACCACCTCGAGGTGGCGCTGCGCGGCGCCGGGGACGCCGACGGTGACGGGCTCGTCACGCTGGCGGAGGCGTTCCGCTACACGGCCGCCCAGACGCTGGCCGGCACGCTCACCACGGCCGGCGGCGCCCAGCACGCCACCTACGAGATGAAGATGTCGGGGCGGGGCGACGTGGTGCTCTCCGACCTGCGCCGCGCCGACGCGCGGCTCACCCTCCCGCGCGACCCGGGCGCCGGCTACGTGGTGCGCGGGCCCATGTCGATCCTGGCCGAGGTGGCGGGCGGCGAGCGCCCGGTCACGCTCGCCCTGCCGGCCGGGAGCTACCGCGTCGAGCGCCGCGCGCCCGAGGGCCGGGCCGGCGCCGATCTCGTCCTCGAGCGCGGCGCGACGCTGCGCTTGCCGCCCCTGTCGCCCACGCGCTACGAGCTGGCCCGCGCGAAGGGCGGCCCGAAGCCCGGCCTGCTCTTCGCGGGCGCCGGCGTGAAGACGCTCGCGCTCTCCGGCTTCGGGCTCGCGCCGTCGTTCGAGGTGGGCGCCCGGAAGGAGCTCGGGCCCTTCGGCCTGCGCGTCCGCCTCGACTACCTCGGCAAGAGCGCGGACGACGCCGGGCTGCGCTACGACGCGTGGTACGTCGGGGCCGCGGTGGCGGGGCTCTACCCGCTCAACACCGGGCGCGTGTTGGTGGAGGCGGGGCCGGAGCTGGGGTTCGGCTACGCCTGGCAGCGGCTGGCGGTGAGCCGGAAGAGCTTCGACTCGGGCGTGCTCTCCCTCGGGGCGGCGGGCCTCATCACCGCGCCGCTCGGCCCCCTCCGCGTCGGCCTCGATCTCGGCCTCGGCGCCCAGGCGCTGCGGGTGAACGAGCGCCTCACGGCGCGCCCGGCCGCGTCGGTGGCGCTCCTCGCGCTGTGGGGCTTCTAGGAGCCGGTCATGACCTTCGCCCGCCGCGCCGCCCTCCTCGCCCTCGCCGCCGCCGCAGCCGCGTGGGCGCCGGCGTGCAGCGACACGCTCGTCGAGCACGGCGCCTCCCCCTCGCTCATCGCCTCGGCCTGCGGCGCCGGGCAGGTGAGCTGCGGCGGCGCCTGCGCCCCGGAGGACGCCGCGCACTGCGGGGGCGCCTGCGCGAGCTGCCCCGCCGCCGCGGACCCGCACGCGATCCCCGCCTGCCTCGCCCACGCCTGCGCGGTCGCCTGCGCCCCCGGCTGGCTGCGGAGCGGCGAGGCGTGCCGGCGCGCCACCGCCGTCGCCGCCGGGTTCGCGCACACCTGCGCGCTCCTCGAGGACGGCGCGGTCCGGTGCTGGGGCGCGAACGAGCACGGTCAGCTCGGCGACGGGACGGCCCAGGGCAGCGCCGTGCCGGTGGCGGTCGCGCTGCCCGGCCCGGCCTCCGCCCTGGCGGCCGGCTTCGTCCACGGCTGCGCGGTGCTGGCCCAGGACGGCGCGGTCTACTGCTGGGGCGACAACACCACCGGCGCGCTCGGCGACGGCACCCGCGTGCAGCGGCCGGCGCCGGTGCGGGTGCAGGGCCTGCCCGGGCCCGCGTCGCTGGTCGCGGCCGGAGGCGGCGAGACCGCGGCCCCCCCCTCGGCCACGTACTACGGCCACACCTGCGCCGCGGCGGGCGGGGGCGTGTGGTGCTGGGGGAGCGACGACTCCGGCCAGCTCGGGGACGGCGCCCAGGCCGACCGCGCCGTCCCCGCGCCGGCCTCCGGGCTGGCGGCCGCCCCGTCGGCGCTCGCGGCCGGCGACCGGCACACCTGCGCGCTGGTGGGGGGCGGCGTCCTCTGCTGGGGCGCCGGAGGTTCCTTTCAGCTCGGCGACGGCGGGTCCTCCGACCAGCCGCGCCCGGTCGGGGTGGCGGGGCTGCCGCAAGGCACCACCGCGCTGGCGGCCGGGGCGGCCCACACCTGCGCGGTGGCGGCCGGCGCGCTCTACTGCTGGGGGGCGAACGCGTCCGGGCAGGTGAGCGGCGGCGACAGCGCGCTCGTGAGCGTCCCGCGTCCCGCCCCGGTCGCCTTGCCCGGGGTCGCGCCGGCGGCGGTCGCGGCGGGCGACCGGCACACCTGCGCGGTGGGCGCGGCCGGCGAGGTGGTGTGCTTCGGGGCCAACGACCAGTCGCAGCTCGCGGCGGCGCCCACGCCGCGCGGGCTCGTCACCGCGCCGGTGGCGCCGGCCCGCGCCGTGGCGGCGGGCTTCGATCACACCTGCGCGCTGCTCCAGGACGGCGGCGTCGCGTGCTGGGGCGCCGGGGACCGGGGCCAGCTCGGGGCGGGCGCGGCCGGCGGGGCGGTCGCCGCGCCGGCGCTCGTCTCCGGCGATTGATCGCGCGCAGTTGCCGCGCTGCGTCCGAGCGAAAGCACGCCAAGGGCCTTGCCCATCCGCCCCGTCATTTGTCAGTATTTCACGATCCGTTTTCGCCCGACCCCTCGAACGGCCCGCCCCCCCGCGGACCGGGGCGATTCGCTCGCTCTGCACCAGGGACCGCCACCGTCCCTCCGGAGGAACGCGTCGATGTCCACCAAAGTGCTGAAGCCCATCCTGACGAACCCCCTCGATCCGCCGGAGAAGGTGGAGTTCAACATCCCGGGCGAGATCGCGCGCGCCACCGGCGCGTACGAGGAGGTGATGAAGGAGGGGCACGACCTCATCCACCGGCCGGTGCGCTCGGTCAGCATCGAGCAGATCGAGAAGCAGCACGCCAAGAAGCGGATGACGGTCTGGGAGCGCATCCGGGTGCTGACGGACGAGGAGCCGAACGTCCTCTACCAGAACTGGGGCAAGAACCTCGACGGCGCCTCGCTCGTCACCGCCATCCTCCGGATCCGCGGGCGCGACGTCGCCTGCTACGGCCACGACTTCACCGTCCGCGCCGGCTCCATGGACGCCACCAACGGCAACAAGCTGGCGCGGCTGTTCCGGCTGGCGGGCGAGAAGGGCATCCCGCTCATCGGCATGAACGACTCGGCCGGCGCCTTCGTGCCGGCGGGCGTGGGCGGGCTCGACGGCTACGCCGAGGCCTTCACCGCGCTGCGCAAGATCAGCGGCGTGGTCCCCTCGATCATGTGCATGTTCGGCTTCAACGCCGGCGGCGGCTCGTACCTGCCGCGGCAGGGCAGCTTCGTGATCCAGCCCGCCGACACCTTCTTCGGGCTGACCGGCCCGGGCGTGGTGAAGTCGGTGCTGGGCGAGGACATCACCCCCGAGGAGCTGGGCGGCCCCAAGGTCCACGGCGCGACCGGCGTGGCCGACCTCACCGTGGCGGACGAGCTGGCAGCGCTGCGCCAGGCGGTGCGCGTGCTCGGCTACATCCCCGACAACAACTCCGTCGCGCCCCCCTTCCAGCCCACGACCGATCCCATCGACCGCAAGACCTGGGAGATCAACACCCTGCTCAAGAAGGCGTTCAACTCGTCGACCGGCTTCAACACGCCGTTCGACGTGTCGATCATCATCCAGCAGGTGTGCGACTACGGCGACTTCTTCGAGATGCAGCCGGAGCGCGCCAAGGAGGTGGTGACCGCCTTCGGCCGGCTGGGCGGGCACGTGGTCGGCTTCGTCGCCAACAACAGCGCCGTCGCCTCCGGCCAGATCGACTGCGACTCGGCCACGAAGATCGCGAGGTTCGTCCGCTTCTGCAACCTCTACAACACCCCCATCATCTTCATGGAGGACACCACCGGCTTCCTGCCCGGCCGCGAGCAGGAGAGCCGCGGGATCGTGCAGGCGGGCCGCTCGATGCTCGACGCCATCGTCGACGTGCGCACGCCGCGCATCCTGCTCATCCTGCGCAACGCGTTCGGCGGCGCCTACGCCTCCTACAACAACTACCCCACCGGCGCCGACCTGGTGCTGGCGCTCCCCACCACCCGCCTCGCCGTGATGGGACCGGCCGGCAAGGAGTTCGTCTACAAGGACGAGCTCCGCAAGCTGCGCAGCGCGATGGCCGAGCGGGTGAAGAAGGGCACCGAGCAGCGCGTGGCGGCCGGCGTCGAGCCGCCCGAGGCGAAGCGCGGGGCGGAGAAGGACGCCGCCGAGTGGCTGAAGCAGGAGGAGGCCGCGCTCTCCCGCCGCTACGAGCGCGAGCTCATGAACCCGAAGGAGGGCCTCTCCCTCGGCTCCATCTCCTCGCTCGTCATGCCCACCGACCTGCGCAAGGAGCTCGGCACGAACCTCGCCTTCCTGCTCCGGCACTACAAGCCCTCGCCGATGAGCGGCCCGCAGCGCGAGTTCCACTAGCGGCCGCCAGGCGCGACCCCCCTCGAACGTCATGACCGGAGAACCGATCCCGATGCCCACCCCGATCGACTGGTACAACGGCAACCCGCTCACCCACCGCGACCGCCGGCTGGCGCGGAGCCCCTCCGCCTGGGCGCGCTCCTTCGCCTGCGAGGACCTGAAGCCGCTCATCGTCTGCCGCGGCCCGATCCGCAAGGAGGCGATGGACGTGTTCGAGGAGATGGGGATCACCCACTACGGGATCCTGCTCTCCGAGAAGGACTCGATCGTCTACGCCAACGCGCTCGCGCCCGAGCTGCGCCAGCTCTCGGACACCCGCCGCGTCCACCGCGTGCCCGACTACACCGGCGCGAGCAAGGAGGAGCGCGTCGAGCGGATGCACCAGATCGTGCAGATCGCGAAGGACAACGGCTACGACTCGGTCTTCGCGGGCTATGGCTTCATGGCCGAAGACGGCGAGTTCGTGGCCACCGTCGAGCAGGCCGGCCTCACCTTCATCGGCCCCAACTCGAGCGTCCAGGACCGCGCCGGCAAGAAGGACGAGGCGAAGCGCACCGCGCTCGAGGTGGGCGTCTCGGTGACGCCGGGCGTGAACAACGTCGCGGCGCGGGCGCTGCTCAAGAAGTTCGACACCCGCAAGAAGCTCCAGCTCGTGGACGAGGCGCGCGAGTTCCACATCGACCCGAAGATCCTGGAGGAGGCGCCGCTCGAGGAGCTGGCCGAGCACGTGCTGGCGGGCTCGTACGCGAAGGGGATGGACCTCTTCTCCATCGACGAGCTCGGGGCCGAGGTGCAGCACGAGGTGACGGAGATGTTCCGGAAGTACCCGGGCAGCCGGATCCGCCTCAAGGCCATCGGCGGCGGCGGCGGCAAGGGCCAGCGCATCCTGGGGGCGAAGCTGCTCGGCGCCCGCAGCCCCGACGATCAGCTGATCGAGGAGGCGGCGAGCGAGGCCCCGGCGCTGGTGCGCGAGGTGCTCTCCGAGGTCAAGGCCACCGGCGTCGGGGACAACAAGAACGTCCTCATCGAGCTCAACATCGAGCAGACGCGCCACAACGAGATCCAGCTCCTCGGCAACGGCCGCTGGTGCGTGTCGCTGGGCGGCCGCGACTGCTCGCTGCAGATGCACGAGCAGAAGCTGCTCGAGGTCTCGGTGACGCAGGAGGGCCTCGCCGCCTCCATCGCCGCCGCCGAGGAGGCGGGCCGCGCCGAGGAGGCGCGGGCGCTCCGCACCGACCTCGACATCCTGAAGCGGATGGAGGAGGACGCCGCGCGCTTCGGCGAGGCGGTCGGCCTCGACTCCGCCTCGACCTTCGAGTGCATCGTCGACCGCGACCGGTACTACTTCATGGAGGTCAACACCCGCATCCAGGTCGAGCACCGGGTCACCGAGCTCTGCTACGGGCTGGAGTTCGAGAACCCGGACGATCCGTCCGACCGGTTCGTGGTGGAGTCGCTGGTGGAGGCGATGGCGCTCCTCGCCCGCCACGGCGAGCGGCTGCCGAAGCCGCGGCGCCTGCCGCGCTTCCGCGCCTCGGTGGAGGCGCGCCTCAACGCCACCGACGCCTCGCTCTCGCCGCACGCCGGCGGGCTCATCCGCCACTGGTCGCCGCCGATCGAGGGCGAGATCCGCGACGACCAGGGCATCAGCCTGCCCAACCCCGACACCGGCCTGTTCATGCGCTACAAGGTGGCGGGCGCCTACGACTCCAACCTGGCGCTGCTCCTCACCACCGGCGACGACCGGCTGGCGAGCTACCGGCACCTCTCGCACGTGATGGGTCGGATGAAGGTACGCGGGGTGAACCTCGCGACCAACCTCGAGTTCCACTACGGGCTCGTCAACTGGTTCATCGGCCAGAACGTGCTGGCGAAGCCCACCACCCGCTTCGTCGTCCCGTACCTCACGCTGGCCGGCCGGCTGAAGGAGGAGGGGAACAAGGTCGACCTCGGGTTCGCCTTCGCCGAGCTGAAGAAGCACTACGCGAAGGAGGTCGCCGCGGCCGCCGGCGGCGACGCCGCCGTCGCCCGGGCCATGGCCGAGGTGCTGGACCGCAAGGCCACCCTGCTCCTGCGGCCCATGGAGCGGCTGCTCGACGATCCGCACCTGCTCTCGGGGTGGCTCTCGCTCAACCGGAAGCTCTACCAGCTGCAGGACGGCCGGATCCTCTGGCTCCGCAACCCGCTCGGCGTGCTGCACGACACCTACCAGTACCTCAACATGGCGTACGACCCGGAGAAGCCGGCCTCCGAGGTCATCTGGCACCACGACCACGAGCTGCTCCAGAAGTCGCTCCGCTTCTACGCGGCGCTGCGGGGGACGTTCGGGCTCGAGCGGACGGAGTTCTACAAGCTCAACGACATCCTGAAGAGCGAGACGCCGCAGGGCGGCTACGACGCCGACACCTGGCAGCAGATCCGCGCCGCGCACCTCGGCTACGAGGCCGGGAACGAGCTGCTCGGGATGCTCTTCATGATCGCGGAGAAGGTGCGCTTCTACGAGTTCCGCGTCGAGGAGGACCTCGAGGTCACCATCCCCTCGCACCTCAGCGACCCGGAGCTGCAGGCGCGCATGAAGAAGGTGCTGGTGCCGCCGCCCGCCACCAAGGCCGACGAGATCGTGGCCGCCTGCGGCGGCATGTACTACGGGCAGGAGGCGCCCGGGAAGCCGCCCTTCGTCCACGAGGGGATGCACTTCCAGAAGGGCCAGCCGCTCTACATCGTCGAGGTCATGAAGATGTTCAACACGATGCGGGCGCCCTTCTCCGGCCGCGTCGACAAGGTCCTCATGCAGGGCGCCGACGGCACGGTGGTGCAGAAGGGCCAGCCGCTCTTCAAGATCACGCCCGACGAGAAGTTCGTGCACCGCGATCCGAAGGAGATCGAGCGCGAGCGGCGCACCACCACCACCGAGCACCTGCGCGGCGTCCTCATGACGCTGGACGAGAAGTTCTCCGAGGTCGATCCGATGGAGGTGGAGCACGCCCGCCGCGGGCGGAGCGGCCGCCTCAAGGCGGTGCCGCGGTAGCGGTTCCCAGCGCTGCCGGCCTGACCGTGATCACGCCGCCTCCGCCGTTCGGGGGCGGCGTTTTCACGCATGGCCTTCTTTGTCGCATGTGACAGGTTGTCGCTGACTTGCCTGAGCTCAGCGACATTCACGCCCGCGTCCTGCGCTGGGTCCTGGAGCGGCTGCCCGCCTCCGCGAAGGGGGATGTGTGCTGGTGCCGCACCGCCTCCGGCGAGCGGCCCGTGGTGGTCTGCCCGCTCGAGCCGGCCGGCACCGGGCACGCGCTCTTCACGCTGGGCGAAGGCCGCCGGGTCCTCGTCACCCTGACCGACGCGGACCCCACCGCGGTGGCGCTGCTCCTGGCGCGGCTCGAGGCGGAGGACTTCGGCGGGGAGGCGCTCGAGGCGGCGGGCCCGCTCGAGGACCCCACGCTCCGCGCCGCCGGCCGGGCCGGGGTGGCGCTGCTCCCGCCCAGCGCCACCCGCTTCCTCAAGGGCCTGCGCGACCGGGTGCGCGTCGACGCGCTCGCCTTCCCGGTGTCGGTGGTCCATTTCCTCGATCCGGCCGAGCTGGCGGTGGCGCAGGCGCACGGCGTCGCGGCGCTGCGCGACCAGTTCGCCGGCTGCGGGCGGAACCTGCTCCGCTTCGCCAGCGCGCACCGGCCTGCAGGCGCCGAGCCCGCCCCGGCCCCCGCGCCGGGCCCGCGCCGCGCCCGCGGAGCTTTCCCCTCACGCGCTCCCCCGCCCCACCGGGCGGACGCGCTCACCCCCCGGAGAATGTCCATGAAGAGTCGCGGATGGCTCGTGACGCTGGCCGGCACCGGCCTCAACCTCGCGCTCGGGATCCTGTACGCGTGGAGCGTCTTCTCGAAGCAGCTCGTCGAGCCGGTGTCGCGCGGCGGCTTCGGCTGGACCAAGACGCAGGCGACGCTCCCGTACACCGTCGCCATCGCCTTCTTCGCGCTCATGATGATCCCGGCCGGGCGCCTCCAGGACCGCCTCGGCCCGCGCGTCATCGCCTCGGCGGGCGGCGTCCTGACCGGCCTCGGCCTCATCGTCGCCAGCTTCGCCGGACCGGGGTCGGTGCTGCCGGCACTCCTCGGCTTCGGCGTGCTGGGCGGCACCGGCTTCGGCCTCGGCTACGCGGCCGCCACCCCGGCCGCCGTGAAGTGGTTCCCGCCCGAGAAGAAGGGCCTCATCACCGGGCTGGTCGTGGCGGGCTTCGGGCTGGCGCCGGTCTACATCGCCCCGCTGTCGAAGTACCTGCTCGCCGGGAACGGGGTGGGCGGCTCGTTCCGCATCCTCGGGATCGCGTTCCTGGTCACCGCCACCCTGTGCGCGCAGTTCATCACCAACCCGGCCGCGCCGCAGGTCGCGAAGAAGAGCGCCGTCACCTCCGCGCTGGCGGCCGCCCGGCCCGACCGCACCTGGCGCGAGATGATCCGCACCGGCACCTTCTGGTCGCTCTGGCTGCAGTACGCCTGCGCCGCCACCGCCGGCCTCATGATCATCGGCCACATGGCGCGCATCGTGGCGGTGCAGTCCGGCAACACCGTCACCATCGGCTTCGTCTTCGTGGCGCTGCTCGCCTGCTTCAACGCCGGCGGCCGCATCGTGGCGGGCGTGGTCTCGGACTACGTGGGGCGGGTGGTGACCATCGGCCTCGTCTGCGTGCTGCAGGCGCTCGCCATGTTCCTCTTCTCGAGCTTCACCACCGTGGCCGGGTTCGTGGTGGGCGCGGCGGTGGTCGGCTTCAGCTACGGCGCCTGCCTCTCGCTCTTCCCCTCCACCGCGGCGGACAAGTGGGGCACGAAGAACCTGGGGATGAACTACGGCATCCTCTTCACCGCCTGGGGGGTCGGGGGCGTGGTGGGCCCGATGCTGGCGGGCAAGATCGCCGACGCGACCGGGTCGTACGCCGCGGCCTACAACGTGGCGGGCGCGCTGGTGGCCTTCGCCTTCCTGCTCGCCGCCTTCAGCTACGTGGAGGTGTCGGTCAGGATCCCGGAGCGCGAGATCACGATCCGGGTCGGGAAGAAGGCCGACACCGAGGCCGCCTGAGGCCGCGCCGCGCGCCTCAGCGCGTCCCGGTGGCGCCGGGGTGCCCGCGCAGCTCGGGCACGAAGCGGCGCAGCACGGCGAGGAGGTCGTCGAGCGAGAACGGCTTCTGGAGCGTCGCCTCGACCGCCAGGCGGGGGTCGGGCTGGCCCGACATCACCACCACCGGGATGGAGGCGAGCTGGGGCGACGCGCGCTGCCGCCGGTGGAGCTCGGGCCCGTTCATGCCGGCCAGCGTCAGGTCGAGGAGCACCACCGCCGGCCGCCACGCCGCCATCATCTCGAGCGCCTTCTGGCCCTCGTCGGTGGCGAGCACGCGCACGCCCTCGGCGCGCAGGAGCTCGCTGACCGCGTCGCGGATGTCGGCGTCGTCCTCGACGATCAAGACGGTGGAGGGCATGCCGGGCCTCGGGGCGCGCCGCGCTCGTCCAGCGCGGACGCGGCGTCGAACGCAAGCGGGGTGGGGGAGGCAGGATTGTAAGGCTAGGGGAGCGCGACGCAACCCTGCTTCGCGCCGTGGAAGACCGCCTGGAACCGTGCTCTATTCCCGCTCCGGCACCGGCCGGAAGGGGTCCTCATGGCACGCGTCGAGATCGAGCTCCCCGAGCGCTTCGCCTTCCGGACCGTGCTCCCGGTCCGGGTCACGGACCTGAACTTCGCGGCGCACGTCGGCCACGACCGGCTGCTCTCGCTGGCGCACGAGGCCCGGGCGCAGCTCTTCGCCGCCCACGGCTGGAGCGAGCTCGACGTGGCGGGCGTCGGCATCGTCATCGCCGACGTGGCGGCGGTGTACCTCGCGGAGGCCAGGTACGGCATGACGCTGGTGGTCGAGGTGGCGGTGACGAACCTCCGCACCCGCGCCTGCGACCTCTACTACCGCCTGACGCGCCAGGACACCGGGGCCGAGATCGCCCGCGCCAAGACCGGCATCGTCTTCCTCGACTACCGCACCGGGAAGGTGGCGCACCTGCCCCAGGTCTTCCGCGAGGCCTTCGCCGCGGCCGGGTGAGCCGCGCCCTCGCGGCCCTTGCCCGGAGCAGGTCCGCGTGCCACCCTGCGTCCCGCCCGGGGCGCCGAGGTCCGCCGGACCGTCAGCCGCGGGCGTTTCTTTCCAGGAGAACCTCATGAAGAGATCCGCTGCCGTACTCCCGGTCCTCGTGGCGCTCGCGCTGGTCGGCTGCCGCGGGGGCACGAAGCAGCCCACCACCGTCAAGCTGGGCGTGTTCGAGCCGATGACCGGCGCCAACGCCGCCGGCGGCGCGATGGAGGTGGAGGGCGTCAAGCTCGCGAACGAGCTCTATCCGTCGGTGAAGGTGGGCGACAAGGAGTACAAGATCGACCTGGTCGTGGTGGACAACAAGTCCGACAAGGTCGAGGCGGCCAACGCGGCGCAGCGGCTCGTCGACCAGGACAAGGTGAACGTGGTCCTCGGCTCCTGGGGCTCCTCGCTCTCGATGGCGGCCGGACCGATCGTGAAGGACAAGAAGATCCCCGCGGTGGCCATGTCGGCCACGAACCCCCTCGTCACCAAGGGCAATGACTTCTACTTCCGCGTCTGCTTCATCGACCCGTTCCAGGGCACGGTGATGGCGAACTACGCGGCGAAGGACCTCAAGGCGAAGAAGGCGGTCATCATCCGCGAGGTCTCGAACGACTACTCGGTCGGCCTGGCGCGCTTCTTCGCCGACAGCTTCAAGAAGCTCACCGCCGACCCGGCCGCCATCCTGGCCGAGCTCAACTACAACACCAACGACCAGGACTTCACCGCCCAGCTCACCACCGTGAAGTCGATGAAGCCGGACGTCATCTTCGCGCCGGGCAACTACACGGAGAGCGCGCTCATCATCAAGCAGGCGCGCGAGCTCGGCATCACCGCCCCCTTCCTCGGCGGCGACACCTGGGAGGCCCCCGAGTTCATCGACGTCGGCCGGCAGGCGGTGGAGGGCGCGGTGCTCTCGACCTTCTTCGCCACCGAGGTGCCGATCACGCCCACCAGCAAGGAGTTCCTCGACGCGTACCGCAAGAAGTACCAGAAGGAGCCGGCGGCGGTGACCGCGCTCGGCTTCGACGGCTACCTCGTCGCGCGGGCCGCCATCGAGCGGGCGGGCAGCCTCGACGGCACCAAGATCCGCGACGCGCTGCTCGCCACCCAGAGCTTCCCGGGCGCGGCCGGCCTCATCACCTTCGACCAGGACCGCAACGCGACGAAGAGCGCGGTCATCAAGGTGGTCAAGGACGGCAAGTTCACCTATCTGACGACCGTCCAGCCGCAGTAAGCGACCGGGCGCCAGGCCGTCCGTCGGAGCGGGGGGCGACTGCCCCCCGCTCCCATTTTGAGCTAGGCTCCGGACCCTTCATGACGCCCGCGCTCTTCCTCCAGCACCTGGCGAACGCCCTCGCCCTGGGCAGCCTCTACGCGCTGATCGCCATCGGCTACACGATGGTGTACGGCATCCTCCGGCTCATCAACTTCGCGCACGGCGACGTCTTCATGCTGGGGGCGTACGTCGCCTTCTACGGCGCCGCCCTGTTCCTCCTGCCGTGGTGGGCGAGCTTCGCCATCGCCATCGCGGTGACGGCGCTCCTGGGCGTGCTGCTCGAGCGCGTCGCCTACCGGCCGCTGCGCGACTCGCCCCGCATCTCCGTCATGATCAGCGCCATCGGCGCGTCGTTCCTGATCGAGAACGTCGCGGTGGTGCTGTTCGGCGGGCGGCCGAAGGGCGTCACCGTCCCGGACGTCATGAACGTCCGGCTCCAGCTCGGGCCGGTGGCGGTCATGTCGGTGAGCGTGGTCATCCCGATCTTCACCTTCGCCATCCTCGCGCTGCTGCTGTGGGTGGTCGGGAAGACCAAGACCGGGATGGCGATGCGCGCCGTCTCGACCGACCTCGACGCGGCCCGGCTGCAGGCCATCGACGTGAACCGGATCATCTCCTTCACCTTCGGGTCCGGCTCGCTGCTGGCCGCCTTCGGCGGGATCCTCTGGTCCTACAAGTACCCGCAGCTGAACCCGCTCATGGGCGTCATGCCGGGCCTGAAGTGCTTCATCGCGGCGGTGGTGGGCGGCATCGGCAACATCCAGGGGGCGGTGCTGGGCGGGTTCATGCTGGGCATCATCGAGCTCATGGCCATCGCCTTCTTGCCCACCCTCACCGGCTACCGCGACGCGTTCGCCTTCGTGCTGCTCATCGTGGTCCTCCTCGTGAAGCCGTCGGGGCTGCTCGGCACCGGCCACGCCGAGAAGGTGTGAGGCGCCCATGATCGTGCACCGCAGGCACCTCCTCTACTCGCTCGCGGCCGGCGCCGTCCTCGCCGCCTTCCTGTTCGTGGCGGACACCTGGTTCGACGCCTTCACGCTGCGCGTCCTCAACCTGTGCGCCATCTACGTGGTGCTGGCGCTCTCGCTCAACCTCGTGAACGGGTTCACCGGCCTCTTCTCGCTCGGCCACGCCGGCTTCATGGCGGTGGGCGCTTACACCAGCGCCCTCCTCACCATGACCCCCGAGCAGAAGGAGGTGAACTTCTTCCTCGAGCCCATCGCGCCCTGGCTGGCGCACCTCCACCTGCCGTTCCTGCCCGCGCTGGTGGCGGCAGGGCTGGTGGCGGCGCTGCTCGGGTTCCTCCTCGGCGCCCCGGTGCTGCGGCTCAAGGACGACTACCTCGCCATCGCCACCCTCGGCTTCGCCGAGATCATCCGGGTGGTCCTCACCAACACCCAGAACATCACCAACGGCGCGCTCGGGCTGAAGGGCCTGCCGGCGTTCGCCTCGACCTGGGTGGTGTGGGGGTGCGCCGCGCTCTCCGCCGCATTCATGGCCTTCCTGGTCCGCTCCAGCTACGGGCGGGCCCTGAAGGCGGTGCGCGACGACGAGATCGCGGCCGGCGCGATGGGCATCGACGTGTTCCGGGTGAAGGTGGTGAGCTTCACCGCCTCGAGCTTCATGGCCGGGGTGGGCGGCGCGCTGCTCGGGCACGTCCTCACCACCATCGACCCCAAGATGTTCACCTTCATGCTCACCTTCAGCATCCTGCTGATCGTGGTGCTGGGCGGGATCGGCTCCATCACCGGGTCGATCGCCGGCGCCATCGGCGTCACCATCCTCATGGAGCTGCTCCGCTTCCTCGACGGCCCCATCGACCTCGGCGTGGTGCAGCTCGAGGCGCGGCCGGGGCTGCGGATGGTGGTGTTCTCCATCCTGCTCATGGCGGTGGTGCTCTTCCGCCAGCGCGGGCTCATGGGCAACCGCGAGTTCTCGTGGAGCCTCTTCTCGCGAGCCGGGCTCTGGCCGCGCTCGGGCCGGGGGAAGCATGGCCTTGCTTGAGACCCAGCGCGTCACGATGAAGTTCGGCGGCCTGACCGCCGTCTCAGACCTCAACCTCGCCATCCAGAAGAACGAGATCGTCGGGCTCATCGGCCCGAACGGCGCCGGGAAGACCACCGTCTTCAACGTGATCACCGGCATGAACGCGCCCACCTCGGGGCGCGTCCTCTACGGCGGCGAGGACATCACCGGCCTGCAGCGCCACGAGGTGACGCGGCGCGGGCTGGCGCGGACCTTCCAGAACATCCGCCTCTTCAAGGAGCTGACGGTCCTCGAGAACGTGCTCGTCGGCTGCCACCTGCACATGCAGGCCGGCCTGTTCTCCGCGACGCTGCACCTGCCGGGCTACCGGCGCCGCGACCGCGAGCAGCGCGAGCACGCGCAGCGGCTCCTCGCCGAGGTGGGCCTCGAGGCGGACGCGGGCGCGCCGGCGACGAGCCTCCCCTACGGCAAGCAGCGCCGGCTCGAGATCGCGCGCGCGCTCGCCACCCGGCCCTCGCTGCTGCTCCTCGACGAGCCGGCCGCCGGGATGAACCCGCAGGAGTCGGTCGAGCTCATGCACTTCATCCGGAGGATCCGGGACGAGTTCGACCTCACCATCCTGCTCATCGAGCACCACATGCAGCTCGTCATGGGCATCTGCCAGCGCATGTACGTGCTCGACTACGGGGTCACCATCGCCCAGGGCGATCCGGCGGCGATCCAGAACGACCCGAAGGTCATCGAGGCGTACCTGGGGGTGGGCTGATGCTGAAGGTGGAAGACCTCTCGGTGCACTACGGCGGCATCCACGCGCTGCAGGGCATCGGCCTCGAGGTGAAGGACGGCAGCATCGTGAGCCTCATCGGCGCCAACGGCGCCGGGAAGAGCACCACGCTGCGCGCCATCGTGGGCCTGGTGAAGCCGTCCGGCGGGCGGGTGAGCTGGAACGGCGAGCCGCTCGGCGGCCTCCCCACCAAGGACATCGTCTCGCGGGGCGTCTGCCTCGTCCCCGAGGGGCGGCACGTCTTCCCGAACCTCACCGTGGACGAGAACCTGACGCTCGGCGCCTACGCCCGCTCCGACAAGCCCGGCATCGCGGCCGACCGGAAGAAGGTGTTCGGCTTCTTCCCGCGGCTCGAGCAGCGCGCCACCCAGAAGGCGGGGACGCTCTCCGGCGGCGAGCAGCAGATGCTGGCGGTGGGGCGGGCGCTCATGACGCGCCCGAAGCTCCTCATGATGGACGAGCCGTCGCTCGGCCTCGCTCCGCTGATCGTCAAGATGATCTTCGACATCGTGCGGCAGATCAACCGCGAGGGCGTGACGGTCCTGCTCATCGAGCAGAACGCCAAGGCCGCGCTGGAAATCGCCGACGACGCCTACGTGCTCGAGACCGGCCGCATCACGCTCCACGGGCCCGGGCGGGCGCTCCTGCAGGACGACGCGGTGCGCAGGGCGTACCTGGGCGAGGGCGCGGCCGGCCCTTGAGGCGGGTCCGCGGCGGCTAGCGGCTCGGCGCCGGCGCGACCTTGCCGTCGTGGAGGACGCCCCACACCACCGCCGCCGGCGTCACCGCCTCGTGGTCGTCGGCGCTCCAGGGCTGGAAGTACTCGGCGGTTGCGCCGTCGTAGGTGTCCTTCAGGTTTTCGAGGGCGGCCTTGACCTTGTCGGGCGCGGTCGTCCCCGCCTGCTTCAGGGCGCGCGCGAGCAGGTGCACCGCGTCGTAGCTCTGCGCCGCGCCCGGCGCCGGCTCGACGGCCGCCGTCGCGTAGGTCTTGCGGTAGCTCTCGAAGAACTTCACCTGCACCGGCTGGGTCGCGCCCGCCTCGATGACGGTCTGGGGCAGCGAGGTGCCCTCGCCGAACGGGCCGGCGGCCTTGGTGAAGTCGGAGCTCGACAGGCTGGAGGTGCCGATGACCTCGGCCTTCCAGCCGAGCTTCTCGAGCCCGCGGGTCACCGCCGCGCCCTCGCGCGCGAGCGCGAAGAGCAGGATCACGTCGGCGCCGGCCGCCCGCGCCGCCTGCACCTGCGCCGTCGCCTCCTGCTCCCCGGCCTTGACGCCGCCCTGGTAGACCGGGGCGAGCTGCCGCTCCTTCAGCAGCGCCTCGAGCTTGGCCCGGCCCCCGTTCCCGTGCGCCGTCTCGTCGTGGAGGATGGCGGGCTTGCGGCGGCCGCGCGCGGCGCACGCCTCGGTCACCATCATCTGCGCCTGCAGCGCCTCGCTGGCCGCCAGCCGGAAGACGTAGTTCGGCGGCGCCTCCTGGAACAGCTCGTTCACCTTGTTGCCGACGGCGTTCGACACGACGATCGGCACGCGCCGGTCGTTGGCCGCCTTGGCGACGGCGGCGGCGACGCCGGTGTTGGCGGGCCCGATCAGCGCGACGGCGCCCTCCTTGTCGAGCAGGTCCTTCACCGCCTGCGCCCCCTGCTCCGGCTTCGAGGCGTCGTCGGCGTCGACCACCACCAGCTTCTTCCCGAGCACGCCCCCGGCGGCGTTGATCTCGTCCGCCGCGAGGTGCGCGCCGTTGCGCATGGCGACGCCGGTGGCGGCGTAGCTGCCGGTGAGCGGGTAGATGCCCCCCAGCTTGACGGCGGCGGGGTCGGCGGCGCTCGCGAGGAGCGCCAGGCAGGCGTGGAGGGCGATCATGGTGTGGACCTCGGTCGGGGGCCCCACGGGGGGCGCCGCAGTGTCCCGGGTCCCGGGAGGCGCCGCAAGTAGCGCGAGGTAGGCGCGCGTGGGGCCGCAGGCGCCGTGCGCGCACACGCACGGCCGGAGCCGCGCGGACCGAGCGCGCGCGCTCCTGGGCCAGAAACGCAGAAGCCCGGCCTCGAGGAGAGGCCGGGCTCCGGACGCTTCAGGTGAAGCGGATCAGACCGGACGGACGTTCGCCGCCTGGAGGCCCTTCGGCCCCTTGGTCACGTCGAACTCCACCTTCTGGCCCTCGGCCAGCGTGCGGAAGCCCTCGGCCTGGATGGCGGTGTGGTGGCAGAAGACGTCCTCGCCGCCGTTGTCCTGGGTGATGAAGCCGAAGCCCTTCGCGTCGTTGAACCACTTCACGGTACCGGTAGCCATGTAGCTCTGAACTCGTTTCTTCTCGTGTTCGCGAGCGGAGGAACGCCGCTCGGTCCCGTCCCGGAGTGGGATGGGGAGGGGCATGACTACCCTGCCTTCCACCAGAAGTCGAGTCCGCTCCCCGAATGAGCAGCCGGCCGGGCGCTCGGGGCACCTCCTATCAAAGGCGCGCCGCAGGGCGTACAAGGGTGGGCGTCCTGGTCCGCTTTCTGCGGATGCGCTGCCCGGGCGCTATGCTTCAGCCGTACCGCCGGCAACGTTCTCTTCACCCACCATCGCTTCCGTTCGCGTCGCTCGGGCGGTCGCTTCAGCCAGGAGAGGCGCGTCCCCATGCACGAGCTCGCGAAGGGAAAGCTGGTCCAGCACGCCTCGCTGGGGATCGGCAAGATCGTCGCGCTGGAGGCGAACGCGGTCCACGTCTTCTTCCCCGACAGCGACAAGCGATTCGCGGCCAAGCTCCGGCTGCCGGCGGCGCAGGCGCTGCTCCGGACGGACGGCCTCGAGCAGAACAGCTGGCTCGAGGGGCTCTCCGCCTTCGCGCTCGACCCCAAGACCGGGCGTTACGGGCTCGCCGCCAGCTGGCTCAGCCACGACGAGGCCCTCGCGCAGTTCCTGAGCGCGTTCCCGGAGGGGTTCACCGCGGCCGCCGCGCCGGCGCGCGGGGGGCCCGGCGAGAGCGCCACCCGCTGGCGCGCCGCGCAAGCCGCCTTCGCCAAGGGGCTCGGCGACGGGAAGGGCGAGCGCCTCGCCGCCGGCGACGACGTGGAGGGGCTCGTCGAGCGCGCGCTGGCGATCGACAAGCTCCTGGCGCCGCTCCATTCGCCCGCCGACGTGGGGGCGGTGAAGAAGGCGTTCGCCGAGGAGGGGCCCACGGCCGCCTACTTCGGGGCGCTGTTCGAGCTGCTCTCCGGTCCGGCGCAGGGCCGGGCGCCCTGGGAGAAGCTGTTCGCGGCGGCCGGGAACCTCCCGGTCGCGCCCGCCCAGCAGTGGCTCGTCGCCACCCTGTTCCCGTTCCTCGCCTCGCCGCGGGAGCACGTGCTCCTCCGGCCGCGCGTCACCTGCGAGGCGGCCGAGCGGCTGGGCAGCGACCTGCGCTTCCAGACCACGCCGAACTGGGTCACCTACCGCGCCGCGCGCTCCCTCGCGACGCGCTTGCTCCAGGAGCTGCAGGCCAGCGGCGCGCAGGACTTCGTCGACGTGGAGATCTTCCTGCAGGTCACGGCGTCGGCCAAGCGGACGCTCGAGCGGGCCGGCCGCGCCGCCGCCACCCCCAAACGCTCGGGCGCCCGCGAGGCGCGCCCGCGCGCTGCGAAACGGAGCACGCCATGAACGACAACTTCCGGGAGCTCAAGGAGCGCGTCCGCAAGCTCGACGCGCTGCTCCAGTCGAGCGGCAGCACCTCGAACCTCCCCTTCGCGCAGGCGCTGAGCCGCGTGCGCCGGGCGGTCAAGCACGGCGATCGGACGCGCGATCCTTCGCCCGAGCTGCGCGGGCTGCTCGAGACCGCCGAGAGCCTCGGTCGCAACGTCGGCGAGGGCGGGTAGCGCGCGCCTGGCGGGGGGTGCGCGAGGCGATGACGCCGCGGTGACGCACCCGGCGCACCCTTCGACGGTGAGCCCGACTCCTCCCCGCGTCCGCTTCCAGCCCGATCCCGGCTTCCACGCCGACCTGAAGCGCCGGGTGGAGGCGCACTTCGCCGCCTGCGGCCGCGCGCCGACCGGGGGCCCGGCGATGGTCTTCAAGACGGCCGTCATCCTCGCCTGGTTCGGCGGCTCGTACGCCGCGCTCCTGGCGTGGGGCGGCGCCTCGCCGGGGCTCGCCGCCGCCCTGACCCTCTCCGTCGCGCTGGCGACGGCAGGGATCGGCTTCTCCGTCATGCACGACGGGAACCACGGCGCCTACGCCCGCTCATCCCGGGTGAGCCGGGCGTTCGGCTTCGCGCTCGATCTCGTCGGCGCGAGCTCGTACCTGTGGCGCTTCAAGCACAACGTCCAGCACCACACCTACGCCAACGTCGACGGGATGGACGCCGACGTCGACGCCAGCCCCTTCCTGCGACTGGCGCCGTCGCAGCCGCTGCGGCGGCACCACCGCGCCCAGCACCTCTACGCCTGGCCCATGTACGGCGTGCTGGCGGTGAAGTGGTGGTTCGTGGACGACCTGGCCGACCTCCTCCGCGGCCGGATCGGGCGCCTGCCCTTCCCGCGGCCGCGCGGCGGGGAGCTCCTGGCGCTGGTGGCCGGGAAGGCGGTGTTCCTGGGCTGGGCGGTGGTCGTCCCGGCGCTCGTCTTCCGCAGCGCCTGGGTCGCCGCGTTCTTCCTGCTCGGCGCGAGCGCGCTCGGCGCGGTGCTCGCGACGGTGTTCCAGCTCGCCCACGCCGTCCCGGAGGCCGCCTTCCACGCGGTGACGGCCGGCGAGCGGCGCCTGCCGACCGGCTGGGCCGAGCACCAGGTGCGCGCCACCGTCGACTTCGCGCGCGGGAACCGGGTCCTCGGCTGGTACGTGGGCGGGCTCAACTTCCAGGTCGAGCACCACCTCTTCCCGCAGGTGTGCCACCTCCACTACCCGGCGCTCGCGCCCATCGTCGAGGCCGCCTGCGCCGACCACGGGGTGCCCTACCGCGCGCACGCGACCCTGCGCGCGGCGCTCGCGGCGCACCACCGCTTCCTCCGCGCGCTGGGCCGCGCCGCGCCCGCGGCGGCCATGAAGGGCGTGTGCGCAGCCGGGTGAATGAGCACATTGCCGGGGCGGGGCCTCGCCCAGAGCGCGACCGCTCACCCGCCAGGCGCACGCTCGGAAGAGGATACCCAAATGGAAGACCGGATCTCGCCGCCGTCGATCATCCACAGCTACGATCCCGAGCGCCGGCGCGTGCTCTGCGGCGTCCCGGAGCAGACGCACTCGACGAAGCACGCCGCGGCCGTCACCTGCGAGCGCTGCCGCCAGCTGCTCCACGCGGCGCGCGACGCGGCGGCCGAGCTCGCGAGCGCGGCGCGCGGCCCCTGAGGCGCGCTCCGTCCGGAGTCTTCGCCCCGGAGGGACCGCCCCGCGCCACCAGCGCCAGCTTCTCGGCCCGGGTGAGCCGCTTCAGCGCCGCCTCGGCGCTGAGCGCCGCGCCGCGGCCCCGGGCAGGCCGGCTCCACACGAGCGCCACCGGCAGGCGCGAGCGCGTGTAGCGCGCGCCCCGGCCCGCGGCGTGCCGCGCGAGGCGGGCCGCCAGGTCGTTGGTGGCGCCGGCGTAGAGGGTGCCATCGGCGCAGCGCAGGAGGTAGACGTGCCACCGGGCCCCGCGCGCGCCCGGCGCGCGGTCAGCGGCCGTAGCGGAACTCGATGGGCACCTGCACGGCGGGGTGGAGGCTGCGCATCACCGGGCAGGTGCGCGCCACCTCCTCCAGGCGGGCGCGGTCGGTGGGGCGGACCTCGCGCGGCATGTCGACGACGAGGACGAGCTCGCCGATCCGGCGCGGCGGCGGCGTCATGCGCTTCTCCACCGAGGCGCGGGCGTCGCCGAAGGCGATCCCCTCGCGCTGCGCCACCAGCGCCATGGTGGTGAGCGCGCAGGAGGCGAGCGCCGCGCCGACGAGGTCGGTGGGGGAGAAGCAGGCGCCGGTGCCGCCGTTGTCGAGGGGCGGCTGCGTCTCGATGCGGGCGCCGCTGGGCCCGTGGGTGAGGGTGCCGCCGAGCCCGCGCAGCTCGATCGTCATCGGGACGCCTGCCATGTGCCACCTCCGGAAAGCCGAGCTTACGACATGGCGCGGATTTATGGTGCGCGCATGCCCGACCCGACCCGCGCCCCTGCCTGGGCGCTCCTGTGCGAGTTCACGAAGACGCAGCCCCTCCGGCGCCACGCGCTCTCGGTCGAGGCCTCCATGCGCGCGCTCGCCCGGCGCGCCGGGGTGGCCGATCCCGCCGAGGTCGAGGCCTGGGGCGTGGTGGGCATGATCCACGACTTCGACTACGAGCGCTTCCCGACCGCGCAGGACCACGTGTTCCGCGGGATGGAGATCCTGCGCGAGCGCGGCTGGCCGGAGCGCATCGTCCGCGCCGTCGGGGCGCACGCGAACTACTCCGGGATCGCGCCCGAGTCGCCGCTCGAGCGCGCCATCGTGGCCGCGGACGAGCTCTCCGGCTTCGTCGGCGCGTGCGCGCTGGTGCGGCCGTCGAAGAGCGTGCGCGACCTGCCCGCGGAGTCGGTGGTGAAGAAGATGAAGGACAAGACGTTCGCGCGCTCCGTCGATCGGGGCGAGATCCGGCGCGGCGCCGAGCTGGTCGGGCTGCAGCTCGCGGAGCTGATCGCGCTCGTCATCGCGGCGCAGCTGCCGCTGGCCGACGCGCTGGGGGTGGGCGGCGCGGCCGCGCCCGACCTGCCCGACGCGCCGGTGCCGCCCGAGCCGCCGGCGGCGTGAGCAGGCCCGTGCCGCCTCAGCGCGCCTCGACGCGATCGTCCCGGTACAGCGCGTAGGCGCCCGAGTACTCCATCACGCGCGCGACCTCCGCCACGAACGCCTCGTCGTGCCCGGCGCGGCGCAGGAGGTGAAAGCCCATCTCCATCCCCGAGGTGATCCCGCCCGCGGTGAGGATGCGGCCCGCGTCGACGACGCGCGCGCGGCTCGGCTTGCACGCCGGCGCGAGCTGCGCGAGCCGGTCGAGCGGGACCATGCCCGGGGGCTTCGCCTCGGTGCGGTCCGGCTCCTTGCGGTTCGTGGCGGCGAGCCCGTCGAGCAGGCCCATGACGGCGTAGATCCACGATCCGGTGCAGACCGAGACGAGCAGCGTCTCCTGGGGCAGCGATCGCACGAACGCGTGCAGCCGCCCGTTGTGCATCTCCTGCCGGGTCCCGTAGCCGCCCGGGATGAGGAAGGCGTCCATGGCGGGCGCGTCGGTGAAGGCGTAGTTCGGCAGCACCGTGAAGCCGGCTTGCGTCTGGACCGGGCGCATGGCGTCCGCGACGAGGAAGGCGTCGAGCTCGGGGTCGAAGCGGCGGGCCACCGAGAAGACGCCGTGCGGGGCGGCGAAGTCCACGATCTCGGCGTCCTTGAAGACGTAGATGCCGAGCCTGAAGCCGGGGTGGGCGATGGGCATGTCGGGCCTCCTTCGTTCGTCCTCTCGTGTGATGCGCGAGCGTGGTCCGCCGTGACCTTCGGGGTCACGCTCGCCGTGAGGACGGCGCCGGTGCTACCGTTCCGCGCATGTCGCTCGATCAGGACCTGCAGGACCGCCTTCGCCGGGTGCTCACCTCGCTCGAGATGCTGCTGCCGAAGCCGGTCGAGCGGATGGACTGGGCGCGCTGCCACGCCGCGAACTGGCGGCGCCACTCCTTCGGCGGCCACCTCGAGCCGGTCTCGACGGTGGAGGGCATCCAGCTCTCGGACCTGCTCGGGATCGAGGAGCAGAAGCGGGTGGTGGAGCAGAACACCCGCCAGTTCCTCGCCGGGTACCCGGCCAACAACGTCCTGCTGTGGGGCACCCGCGGCACCGGGAAGTCCTCGCTGGTGCGCGCGCTGCTCCGCGCCCACGCGGACGAGGGGCTGCGCATCATCCAGGTGGACAAGGACGACCTCGTCAGCCTCCCGGCCATCGTGGACGAGCTCCGCGGCGAGCGGTACCGGTTCATCCTCTTCTCGGACGACGTCTCGTTCGAGGTGGGGGAGTCGAGCTACAAGATGCTGAAGAGCGCGCTCGACGGCTCTGTCTACGCGCCGCCAGAGAACGTCGTCATCTACGTGACCTCGAACCGGCGCCACCTCGTCCCGGAGTTCGAGACCGACAACCTCGGCGTGATGCGCGTGAACAACGAGATCCACCAGGGGGAGGCGCTCGAGGAGAAGATCTCGCTCTCGGGCCGGTTCGGCCTCTGGGTCGGCTTCCACGCCTTCTCCCAGGACGAGTATGTCGCGGTGGCCCGCCAGTGGGTCGCCCGCCTGACCGAGAAGGCCGGGGCGACCCCGGAGTGGACGCGCGAGGCGGAGGACGCCGCCGTCGCCTGGTCGCACAAGAAGGGCGATCGCAGCGGCCGCATCGCCTATCAGTTCGCGACGCACTGGGTCGGCGAGCGCCTGCTTCGCTCCCGGGGCTGAGACCCGGCCCCGTTCGATGGCGCGCGGGCGCCGCGCGTGACGGCGTGCCCGCCGGCGAAACGCGCCCCGCGCCCCCGACTCTGATCTCCCGACCGCGCGGAGCGCGGCAGGGAGGCGACCATGGTGAATCAGGCACTCGGTGGACTTCTGGCGGTGCTGGCGGCGGGCGCCAGCGTGGCGGTGGGGAGCGCGGCGGGCGGGCGGCCCGTGGAGGCGCATCAGGAGGCGCATCAGGAGACGCATCCGGAGCGCCGCGGCGGCGCCGAGCAGGAGCGGACGATCGCGGAGGGGCGGCGCACCTTCCGGTTCGACACCTTCGGCGACGAGGCGTACTGGAGCGGGGTCCTGCGCCTGCACGAGCCGCTCGCGACCGTCTCGCCGCGCGCCGCGCTCGGCGTGGGGCTCAAGGTGGACCTCGACGCGCTCGCGCCGGAGACCGTGCAGGCGCTCGCGGCCGGGCAGGTGAACCTCGACGACCCCGCCGTCACCGCGCAGCTGCTGGCGCGCGACGCGGTGGTCGGCGTGAAGGGCAGGGTGGAGGGCGGCGCGCTCAGGTCGGTCGGGATCACCTGCGCGCTCTGCCACTCGACCGTGGACGACGCGCTGGCGCCCGGCGTCGGCCACCGGCTCGACGGGTGGCCCAACCGCGACCTGAACGTGGGCGCGATCGTCAGCCTCTCCCCGAACCTCGAGCCGGTGGCGCAGCTGCTCGGCGTGGACGTGCCGGCCCTGAAGGCGGTCCTCGCCGCCTGGGGGCCGGGCAAGTTCGACGCCGAGGTGTTCATGGACGGCAAGGCGACCCGCCCCGACGGCACGACCGCGGCGACGCTCATCCCTCCGGCCTTCGGTCTGGCCGGCGTGAACCTCCACACCTTCACCGGCTGGGGGCAGGTCACCTACTGGAACGCCTTCGTGGCGAACCTCGAGATGCACGGCCAGGGCACCTTCTTCGACCCGCGGCTCGACGACGCGAGCAAGTTCCCCATCGCCGCGAAGAACGGCTTCGGGCACGTGCGCCCGCCCGAGGGGCAGCCGGACCTCATCACGGCGAAGCTCCCGGCGCTGCACGATTACCAGCTATCGCTCGCGGCGCCCCGGCCTCCGGCGGGCAGCTTCGACCCCGCGTCGGCGGCGCGCGGGAAGGACCTGTTCGCCGGCGCGGCGAAGTGCGCCACCTGCCACGTCCCGCCGGTCTTCAGCGAGCCGGGCTGGAACCTGCACACGGCCCAGGAGCTCGGGATCGACGACTTCCAGGCCCAGCGCAGCCCGGACGGCCGCTACCGGACGACGCCGCTCGGGGGCCTCTTCGCCCACGCCAAGGGCGGCTACTACCACGACGGACGCTTCGCCACGCTCGGCGACGTGGTCGAGCACTACGATCAGCACCTCGGGCTCGGGCTCTCGGCCTCGCAGAAGTCAGATCTCGTCGAGTACCTCAAGTCGCTCTGACGGAGGCGGCGCGGCGTGCTAGACGGAGGAGCGGGGCGGCGCGCGGCGCGCCCGGCGAGGAGACCGCATGGCGAGGCTCATCCCCACCCCCACCGTCATCGCGGCCGTGGGCACGAAGCCGAAGGTGATCGAGGAGCTGGTCGGACGCGTCAACACGGGCACGGCGGAGCTGAGCATCGCCCGGATGCGCAGCCCGCCGGGTTGGGCGGAACCCGGCCAGACCCCGGAGTTCGACGAGTACACGGTGGTGTTGCGGGGTGTGCTGCGGGTCGAGACGCGTGAGGGCGTGCTCGAAGTGCCCGCCGGGCAGGCGGTGCACGCCCCGCGCGGCGCGTGGGTCCGCTACAGCACGCCCGGCCCGGATGGCGCGGAGTACGTCGCGGTCTGCCTGCCCGCCTTTGCGCCCGGCACGGTCCACCGGGACGGCAGCGGGGCGCCTTAGCCCCTCGAGCCCCCGCCGCGGCAGGCGTGGCCCGCGCCGTCCCCCCAGGCGCCGGACGCGCAAGCAGCGCAAGCATGCAGGCCCGCCCACGGGTTTTCGGTTTCGGGTAGTCTCGCGGCCCTTTTCCCGCTATCCGAACGGACCGCCATGCCCCAGTACGTGATGTCGATGCTCCGCGTGAGCAAGATCGTCCCGCCCAAGCGGCAGATCATCAAGGACATCTCCCTCTCGTTCTTCCAGGGCGCCAAGATCGGGCTGCTCGGGCTGAACGGCGCCGGCAAGTCGACGGTGCTCCGCATCATGGCCGGCGTCGACGAGGAGTTCGAGGGGGAGCTGTCTCGCCTGTCCGGCGTCCGCGTCGGCTACCTGCCGCAGGAGCCGAAGCTCGACGGCGAGAAGACCGTGCGCGAGGAGGTCGAGGCGGCGCAGGGCGAGGTGGCGGCCGCGCAGGCGCGGCTCGAGGCGGTCTACGCCGCCTACAGCGAGCCCGACGCCGACATGGAGAAGCTGGCCGAGGAGCAGGCGCGCCTGGAGGCGATCATCGCCAACGCCGGCGCCGACACCGGCAACGCGCTCGAGATCGCCGCCGACGCGCTGCGGCTCCCGCCCTGGGACGCCCAGGTGAAGCACCTCTCCGGCGGCGAGAAGCGCCGGGTGGCGCTCTGCAAGCTGCTCCTTTCGAAGCCCGACATGCTGCTCCTCGACGAGCCCACCAACCACCTCGACGCCGAGTCGGTCGAGTGGCTGGAGCACTTCCTCACCCGCTTCCCGGGCACGGTGGTGGCGGTCACCCACGACCGCTACTTCCTCGACAACGCCGCCGAGTGGATCCTCGAGCTCGACCGCGGCCGCGGCATCCCGTGGAAGGGGAACTACTCCTCCTGGCTCGACCAGAAGGAGCAGCGGCTCGAGGTGGAGGCGAAGCAGGAGAGCGCCCGCATCAAGGCCATGAAGCAGGAGCTGGAGTGGGTGCGCCAGAACCCGAAGGCGCGCCAGGCCAAGTCGAAGGCGCGCCTGGCGCGCTTCGAGGAGCTCTCGAGCGTCGAATACCAGAAGCGCAACGAGACGCAGGAGATCTTCATCCCGGTCGCCGAGCGGCTCGGGGACCAGGTGATCGAGTTCAAGGGCGTGTCGAAGGGGTTCGGCGACCGCCTCCTCATCGACGACCTGTCCTTCATCGTCCCGCCCGGCGCCATCGTCGGCATCATTGGGCCGAACGGCGCCGGCAAGTCGACCCTGTTCAAGATGATCACCGGCGTCGAGCAGCCCGACGCCGGGCAGGTGGCGATCGGCAAGTCGGTGAAGCTCGCCTTCGTCGACCAGAGCCGCGAGAACCTCTCCAGCGACAAGACCGTCTTCGACGAGCTGACCGGCGGCCGCGACCAGATCCAGGTCGGCCGGTACGAGATGCCGAGCCGCGCCTACATCGGGCGCTTCAACTTCAAGGGCGCCGACCAGCAGAAGGTGGTCGGGACGCTCTCCGGCGGCGAGCGCGGGCGGCTCCACCTCGCGAAGACGCTGATGACCGGCGGCAACGTGCTCCTCCTCGACGAGCCGTCGAACGATCTCGACGTGGAGACCTTGCGGGCGCTGGAGGACGCGCTGCTCGAGTACGCCGGCAGCGTGCTCGTCATCTCGCACGACCGCTGGTTCCTCGACCGCATCGCCACGCACATCCTGGCCGCCGAGGGCGACTCCCGGTGGAGCTTCTTCACCGGGAACTACCAGGAGTACGAGGCGGACAAGCGGCGGCGGCTGGGCGAGGAGGGCGCGAAGCCCAAGCGGTTCAAGTACAAGCCGATTGCCAGGTGAGCGGGGCGGCGCCGCGCTGCGCCGCCCCCCCCCCACCGGGCCTCACGCCCCCGCGAACACGTCGTTCACGTAGTCGTGCGCCGCCAGCGCGCCTGCGGGGAGCTGGCCGGCCTTCACCCGCTTCGCCACCTCCGCCCGGTCCAGGTCGAAGACCGCCTCGAGGAGGCCCTTCCGGTCCTGCGGCTTCGCCTCCGCCACCACGAACAGGATGCGCGCGCTGTGCTGGATGTAGCGCGGCGAGAGCAGCTGCTTCCGGAGCAGCTCCATGATCACGTCCGCCTTCGCGCGATCGAAGCGCGCCGGCTCGCCGCGCCGATCCTGCTCGGCGAAGAAGGCCTTGGTCCAGCCGTCGTGGTAGGCCCAGACCTTCTCGAACAGCTCGCGGGTGAAGCGCGCCCCCGCCTTCACCGGCTCGGCGTCGGCGCCGATCACCATGCCGTCCTCGGTGAGCACGTGCTTCTGGAGGTGGCCGTCCTTGGTGATGGCCGCCTGGTGGTGGCAGAGCGCCCACAGCCACGAGACGTTGATGCGGTAGGTGGCGAGGTCGTTCATGAACCGCAGCTTCAGCTCGTAGTCGTCGATGGCCGCCGCGAAGTTGCCGTTGAGGATCTGGAAGCCGTAGTTCGCCGCCATGTAGAACGCGTGCTGCACGTGCTCGATGGTGACGTCGCCCTTCGGCACGGCGTAGATCGCCTCCCACCGCTCGCCGGAGAGGAGCTTCTCCGGGGTGTCGAGCGTCCCGCGCTCGAGCACGAGCGGCGTGATCCGGCCCTGGCCGTCGAGCAGCCCGCGCGACTGCAGCAGGGTCCGCTCGGCGTCGGAGAGGCCGCTCGCCACCGTCGGCACCGGCTTGCCCTTCACGTCCACCGTGGCGCGCGGCGCGTCGAGGATCCCCTGCAGCGCGCCCACGTCCGCCTGCAGCGGCGCGTTGCCGGCCGCGACGTAGTCCGGCTCCGGGCTCGCCACCCAGCTCTGCCGGTAGGCGTCGTAGAGCCGCCCCTTCACCTTCCCGGCGAGGACGTCCGCCAGCGTGGGCGCGGCGCCGCCGAGCGGCGCGTCCGGCACGAACATGAGCCCGAGCAGCCGCTCGCGCAGCTTGTCGATCACCATCGCCCGCAGGGCGAGCGGGTTGTAGCGCGACCGACCGTACGGGTCGCCCGCCTGGTAGATCATCACCGCCGCCATGCCGCCGATGGGCGCGGCGTGGCTGAAGTCGCCATCCTTCAGGCCCGCCATGAGCATGAGCAGCGCGTTGTAGCGCTGGTACGCGATCATGTTGGGGGTGGCCATCCCGATCGACTGCGGGTCGGGGAAGACGCCCCGCGGGTCGTCCCGCCACATCTCGATCAGGCTGCCGAGGTAATCCCAGCGGCCGACGTTCGTCCCTAGCAGCCGGCGCCGCAACGTCCAGACGATGGCCGGGAGCTGCCGGCCGGCGTTCCCCTCCTCGTACAGCATCTTCACCTTGATCGTGCCCGCCGGCACGCCGATGAGCCCCTCCAGCCGCGAGAGCAGCCGCTCGACGAGGAGCGCCTCCTGCGGCGTCTGGAGCTTCGGGATGTAGAAGTAGACGCCGCTGCCGGCGCGGCGGAGCGCGTCGAAGTTGTCGAGCGCCCACAGCGTCGTGACCACCACCAGGCCCGGCGCCGGCGCGCCGTCCACCGTCACGTGCTCGTACTGGATGTGCAGGCTGGGCGGTCGCGCCAGTCGCGTCGGCCACTTCGCCTGCGGCGGGGCGATCCGGTAGGCGCGCTTCTTCCCCTTCTTCGTCACCTCGTACGGGCGGTCGTTCCAGCGCCCCTCGTGGATCTCCTTCGCGTTCTGCAGGGCGGCGAAGATGCCGACCGGCTCGGTGGCGGGCGTGCCGTCGGGCCTGAAGTGCGGCGGCGCCGCGTCCTCGAAGTCCGGCATGTTCATCGGCGCGGGGGAGTTGAGCGCGTTGAACGCCATGTCGAGCGGCGACCACGGCCCGGTGAGCTCGAGCCCGGGGTTGCGGGACGGGTGGACGTGGGCCGGGATGGGCACCTCGTCGTTGAGCCGCCAGCGCAGCGGGGTGTCCTTTCCGAGGAAGTTGTCGACGAGGCCCTGCACGATCTGCCGGAACGTGAAGGGCTTCCCGCTCACCGGGTCCTCGAACGAGGCCTCCCAGGGCCAGGCGTACTTCTCGCGGACCGGCGCCGGCGAGGCGAGCAGCTCGCGGCGGGCGGTGAGCGCGGCCGCGATGGCGGGCCTGAGCTCGCGCGTGAGCGCCGCGATCGTCTCCTCGACGTCCAGCGCGCGGCCGTTCACCTGCTTCTCGCCGAACAGATCGGGGAACTTCTGGAGAATGTCCTGACGGACCATGGCGGGGATCCCTCCTGGGGTAAACGTTCTTATCGCTCGCTCTCCGTCACACCGAAGGACCTCTTGGGGGGCGCCGCGGTCAGTGGCCCTCGTGGCCGTCCTCCGGCGCGGGGGCCTCGCCGCCGGGGCCGAACGTGAGCTGGTACGCGAGGTAAGCTTGCGCGGCCTGCTTGTCGAGGGCGCGCCCGGCCGAGACGAGCACGTGGTGCAGCTCCCCGAAGTCGAGGACGACGCCGACGTTGAAGCGCGTCTCCCCCGAGCCTCCGTCCTGCCGGGCCGTCCCGTGGAAGAGCTCGGCCCCGAGCGCGACCCCTTCACCCAGCCGGCGCTGCGCCTGCCAGCCGAAGTACCACCAGTTGCGGTTTCCCGGCCCCGGGTTGATCCAGTAGCCGCCGCCCCCGTAGCTGGTCCAGGGCCCGAAGCTCTTCTGCAGCCAAAGCGGCAGGAAGAGCTGCGTCTGGCCCGCGCCGAGCCCGCGGGAGGCGTCGCCGGTCGGGAGCTCGAGGAGCGGGAAGACGCCGATCTGGGGGACGCGCTCGCCCTCGTGGACGAAGCGCACCTTCGCGCCGAGCTCGGTGTCGCCGTATCCGAGCGACGTGCCGCCTCCGGGCGCGTGCGCCCAGGCGAGCGGCGCGATCGCGTGGAGCTGCACGTCGGGCAGCGCGCCGTAGTTCACCTCGAGGTGCGGGGCGGTGCCGCTCCAGCCGGCCTCGCGCGACCACTGGTCGACGGTGGCGAGGTAGACCTCCCAGTGGTGGAGCTCGACCGGCTCCGGGTCGTCGGTGGTGTAGGGCGGGCCAGCCCAGGCGAGGGCCGGGGCCAGCAGCGCCGCGAGCGCGAGCCACGCCCTCCGCCCCCGCCCTCCACCCATATCGAGTTTCATCTCGAGCTCCCGGCGGCGCGCGCCGCCCGCGCCGCGGCCGCGGACTCCACGTAGCGGCGAGGCGCGCCGCGGGCAAGGCGTCGCGCGGGCCGTGGCGCGGGTGAGCGCTCCGGGCCCCGCGCCGCCCGATCGGGCGACTTCACCATTCGTCCTGCGCGATCCGGCACAGGTTCCATCGTTCACCCAGGGTCGGGCGGCGGGCCCGGCGCGGCGCCCAGGCGCGCCGCGCCGCTCGGGGGTCCGTCCGAGGCGAACGCACCGTCCGCGAGCAGGCGCGCGCCCGGGGAGCGCCTCGCGCCGGGGGCGCCGCGCGCGCGGCACGGCGGCTGCACCGGGGACGCCGCGGCGGGTGAAGCGCGAACGCAGGCGGAGCGCCGGAGGTGGTGATGGGTCGCACATCCTCGATCGCCGCCGGACTGTGGGTCGCGGTCGCCGCGGCCGCCTGCAGCCAGCCGCGCGTCGGCGCGACCGCCTCGGCCGCGCCGCGCATCGAGATCACCGGGGCCAGCGTCGACGGCGCCCGGCACGTGGTCGTGAGCTTCTCGGTCACGCGGGGCGGCGAGGGCGTGCCCGGCCCCGCCGCCCGCGCCATGGCGCCCTCGTGGACCCTGGCCGGCCTCGCCACCGAGCCGGTGAGCCAGCTGCCCGCGTGGCGGAGCTACCTGCTGGTCGGGGACGAGCTCCTGCAGCAGCTCCCCGTCGCTGGCCCGGGCACGCCGCCCGAGCTGGTCGCGAAGCAGTCGCGGCAGCCCTGGTTCGAGGACGGTGGCACGGTCCAGGAGCTCTCCGTGGGGACGTTCCGCTACACCTTCGCGACCGCGCTGCCGGAGGGCTTCGACCCGGCGGAGACGCTTCGCGTCGGCGTGTGGCTGCGCGAGGTGGTCCCCGGGACACCCGACACCAGCTCGACCTTCGACTTCGTGCCCGCCGGCGGCGCGCCGCGGTCGCGCGAGCTCGTCCTCGACCAGAACTGCAACCACTGCCACGGGCTGCGCCAGGGGCACAACCGCTCGCGCACCGGCTGGAAGCTCTGCGTCACCTGCCACACCTACCAGCACGCCGACGCCGAGACGGTGGACCCGGCGGCGATGGCAGGCGCGACGCCCGCCACGAACCCGAACCCGCTCGAGTTCGGCCGCCTCATCCACCGCGTCCACCGCGGGCGCCAGCTGCCGACGCTCTATCTGTCGAGCAGCACCGCGCCGGCGCCGGCGCTCCCCCCGCCCGCGCCGGCGGTGGCGCTCCCGCTCCCCTTCGCGGCCAACCGCAACAAGTCGCTCCTCGGCCAGAAGTTCTCGGTGGTCGACGATCAGAACGGCGCCGGGGAGATGATCTTCGGCCAGGTCATCTCGCGGACCGACAACAACCAGCCGGCGCGGAACCAGCCCACCGGCCTCGTCTACCTGCCCGCGGGGCAGGACTACCGCAACTGCGACGTCTGCCATGCCGGCGCGGCCCAGCAGGGCGAGGTGGTGACCACCATCGCCCGCCGGACCTGCCAGGGCTGCCACCCCGACCTCTGGTATGGCGACGGCCCGACGGACCCGGTCCACCTCGCCCACCCCGGTGGGCCGCAGGCGGACGACACGCGGTGCGCCGGCTGCCACGTCGACCCCGGCGCGATCGTGCCGCACTCCGAGGCGCACCAGGCCCCCTTCAAGAGCCCATACTACAACACACTCTCCGTCAAGCTGGTGGCGGTGAGCGGCATGGTGGCGGGCGGCTTCCCTACTGTGACCTTCTCGGCCAGAGACCTGAACGGCCCGCTCACGCCGTCGCTGACGGCGCCCGTCCCGTTGGCCGACGCGGGACGGAGCGGCCGGGCGAGCCCGGTTCCGCGCGCGCTCGCCAGCGTCAGCTTCACGCTCATCGGCCCGTCCACCGAGTACCTGAGGACCAGCCCGACCGTCAGCGACTCGACCAGCGCGACTTCGTCTCCTCCCCGCCTGGCCGTGGAGGACCCCGTCGTCAAGGGCCAGTACTCCTACACCTTCACGAAGGCCCTGCCAGCGACCGCCTCCGGCACGTGGACCGTCGTGATCACGGCCAGCCGGAGCGTCAAGACCGCCGTCTACGACAACACCGGCAAGTTCACGTGGCCGTACACGGGCGAGACCCTCGCCGAGACGACCGACAACGACGTCCAGTACGTCGACCTCGCCGCGGGGGTCTGGCCGGGCGGCACGCCCGTGCCGCGGCGGCGGGTGGTGGACACCGCGAAGTGCAACGTGTGCCACCTGCGGCTCCAGATGCACGGGAGCCGCAACCAGGTGCAGTACTGCGTGACCTGCCACACCGCCGACTTCACCGACTTCGGCTCGAGGCCGAAGCGGGCCGACAAGTCAGGCATGGTCAACCTCTCGACGGTCACGACCTCGGCCACCACCGGGCTCCCGGTGGCCGCCACCTACGACGGCATCGAGGAGCGCTCGGTGCACCTCAAGGTGATGCAGCACCGGATCCACACCGGGTACCGGACCGGCAGCGCCTCGCTCGGCCTCGCCAAGCCGTTCGTCATCGTCTTCGGCAGCCCGTACTTCTTCGACGACGTGACCATGCCGAACATGATCCGGAACTGCACGCTGTGTCACGTCGGGAACGCGTTCGAGATCGAGAACATCGATTCGAGGCAGGCCTACACCGTCGCGAACGAGACGCCCAACCTCCAGCACCAGGGAACCCCCGCCGCTCCGGCACCGAGCACCCATTCGCCGAACGAGCCGCACACGCCGCCCATCACCGCCGCGTGCATGGGCTGCCACGACACGCAGGCGGCCCTCACCCACTCGCGGCAGTTCACGACGCTCGACAACGTCGAGCAGTGCCTCCCCTGCCACGGGCGCGACGGCGTGAGCCCGGTGGCGGCCGTCCACGGGGTGAGCCTCCCATGACCTCCCTCTCCGCCTTCGCCCGGCGCCTCGGCGCCGCCGCGCTCCTCGCGACGCTGGCGGGCTGCTCCTCGCCGCGCGTCGAGCGGGCGCCGGCCGACGTGACGTTCAGCGTCGGGATCATCGACGGCAACCCCGGGATCCCGGTCGTGGGCGGCCCGCCCGGGAACGGCGGCGCGCCGCAGACCGCCACCACCGTCCACCTCAAGTTCCTGGGCGGGGCGCCCGGGCCCTTCACCGTGGTGGCGCAGCGCCTGGCGCGGCCGCCGGCCGCCGGCCAGCCGGTGGACTGGACGTCCATCCCGGCCAGCACCGTCCCGCTCGTCCCGGCGGCGGAGGCGGTGGGCCTGTCGAAGGAGGCCTGGAACACCGAGTTCCAGGCCGCGCTCGGCTACCTGCAGGTCTGGGACTACGGCATCTACGACGTGGACATCAAGGCCGCCTACGACGACCAGCGGCTCTACCTGCAGCTCCAGTGGCGCGACTCGACGCAGAGCCTCGCCCACCACGACTGGATCTACCGGGTCGACCCGGCCACCGGGCTCGGCGCGTTCGCGCGCCGGACCACCGACGAGGACGTCGTCTACCTCTCCTTCCTCATCGACCCCGCCGCGGCGGGGCGCGCCGCCTCGGGCTGCACCACCGCCTGCCACGTGAGCGAGCGGCGCGGCGCGACCACCCCCGACGACCTCGCCTACCGGTTCACGATGCACGCCGCCGCGCCGGGCCTGCGCGCGGACTCGTGGGCATGGCACGCCGGCCGGACGAACCCGCTCGGCCTGGCGGACGACGCCTCCTGGGACGAGGCGGGCCTGTACGGCGACTGCCCCGACCCGCCGGCCTGCACGCAGCTGTGCGCCGGCGGCGAGGCGCCGCCGTGCAGCACGCCCCCGTACGCCGGCGACGACGACGCGCCGGCGCCGGCGCCGCTCTTCATGTCGGCGGACGGGATCGACGCCAGCCCCGCCTTCCTCTTCCTCGGCGGTGCCGGCGCGCCCGCAGCGGTGCCCTTCGATCCCGGCGCGGCGGCCTCGGCCGGCGCGACCCTCCCCGGCGCGGCGCTCCAGCGGCCGAGCGCGCACCGCGGCGACGTGAGCGCCCGCGGCACCTGGGCGAACGGCGTCTGGACCCTCGAGCTCTCCCGCGACCTGGTGACGTCAGACCCGAACGACGCGCAGTTCCCCCTCCAATGACCCGCGCCCTCCCAGCCGCCCTCACGCTCACCTTCGCGCTCGCCTGCGGCGGGCCACGCACCGGCGCGGCCGTCCCCGCCGCCGCGCGCGGCCCGGCGGCGACCTACGCCGACGTCTCGGCCGTCTTCGCGATGAGCTGCGCCACCCAGGGGTGCCACACCGGCCACCCGCCCGCCAACACGCCGGACTCGTTCGACCCGCAGTACGCCTACGACGCCCTGGTGGGCCAGCCGGCCCTCCAGGTCCCCTCCCTGCCGCTCGTCGACCCGGGGAACCCGGACCACAGCTACGTGGTCCTGAAGGTCCGCGGGACCGCCTCGGGCGTGGGCGGCGTCGCCACCCGCATGCCGCTCAACGCCCACCCGCTGTCGGACGAGGACCAGGCGGCCCTCGAAAGCTGGATCCTCGCCGGAGCCTCCCATGACTGAACGCCTCCTCCTGCGCGCCGCCGCCGCGGCCCTCCTCGGCCTGGCCCTGCTCGCCGCGGCGCCGGCGGGCGCGCGCTCGACCGTGAACGTGTCGGGCTCCATCTACGTGGACCAGTGGTGGCTCTCGAAGAAGGCCGCCAGCGACCGCACCGTGGGGACCATCACCCCGGACGGCGCCCTCAAGGTGTCGGTGGACGTCCACGACGAGCTCGCCATCTCGGCCAAGGCCTGCTTCAGCTGCCACGGCATCGAGATGGAGCACTTCAGCCTCGACTACACGCCGAAGGCCTACTTCAACGTGTCGGCGGGCCGGGTGGTGGTGCCGTTCGGCGAGTACGCGAACCGCGTCGACCCCTCGAGCCACCGCACGGTGAGCGCGCCGCTCATCTTCGACATGGGCCGGATCCCCTACGGCGACCGGACCGGGTGGAACCTCGGCGTCGTGCCCGCGCCCTACGTCGACACCGGCGTGGTCGTCTACGGCCAGACCTGGATCGGCGAGCGGGTCCAGGTCTGGTACGGCGGCTACGGGGTGGCCGGGCTCCGGGGCTCGAACGACGTGGACTTCGCCTCCATGCGCTCGTCCTACTACGCGGACAACAACCGCGTGCCGAGCGGCGGCGCGCGGCTCGCCCTCACCTGGTCGCAGCAGGATCCCTCCTTCGTGATCGGCGACGTGAGCCTGGGCGGCTCCTTCACCGGCGGCCGCTACGACCAGGCCGGCACGCTCGGCTACAAGGCCTGGGGGGTGGACGCGCAGACGCGGATCGGCCCGTGCGTGGTGCGCGCCGAGTACGCGGCGCGCAGGACCGACGTCGATCGCAGCGCGGCCGGGTACCGCTTCGACGTGATCGACCCGTACTTCGACAAGCGCGGCTGGTACGCCGAGCTGGAGCACCCGCTCGGCAAGTGGGTGGGCGCCGTCTACCGGGTCGAGCGCATGGAGCGCCTCGGGATCCCGGTCCCGGGGACGCTGCCGGTCATCGGCCCGGAGGCGAGCATCAAGCGGTACACCGCCGGGCTCATGATCACGCCGGCCGCCTCCCTCTACCTCAAGGCGAGCTACGAGTACTGGGAGATGACCGGCATCGGCGCCATCCACTCGACCCACGCCGGGATCGGGGGGAGCTTCTGATGCTCGCCGCCACCCTCGGGGCCGCGCTCGCGCTGCAGCTCGCGCTCGGCCAGCAGGCGGACTGGGACCCGCGCGACGACGGCCCGGGGACCATCGACGTGTCCGACTACCCGGAGGCGCAGCAGAAGGAGTACGCGCTCTTCAAGGTGAAGTGCGCGAAGTGCCACCCGGTGTCGCGCCCCATCAACTCCCAGTACGACGCGACCAACTGGAAGCGCTACATGAAGCGCATGATCCGCCGGCCCAACTCCGGCATCAACGAGCAGCAGGCGGTCGCGCTCTACGACTTCCTCAAGTACTACAGCTCCCGGACCGCCCCGAAGGGCGGCGGCGAGCAGCCCTGACCGGACGCCGACGGTGGCCCTCGCCCTCGCCCACGCGCAGAGCTCGCTGCGCTTCCGCCTCTTCGCCGCGACGGTGGTCGTCGTGGGCGCGGCGCTCGCGTTCTCGATGGTCGGATTCGAGCACGTGGCGCGCGGCGTGGTCCTCGACGCCACCCGCTCGCACCTCGCGGCGCGGGCGCGGGAGGTGCTCGAAGCCACCCAGCGCTTCCAGCGCGAGCGCGCGCTCACCACCCGCAGCTGGGCCGAGGCGGACGCGATGCAGCTGTCGCTCGAGTCCGGCGACCCCAAGTTCGCGGAGGACTACCTCCTGCGCTCGATCCAGGACCAGGGCGGCGCGTTCGCCGTGGCGGCCCTGCTCGACGCCCGGGGGCGGGTCGTCTGCGCCGTGCACGCCGCGCCGGAGGGCGAGCGCCACGGCAGGTCGCTCGAGGCGCTGCGCGGGCGGCGCGTGGCGCTGCGGGCGGTGGCGGAGGTCGAGGGCGGCGCGAAGCTGGCGGTGACGGTGGCGACGGCCCAGGCGCTGGGCGCCGCGGCCGAGGAGAGCCCGGCCCTGGTGCTGGCCGCGCCGGTCCGCGACTTCACCGGGGACCTGGTGGGGGTGGTGGTGGGGGTGGTCTCCCGGCCCGCGGTGGGCCGGCTCCTGGCCGAGATCGCCGGCGCGGACCCGGCCTACGTCCCGGTGGTGGCCGACGCCGAGCGGCGGCTCGTCACCACGCTGCCGGGCGTGTCGGCCCCGGCGGTCGAGGCGCTGCTGGCGCCGGGCGAGGACGGCGGCCGCGGCCTCGAGCGCCACGCGGCCGGGGGCGGCCGGTGGCTCGCGATGCGGACCGCGCCCGGCGCCGAGACCCCGGGCTGGAGCGCGCTCATGGCGGTCTCCGAGCAGGAGGCCTACGGGACGCTGCGCCGGCTGCGGCGGCTGCTCATCGGGATCTTCTCGCTGGTGCTCGCCGGGGCGAGCGTCGCCAGCATCGCCGCGCTCCGCCGCGCCGCGCAGCCGCTCGCCGAGGTGGCGGCCTCGATGGTGCGCGTGTCGACGGGCGACCTCACCACCCGCCTGCCCGACGCCTACCGCGACGAGCTGGGGCGGCTGGTCCAGTCGTTCAACACCATGGTCGCCGAGGTGGAGCGCTCGCACGGCGAGCTGAAGCGGACCGAGGCGCTGCGGCGCGAGATGCAGATCGCGCAGTCCATCCAGACCGCGATCCTGCCGCGCGCCCCCGCGCTCCGGGAGTTCGAGCTGGCGGCGCGCATGAAGGCCGCCGAGGACGTCGGCGGCGACCTCTACGACATCCTGGCCTTCCCCGACACCTTCTGGCTCGTCATCGGCGACGTGTCCGGCCACGGCCTCCACGCCGGCCTCATCATGCTGATGGCGCAGGCCGCCGCCCACGCCGCCATCACCAGCGCGCCCCACGGCGCGCCGGCCGAGGTGGTCGCCTGCGTGAACCGGGTGCTGCACGAGAACGTGCGCCGGCGCATGGGCCGGGACGACTACCTCACGCTCATGGTGGCGCGGTACGCCGGGGCCGGCCGCTTCGTCGCGGCCGGGGCGCACCAGCCGGTCCTGGTCGCGAGCCCGGGCGGCCGGGTCGACGCGGTCGAGCCGGCCGGCCCCTGGTGCGGGGTCATGGAGGACGTCCGGCGGCACCTCGTCGAGTACGAGCTCCAGGTCGAGCCGGGGGGCCTCCTCTGCCTCACCACCGACGGGATCGTGGAGGCGCGCGGGGCCGGCGACGCGCTGTACGGCCAGGAGCGGCTCGTCGAGGTCCTCTCCGGGCGCGCGGGCGCGAGCGCGCCCGAGGTGCTGGCGAGCGTCTTCGCGTCGGTGGAGCGCTTCGCGTCCGTCCAGGACGACGACATGACCGCCGTCGTGCTGCGGCGAAGGGAGACCGATGACACCGTCTGAGGGGCCCGCCCGCGGCGCGCCCAAGCCGATCCTGCTCTTCCTCCGGATGTGCCCGGTGTGGGTCTTCGTGGACGAGGTGCGCCACTTCGTCGAGTCGTTCTGCGCCTGCGCCGGGGTGAGCCCCGAGCGCGAGTCACAGCTCGCCCTGGCGACGCACGAGCTGATGCAGAACGCGATCACGCACTCGACCTCCGCCTGCATCGAGCTGCGGCTCGCCATCGACGCCGGGCGGGACGCGGTGGAGGTGAGCCTCACCAACGACTGCAGCCCGGGCGCCCCCGAGGCGCTCCGGTCGCGGCTGGCGGCGCTGCAGGCCGAGCCGCCGCTCGCGAGCTACCTGCACACGATGGCGGCCGACCCCCGCGCGCGGGGCGGGCTGGGGCTGGCCCGCGTCCGGTACGAGGCGCAGCTCGAGCTCGACGTAACGACGGAGGCCGGCCGCCTGACGGTCAAGGCCTTCGGACAACTGAATCCGCCGCCGCTGGCGGCTGCCACAGGAGCATCCCATGGGTGAGTCGACGACCGCCGCCGCGCGAGCCGGGGCGAGCTTTCAGGTGAGCGACCAGAAGTACTCCGCGGCGCTCGCCACCTCGGGCGCCGCGCCGGTGGTGCGCTTCCTCGGCACCGTGAGCACGCCCAACCCCGCGAGCGTCCTGAACCCGTTCGTGGAGGCGGTGCACGAGGAGGTCGGGCGCACCGGCGCGAAGGTCGTGACGGTGGACTTCAGCGAGTTCGAGTTCTGCAACTCGTCGGGGTTCAAGTCCTTCATCTACTGGATCGAGCTCATCCGCCAGCTCCCGGCGGAGCGCCAGTACCGGCTGCGCTTCCTGGTCGCGCCGGGGCGCCGCTGGCAGAAGACGAGCCTGCTCGTGCTCACCTGCTTCGCCACCGAGGCGGTCGAGATCGCCGCATGAGCGCCGCCGGCGCCGGATCCGGAGGCGGCTGCCCGAAGCGCGCCATGTGCGACGCGGTGTTCGCGCACGTGACCTTCGCGCCCAGCGCGGGGGTGGTGCGCGCGCTGTACTGCGAGGCGCGCTTCGAGGCCTGCGAGCGCTTCCGGCTGGCCGCCGCAGGCCGGCCGGTCCCGCCGACGCTGCGGCCGGACGGGACCGAGCGCCGGAGCGCGGGGAGGGCGCGGGGCGCCGGCGGGCGGTGAGCGCGCGCCGGGGGCCACGCTCCCGAGTCCTCCGCGGCTCGGCCGGCTCTCACCCGCATGTCCAAGCACGCACTGGTGGCCGGCGGCGGCTTCGCCGGGCTCGAGGCCGCCATCCAGCTCCGGCGGGCCGGGCTGGACGTCACCCTGGTCTCGAATCGCCCAGCGCTCTGCATCTACCCCATCTCGATCTGGGTCGCGACCGGCGAGCGGCAGCTCGACGACGTCTGCCTCGACCTGGCGGACGCTGCCCGCCGGCACGGGTTCCGCTTCGTGGTCGGTGAGGTCGAGGCGCTCTCCGGCGCGCGCCGCTCGGCCACCGTGAACGGCCTGGAGCTCCAGGCCGATCACCTCGTGGTCGCCGTGGGCGGCGAGAAGCTGCGGCCGAGGGGCGTCGAGCACACCTTCTCGCTCGGCGGAGATCCGGCCGGCGCGCAGCGGCTCGCGGCGGCGCTCTCCGCCCTCATGGCGAAGGGGCGCGGGCGCGTCGCGATGGGGTTCGGGGGAAACCCCAAGGACCCCTCGGCCGCGCGCGGCGGCCCCGCCTTCGAGCTCATGTTCAACGTGGACGCGCTGCTCCGGCGGCGCGGGCTGCGCGACCGCTTCGAGCTGACGTTCTTCGCGCCCATGGCGAGCCCGGGCGAGCGCATGGGCCAGAAGGCCGTCGCGGCCATCCAGAGGATGTTCGGCCGCGTGGGCGTGGCGATGCGCTTCGGGAAGAAGATCGCCGGCTTCGAGCCGGGCGCGGTGCTGTTCGAGGACGGGGCTCGGCTCGCCTCGGACCTCGTGGTGTTCCTGCCCGCGGGCGAGGGCGCCCCGGTGGTGAAGGCCTCCGACCTGCCGAGGAGCGAGGCGGGCTTCGTCGAGACCGACCCGGGCTGCGCGGTGCCGGGCTTCCCGGGCGTGTGGGCGATCGGCGACGCCGCCGCGCTGCAGGGGCCGGAGTGGCGCGCGAAGCAGGGGCATCTGGCGGAGGTGATGGCGCGCGTGGCCGCCCGGAACATCGCGGCCGCCGAGGAGGGCCGCGCGGAGCGGGAGAGCTACCTGCCCCACGTCGGCATCACCTGCCTGCTCGACATGGGCCACGGCGCCGCGTACGTGCACCGCGACGGCCGGGGCGAGCGGATGATCCCGCTGCCGGTGGTGGGCCACTGGCTCAAGAAGGGCTGGGGCGGCTACTACAAGCTCTCGAAGAAGAAGCTCGTGCCGCGGCTGCCGGGGCTGTGAACCGGCCGCCCTGGGCCCCCGCGCTCCCCTGCCGCCCCCGCCCGCGGCGCCCTGCGCGGGCCGCCGCGCGCCTCGGGCGTTCACCCGATGCGGGGCACCGGACTCATACGTCGCACCTTCGGTGATCGGCCCAATTTCGGCGGGGCCGCGGGAGGCGCACACTCTCATCATCGAAGCGAAGGAGGGTGGCCATGGCGAAGACCTACGCAGGCGGGACCCCGGTGAAGAGCGGCTACTACATCGACGCGAGGAGCTTCGCGTTCGCGAACGTGGCGCGGGACGGCGGCGCGCTCCCCGGCGGCGCGGGGAACAAGTTCGCCCGCGTCCCGACGCTGGTCGTCATGGCGGCGGCGCCGGCCCTCGGCGGCCTCTTCGTGGTGGCGCTGCCGTTCATCGGCGTGGGGGTGGTGGTGAAGGCGCTCCTCCGCGCGATGGCGGGCGGCGCGAAGGAGGTCGCGGCCACGGTCGCCACGCCGGCCATGCCGGCGGGCTCGACCGCGCTCACCGGCAAGCCGCCCGAGGAGGGCGCCACCGGCAAGCCGGCCGCGGACGAGAAGGCCGAGGCGCTGGCGAAGGAGATCGCGGCGAAGCGCTCGGAGAAGTGAGCGTCGCCGGAGTCCAGAGCAGGGTGGGGCGGGGGCGCTGGCGAGCACGCCAGCGCCCTCGGCGCGTCCGGCCTCGCGCGGCTAGCGCTTGGGGCCGCCGCCCGGCGGCTTGCCCGCGCCGCCGCCCGGCCGCCGCCCGGCGCCGGGGCGGCCGCGCCCGCCCCCGCGCTCGTTCTTGCGGTCGTCGCGCAGCGAGTCCATGGAGAAGCCACCGGTCGCGGCGCCCGCGCCCTTGCCGCCGCCGCGGTCGCCACCGCCGCCGCGCCCGCCGCCGCGCTTCCCGCCGCGCCCGCGCTCGTCCTTGGGAGACCCGCCGACCTGCCGCATGTGCTGCGGGTGGAAGTCGACCAGGTACTGGTGCTCCCCGATCGCCTTCGCCCCGCTGAGCGGCTCCTCCTTGCCGAAGACCCGGACCAGGCGCACGTCCTCGGTGCGCCGGCCGACGGCCTCGACCGCGGCGCGCAGCATCGTCAGCCGATCGCCGGAGCAGCCGGTGGCCTTGGCGACCGCCTCGTCGAGCGCCGCCTTCACCGCGTCGCTCTCCGGCGCCGGCTCGGGCTTGCCCTGCGGCTTCGCCTCGGGCGCCGCGGCGGCGGGGGTGGCGGCCGGCTCCGGCGCGGCCTGGGCGGCGGCCTCGCCGCCCGCCTCGGGCGCGGCGCCCTCCGCCGGCTGCGCGGGCGCGGCCGCGGGGGCCTCGGAGGGCTTCTCCTCGGCCGGGAGCGAGCGCCTCGCCTCCGCGATGGCGGCCGCAGCCGTGCGAATCAGGGTCCCGCTGAGCTCGGTCAGAGTTTTCACGCGCGTAGCCATACACCACGGGCTGCGCGGCGAAAAGGCCGCGCGGAGCGTCTCCCCCTCCGCCGGCCGGCCGGGCGGGCGCGCCGCCGGGCGGCCGCCAGCCGGTGAGGGGAGGTGGGCTCCGGCCCTGCCCGCTCCGCCGCGCGCGCACACGGACGCATCCGGTGTCCGAGTGACCCTGGGCAACTTGACGCTGTATTCCCAGACACACATCGACAGCTCCACTCGGGGTGTCCTAGCCTCTGGGAAGTTCGACTCTCAGTAATCGAGCGTCGGCCACTGTCGGTGAACGCCTGGCGAGACCGGAGAGGGCGGCATGTTCACGAGACGTGACTTCCTGAAGTGGAGCACCAGCTCGGCGGCGGCGCTCGGGCTGTCGCAGACGGGGCTCTTCCGCCTGCAGCAGGCGCTCGCGGCGGAGAGCTCGCCGCCCCTCATCTGGCTGCACGGCGCCAGCTGCTCGGGGTGCTCCATCGCCGCGCTCAACGCGGTGTCGCCGACCACGGTCGGCGACGTGCTCCTCAACAAGGTCTCGGCCAAGTACGACGCGCTGCTCATGGCGGCGGGCGCGGATCAGGCCATCCGCGCCATGGACCAGGCCGCGGCCGCGGGCCAGTTCATCCTGGTGGTGGAGGGCGGGGTCCCGGTCGCGGCGGGCGGCCGGTACTGCACCATCGGCGATCGCGGCGGCCGGCCCATCACGCTCCTCGACGCGGTCAACGACCTCGCGCCGCGCGCCTCGCGCGTGCTCGCGGTCGGCACCTGCGCCGCCTACAAGGGCGTGGCCGGCACCGGCGCCAACCCCACCGGCGTGACCCCGCTCTCGACCGTGCTGCAGGGCAAGACGGCGAAGCCGGTCATCAACGTGCCGGGCTGCCCGGCGCCGCCCGACCAGCTCTTCAAGATCATCGTGGGCCTGCTGGCCGGCGGCGAGTACGCGCTCGACCTGGACGGCCGTCCGGGCACCTGCTTCCCGCACACCGTCCACTTCACCTGCCCCCGCAAGCACCTGCCCAAGGCGAAGGCCTTCGGCGAGCCGGGCTGCCTCCTCAACCTGGGCTGCCAGGGCAAGGTGACGATGGCGATGTGCCCCAAGCACAAGTGGAACAACGGCAAGAACTGGTGCGCGCAGGCGGGCCACCCCTGCATCGGCTGCGCGGCGCCCGAGTTCCCCGCGTCGCCCCTGACGCCGGCCGGCACCTTCATCTGAGCGGACGAGGGCCAGACACCATGGAGAAGCGAATCACGGTCTCACCGGTGACGCGCATCGAGGGGCACCTCGGCCTCGAGCTCGAGATCAGCGAGCGGGGCACCGTCCTCGCCGCCTACGCCTCCGGGACGCTGTTCCGCGGGTTCGAGAGCATCATGCGCGGCCGGGATCCCCGGGACGCCATCCACCTCACCCAGCGCATCTGCGGGGTGTGCCCGGTCCCGCACGCGCGCACCGCGGTCGAGGTGCTGGAGGCGGCGTTCGGCGTCCAGGTCTCCCGGAACGCCACCCTGCTCCGGAACCTGGTCCAGGGCGCGGGCTCCGTCTCGGATCACATCCTCCACTTCTACCACCTGGCCCTGCTCGACTACGTCCACGGGCCGGCCATGCCGCCGTACACCCCGGCCATCTCGGCCGACCAGCGGTTCTCCGAGGCGGAGGCGGCGGTGTTCGCCGACCACTACCTGCAGGCGCTCGAGATGCGGCGGCGCGCGCAGGAGATGGGCGCGCTCTTCGCCGGGAAGCTCCCGCACGTCATGACCTTCGCGCCGGGGGGCGTCACCCAGCAGCCGACCGCCGCCAGCGTCGCCGACTTCCGGAGCGGCCTCGACCAGCTGATCCCGTTCATCGAGAACGTGTACATCCCCGACGTCATGAAGGTGGCCGAGCGGTACCCCGACTACCTCGAGATCGGGGCCGGGCCCGGCAACCTGCTCTCCTTCGGCGCCTATCCGGACGGCGCCGGCGGCCAGCTCTTCGAGGCGGGGAAGTTCCTGGAGCACGGGCACCCCCGCGGCGAGCACAGCTGGAACTGGGCGGAGCGGCCGGGCGACGAGCACGCGCGCCGCCACGTCTTCCCCCTCACGGCCGGCGACGTCGCCTCCATCGACGAGTCGGTGAAGCACGCCTTCTACGGCGGCCCGCGCCGTCACGGCGGCGACCCCGCCACGCCCAACCCGGACAAGCCCGGCGCCTACTCCTGGGTGAAGGCCCCGCGCCTCGGCGACGAGGTGTTCCAGGTGGGCGCGCTGGCGCGCATGATCGTCAGCGGCAACTACCGCGGCGGGCTCTCGGTCATGGACCGGCTCCTCGCCAACGCCTTCGAGACCGCCAAGGTGGCCGGCGCCATGCGGACCTGGCTCGACGGGCTCGCGCTGGACGGGAGCGGCTACCAGCCGGTCACGACCATGCCCAAGGCCGGCCAGGCGGTCGCCCTGACCGAGGCGCCGCGCGGCGCGCTGGCGCACTGGCTCGAGTACGCGGACGGCAAGGTGACCGGCTACCGGATCATCACGCCGACGTCCTGGAACGCCTCGCCGCGCGACGACCGCGAACGGCCCGGCCCCATCGAGCAGGCGCTGATCGGCGTGCGCGTCGCGGATCGCAGCCAGCCGGTGGAGGTCTACCGGGTGATCCACTCGTTCGACCCGTGCATGGGCTGCGCCGTGCACACCACCATCGTCTGAGCCGCGGAACGCTCGTGCAATCTTCACGGAGGGGAGCCATGTCGAAGCAGGCGAACGGAGTGGTCTCGAGGCGCGCCTTCCTCACCGGCGCGGGCGGCGCCGCGGCTGCGGCCGCGGGCCTGGTCGCGCTGGGGCTGCCGGCGGCGGCGGAGGCGCAGGCGGCGCCGTCGGTCCCGTGGCCGCTGCCGGTGCTGAACCCCGACGTCGCGCGCGACGCCGGGTACTTCGGCTACTGGACGAACGACCCCTGGAAGAACACCAACTACGGCTGCGCCTACGGCGTGGCCTCGGCGCTGCTCGCGTCCATCCGGAGCGCGCTCGGCCCGGGCTCGCCCTGGGACGGGCTGCCGCTCGAGATGTTCAAGTGGGGCAAGACCGGCTGCGTCGAGTCGGGCACGCTCTGCGGCGCGCTGGCCGGCGCGCTGCCCATCTTCTCCCTGGCCGCGCCGGCCTCGGTGGTGGAGATGGGCGGGGACCTCCTCCGCTGGTACCAGGAGACGCCGCTCCCGTCGATGGAGATGGACTGGCTCGACCCCAAGCGGCGCTACCCGCAGCAGGCGCAGAGCGTCTCCGGCTCGCCGCTGTGCCACATCTCGGTGTCGAGCTGGTGCAAGGTCTCCGGCAAGCTGTCCGGGTCCACCGACCGGAAGGCGCGCTGCGGGAAGATCACCGGCGACGTGGCCAAGATGGCGGCCATCATCCTCAACCGCTTCGGGTCGAGCTCGAAGTACGTGCCCATCTATGCGGCGCAGCCGGACCTCTACGCCGAGTGCGTCCACTGCCACATCGACGCGCCCCCGCCGCCCACCCCGGACGGCGTGCGGCTCAACAACAGCCTCGGCATCTCGAACTGCAAGACCTGCCACCCCGACGCGGCGCCGGTGATGAGCAAGAAGTAGCCGGCCCGCCGCTGGCCTTCACCTGGGGGGCGATCCGCGGCCGCGGGTCGCCCCCCGCTTCGTCGGCGCGAGGCGCGCCGCGCCGGCCTCCTCCCGCTGCCCCCGAAAAGCTCGAGCCCGGCGCCCGCGGAGGTTCCGCGGGAGCCGGGCTCGCGTGCAGCGCCGGGGCTGCGCCCCGGTCAGAGGTCGGTGTTGAGCACCGCCTTCACGGCGGCGGCCAGCTTCTCCAGCTTGCCGGCGTCGTCGGGCGTGGCCGGGTTCACGAGCGCGAGCAGGAGCCCGCTCTTGAGCGACAGCGCGCCCTTGATCTCGGACTCCTTGAGGTTCTTCTCGCGGATGATCTGCTCGACCTTCAGCTTCGCGTCATAGAGCTGGCCCATGGCTCACTTCCCCCCCCGGCCCGTGGTGCCCGTGGCCTTGTGTGCCTGCCCGATGAGCTCGACGAACAGCTGCCGGAACTGCTCGAACAGCGTCTCGAAGGCGCCGATCTCGTCGTCGGCCGACGGCACGATCTCGAGGTCGAACTCGCCGCCCACCACCCGCGTCGCCACCTGGATCATGTGCTGGAGCCGCTTGACGATGAGCACCTGGAAGACGAGGACGAAGAGGACGGCCAGGAGGACCATGAGGGCCGCCACCCCGAGCACCGCCTGGCGCTGCCCGGAGCGCATCTCGTCGTAGACCGCGGTGATGTCGCGGAGGACGAAGACCGCGCCCACCTTGGCGCCGGACACGTCGTGGATCGGGAACACGCCCCGGGCCAGCGTCTTGCCGCCCCTCGACAGGATCTCGAGCGGCACGCCCTCGTCCGGGAGGTCGGCGATCTTGCCGTTGTACTGGAAGATCTCGTTGTCGTCGGAGGTGTTGTCGGCGAGGAGGAGGTCGGGCATGTCGGCCCAGTTGTTGCGCTGGCCCGCCGTCGCCCGCAGGGTGGCCCACTTCTTCTCGTCCATCCGGCCCTTCGAGAGCAGGAGGCCGTAGTCGTCGCCGCTCACCTTCTTGATCTGGCCGAGGAAGCCGCCGATCTCCTTGCCGAGCTCGAGGTAGCCGATGGGGCGGCCGCCCTCCTCCACCGGCACCAGCACGCGCAGCACCATCCCGGTGAACCCGAGGTCGAGACCCGTCACCATGCGGCGCTCGCGGGCGACCCGCGCCAGCGTGACGCGCTCCACGAAGTCGCCGTGCATGTCGGGCGTGCCGACGCGGAGGACGTTGCGCAGGCCCTTGGCGTTCATGTCGCCGGCCTGCTCGGGCTCCCAGTAGTTCCAGTGCGTGATGCCGAAGCGGCCGCGCCAGTCGCGGTAGAGCGGCTGCGACAGCGTGAGCAGGCGCGCCGGATCGCGCGAGATCATCCCGGCCCGCACCTCCGGGTCGCGGGTCAGGGCGGAGATCGAGGCGGACATGAGCTCGGTGCTCGTCCGCTCGACCTCGGAGAACGCCACCGCGGCGCTCCGGATCGAGTCCTTGGTCAGGCGCTCGGCGTTCTGGTCGTAGATGCGGTTGAAGTACAGCACCAGCCCGATGGCGCCGAGGCTGAGCCCTCCGATGATCAGGAGGAGGATCTTGAATCTGATGGTCTTGATCATGCGTTCTCCGAAGCGGGGTGGAGCTCCTCTGGGTCAACGGCTGGGCTGGGCGTCAGGGCATCCCTTCCCACCAGCGCAGCCCGGAGGCCGAGGTGGTGGTCTCGTCCTGCTTGGCCTGCGGCTCGGCCGCGCTCGTCGCGGGCGCGGCGGCGCCGCCGGGGCGGGCCGCGGCGCCTCCCTCGGCCAGCCGGCGGCGCAGCTCGTCGAGCCCCTTGGTCGGGGCCGCGACGCGCCGCTTCGCTCCGGGAGCCGCCGCCTCCGGCGCGGGCGCGCTCGCGACCGGCGCCGGCGCAGCCGCCGGCGCGGGGGCGGGCGCGGCCGGGGTGGCCTGCCGGAGCTTGTCGAGCTTGGCGACCGCGGCGCCGAGCGACAGCGTCAGGAACTGCACGTTCGTCGTCTTGGTGCAGAGCACCGCCAGCATCGAGCCGCCGAACGGCTTCGCGAGGAGCCGCGCCTCCTTGAAGCGCACGTCGAGCAGCTCGGCCGTGTCGCTCGTCACCTCCAGGCCGACGGCGCCGTCCGCCAGCGCCCGGGCGGCGTCCTGGAGGGCCGCCACGTCGAAGAGGGGCGGGAAGACGTGGGCCGTGAGCTGGCCGTCGGGATCGCACACCAGGCTGCCGACCACGCCCGGGACCGAGTTGAGCTGCGAGAGGACCGTCTGCATGGGTGACCTCGGGATCGAGCGCCGCGGAGCGCGATCAGTGACCGGACGCGAGCAGCTTGAGGACCTCGGCCTCGACGGCGCCGAGCTCGCTCGTGCCCTCGGCGGTGACGCCCAGGTAGTGGTTCTTGCCGGCGAGCAGGAGCAGGTGCTGCCCCTTGCCGTGCAGCGCCATCGAGCGGATGTCGCCGGCGCCGAGGCTGGCGCCGAGCCGCGAGCCCATGAGCGCGAGGTAGGCCGCGCGGCCGGCGAGGGTGGCGCCCTCGAAGCTGCCGTCCTCGACGCAGGCGCCGTCCTTGCCGAGCAGCACGGCGTAGCTCACGCCGGCCGCGCCCTTCACGCGCTCGACCACGGTGGCGGCCGCCGTCCTGGCCGGCGCGGGCGCGGCCGCGGCCGCGGCCGGCGCGACGGGCGCGGGCGCCGCCGGACGCCCGGCGCGGCGCTCGTCCATGAGGCGGTGCGCCTCCATCAGGATGAACGTCGTGCTCTTCTCGACCGAGTGGCTGGTGGTGGAGACGTTGGGCTCGAGGCTGAAGTGGCCCGACCGCCACTCCATGATGTCGTAGAACGCCTCCTCGCCGAGCTTGCCGCCCTGCTCGGCGTGGATGACCTTCCCCTCGCGGAAGAAGATCCGGCCGGTGCGATCGCCCTGCTGAACGGTGATGCAGCCCGAGAACCCGTTGTTCCCGTTGAGCTGGATGACGTCGGACAGCTCCAGCCCGGTCACGTCCCCTCGAAAGCCCTGGGGCTCGCCTGCCGACTCGATTGGCATCATGGTGCCTTTTCCTGGTGCGGGGAGCCGGGACGCATTGAAGCGAGCGGTCCCTTGGGGACGGTACGTTCGCACCACCGGAGCGGCCGCGCAAGGCGCAATAGAGCGCGCCTGGATTGAAAACTATTGCGATAGCGGATGGTTCCGGCGAACACGCACATTGAGGTGCGCGCGGGTGGTTCTTTGTGCGCCTCCGCGAACTGACGTTTACTGTCTGTCGATGTGAGCGACGCCCCCACGTGCCGATCGTCGCCGGTCACTCACCGTGAATACGTGTCCCTTGGTCGCGGTGGGTGTCGTTGACTTCGGATCCGGCACCCAGCAAACTCGCCCCGACTCGATCGACGCACGCGAGGTGCACACCATGGCGGAGAAGACGCTCGATTGCCTCGGCGAAGCCTGCCCCGTCCCGCTCATCCGGACGCAGCGCGCGCTGGCGGACCTGGCGGTGGGCGACGTGCTGGTGGTGCAGATCGACCACTCCTGCGCGATGAAGAACATCCCGGAGTGGGCCGAGAAGAGCGGCCACGACTACGAGATCCAGGAAGTGGACGACGGGCAGTGGGAGATCGCCATCGAGAAGGCGAGCTGATGGCGCCCCCCGCGGAAGGCCAGGCCGGCGGCGCGTTTCCCCACGCCGTGACCGCCGCAGCGCCGCCGCTCCGGTGGCGCGATCGCGAGACCTACAAGACCCTCTTCGTCCACCCGTGGACCTACACGGCCGGGGCGGTGATCCTGGCGCTGCTCAACATCGCGCTGCTCGCCGCCACCGGGAAGGCCTGGGGCGTCACCACCTCGCTCGCCTACTGGGGGAGCTGGGCCTGGGAGGCGCTCGGGGGCGATCCGCACCGGTGGGCGTACTTCGCGGAGGTGAAGCCGGCCTTCAACGCGCCGGGGTTCAACCTGCTCAAGGACGCCGGCTCCCTCACCAACCTCGGCATCGTCGCCGGGGCGCTGCTCTCCGTCCTGCTCGCCGGGCAGTTCCGGGTGAAGCGCCTCAAGTCGCGGCGGCAGATCGCGGCGGCCGTCCTCGGCGGGCTGGTGATGGGCCTCGGGGCGCGCATCGCGTTCGGCTGCAACATCGGCGACCTGTTCACGGCGGTGCCCTCGATGTCGCTTCACGGCTGGGTGTTCATGGTCTCCATCTTCCTCGGCGCCATGGCCGGCTCGAAGCTCCTCATCAAGTACTTCATCTGACGGAGCGCTCCATGACCGTGGCCGCAGAGCTGCGCAGCGATGACGTCCGCCGCCCTCTCCGGGCTCCCTCGCCGCGGAAGGAGCGGGCGAGCCAGCTGCCCTACGCGGTGGCCCTCGTTGCCGCCGTGGTGGCGGTGGGCTACTGGCTGGGCGGCCCGGCCGGCTCGCCGAGGTCGGGCTTCGTGTGGGCCATCGGGATCGCGCTGGGGCTCACGCTGCAGCGCTCGAGGTTCTGCTTCACCGCCTCCATGCGCGACCCGGTGCTGACCGGCAGCACCAGCCTCACCAAGGCCGTCGTCGCCGGTTTGGCGGTGGGGACGGTCGGCTTCGCGGCCCTGCAGCTCGGGGCCTACTTCAAGGCGGGGCAGCTCGCCGACGCGATGAAGCTCGCCGGCCTCGAGCCGGTCGGGCTGCACACCGTGGTGGGCGGCGTCCTCTTCGGGATCGGCGCGGTGATCGCGGGCGGCTGCGCCTCCGGGACGTTGATGCGCATGGGCGAGGGCTTCCTCCAGCAGTGGCTGGTGTTCCCGTTCTTCGTCCTCGGCTCGGCGCTCGGCGCCGCGACCTGGCCGTTCTGGAAGACCGCCCTCCGCGTGGACGCGAAGGGCGGCGTCTACCTGCCCGCGGCGCTCGGCGGGTTCGTGCCGGCGCTGGTGGTGCAGTTCGGGCTGCTGCTCGGGGTGTGGCTCCTGGCCGACTGGTGGGGACGGCGGAGCGCCAGGTGAAGCTGGGGTAAGGACGCCATGGCGCTCGAGAAGGAACGGCAGGATTACGAGGTGGTGGTCGTCGGCGGAGGCCCGGCCGGGCTGACCGCCGCGCTCTACGCGGCCCGCGCCCGGCGCAAGACGCTGCTCCTGGAGAAGGGCCTGCTCGGCGGGCTCGCCACCTCCACCAGCGAGGTCTGCAACTATCCGGGGTTCCCGGAGGACATCAGCGGGCTCGAGCTGATGAAGCGGTTCGAGGCCCAGGCGCGGCGCTTCGGGGTGGAGATCAAGAACGCGCCGGTGAAGAAGCTCAACCTGGCCGGCGCGGACAAGGTCGTCGAGACCTTCCGCACCGCGTACCACGCGCGGGCGGTCGTGCTCGCCACCGGCGGCAAGCCGCGCCTGCTGGGCGTCCCGGGCGAGGAGGCGTTCCTCTACGACAAGGGGATCTCCTTCTGCGCCACCTGCGACGCCGCCCAGTGCACCGGCAAGACCGTGCTGGTGGTCGGCTCGGGCGACGCGGCCCTGGAGGAGGGGAGCTTCCTCACCCGCTACGCGCGCAAGGTGATCGTCTCCGTCCGGCACGAGGAGGGGCGCGTCCGGGCTCAGCCCGCCGCGCGCGAGGAGGCGCTCGGGAACCCGAAGATGGAGTTCCGCTGGAACACCGTCGTGGACCACTTCGAGGGCGACGGGCGGCTCGAGACCGCCGTGCTCCGGGACACGCGCAACGGGGCGCTCGTGCCGCTCGCCGTGGACCGCTGCTTCTACTTCATCGGCCACCTGCCGGCGACCGCCCTCTTCGCCGGGCAGGTGGCGCTCTCCGAGCAAGGGTACGTCCGCACCGACGCGCGGATGCGGACGAGCCTGGAGGGGGTCTTCGCCGCCGGCGACGTCCGCGACACGAGCCTGCGGCAGATCGCGACCGCGGTGGGCGACGGCGCCGTCGCCGGCTCGGAAGCCCAGCGCTACCTCACCGACCGTGATAGCCTCCCGGCGCGCGCTGCTCCGCTACCCCGCGCGTCTCTCGAGGAGGAACTGCCATGCTGACGTACCTCGCCGCCGGCCTCGCGCTGGCCGTCGCCGCGGGCGGTGACGCCCCGTCCGTCCAGCTCGGCAAGGCCGCGGCCGCCGCGCGGGCCGCCCGGGCCGAGGGCGACCTGTGCGTCGCCGCCTGCCCGCCCATGCCCGCCGCGCCCACCTCCGACTGGCTCCGCTCGCCGGAGGGGCGCAAGGTCAACGCCTGCCCGATGAGCTGCCGGATGGACCTCGCGGCGTCGGCGCTCTTCCGCAGCCTCGCCGACCTGGCGACGAGCCCGAAGCCGGACCCCGAGGCGCCGGTCATCAAGGCGGCCGGGAAGGACGGCCCGGAGCTCCTGAAGCGCCTGCGGCTCGCGCTGCGCGAGGCGGAGGGCCAGCGGCTCGGGCCGCTCTGCGCCAGGGCCCGCGCCTCCGTGCGCCCTCCCGACGAGGTGGTCTTCGTCGAGTGCACGGGACGCGCCGCCCCCGCGACGGCGGGTGAGGGGCTCACGCCCCCGGACGCAGGCCGCGCCCCGCGCTGCGCCGCCGCCTTCGCGGAGCGCGAGCTCGCGTGGCTGAAGCGCTGCGGCAGCGCCGAGGCGAGGACCGACCTCGACGCGTGCGTCGAGCAGGCGGTCGCCGCGCGCCGGGTGTCGGCCGCCGCCGCCCGGGAGAAGTGCGAGAACGACGCGGTGGAGCGGCTCGCCGCGCACGGCCACTCCTAGGCGAGGCCGTCCCGGGCCGCGCCGTCACCGGGGGGCGGGCGGCGCGGTCCGCTTCCCGGCGTAGGCGCGCGGGTCGAGCGCGTAGCGGAAGGCGATGCTGATGCGCGGCCCGGCGCGCGCGACCTTGGGCACCGCGTGGTCCCAGGCGCGGTGCGTGGCGCCGCCGGTGACGAGCAGGTCGCCGCGCCCGAGGTACAACGCGCGCGAGCGGCCGCCGCCCTTCGGTCGGAGCAGGAACTTGCGCGGCTCTCCCAGCGAGACGAGCGGGATGATCGGCTCGGCGACCTCCGCCCGGATCCGGTCGCCGTGCCAGGCGACGCTGTCCTGGCCGTCGCGGTAGAGGTTGAAGCCCGCCGAGTCGAACGTGACGCCGTAGCGCGCCCCGAGGCAGCGGCGCATCGCCTCCACCAGCGCGGGCTCGAGCGGCCGGCCCGAGGCGAGGCTCCAGGGCGAGGTGAGGCGGGGCTCCCGGACGCGGCGGTCGTACATCCAGCGCGTCCGCTCGCCCCAGGAGCGCGCCGCCAGCACCTCGGCGAAGAGGCGATCCGACCCGCTCACCCAGCCCGGCAGGTAGTCGAGCCAGCTCGCCTCGTCGAGCTGGAGGCGGACGAGGCCGCCGAAGCCGGGGTCGAACGCCGGCGCGGCGGCGTCGAAGAGCGTGGGCTGGAAGGGGAGCTCCACCGCCCTCCCATAACGGCGCGCGCGCCACGCCGGCGCGGGCGGGCCGGCGGCCGGGCGCTCCCCCGCGTCACGCCAGCGGGAACCCCGCCCGCTCGAGCAGCCCCTTCAGCTCGGCCTTGGCGACCGCCTTGCGGTACGCCTCGGCCGGCTCGACCACCTTGCGCTTCACGAGGTCGAGCAGGCCGTCGTTGAGGGTGGCCATCCCCTGGCCACGCCCCGTCTGCATGACCGAGGCGATCTGGAAGGTCTTCCCCTCGCGGATGAGGTTCGACACGCTCGGCGGGCAGAGCAGGATCTCCTGCGCGGCCGCGCGGCCCCCACCGATCTTCTTGCAGAGCGTCTGCGAGATGACGCCCTTGAGCGACTCGGACAGCATCATCCGGATCTGCTCCTGCCGGTCGGCGGGGAACTGGTCGATGATCCGGTCGACGGTGGAGGGGGCGGTGTTGGTGTGCAGGGTGCCGAAGACGAGGTGCCCGGTCTCGGCGGTCTCGATGGCGATGGCGATGGTCTCGAGGTCGCGCAGCTCGCCCACCAGGATGATGTCGGGATCCTCCCGCAGCGCCGCGCGCAGCGCGCGCTTGAACGACTGCGTGTGCGTCCCCACCTCGCGCTGGTTCACGATGCAGCGCTTGTTCGGGTGGACGAACTCGATGGGGTCCTCGATGGTGATGATGTGGTCGTCGCGGTTGCGGTTGACGTGGTCGATGAGCGCCGCCAGCGTGGTCGACTTGCCCGAGCCGGTGGGGCCGGTCACGAGCACGAGCCCCTTCGACAGGTGGCACAGCTCGAGGACGGCGGGCGGGACGCCGAGCGCCTCCGCCGAGGGGATCTCGTGCGGGATGAGCCGGAACACCGCCCCGAGGCCGTTCCGGTCGGCGAAGACGTTGGCGCGGAAGCGCCCCGCCGCCGTCTGGTGGGCGAAGTCGGTGTCGTGGACCTGCTCCCACTCCTCGCGGTTCTTGGCCGGCGCGATCGACCAGACGAGCTCGGCGAGGCGCGCCGCCGGGAGCGGCCCGTAGTCGGCGAGCGGGACCACGTCGCCGTCGAGCCGCAGGCAGGGGACTCCGTCCGAGCTCAGGTGCAGGTCGGAGGCGCCGCGCGCCGGGAGCGCGGCCAGGAGCGCCTCGAGGGCGGCCCGCGGGTCGGCGGGGCGCTCGATGGGGGTGGGCGGCGCCGCCGGCGCGGGGGCGGGCACGGGCGTGAGCGCCGGTCCTGCCTGCGCCGTGGGGACCTCCGCCGGAGACGCTGCCGGGAGCTCCGCCGCCGCCGGGGCGGGCCGCGGCTCCCGGGCGAGCTCGAGCGAGGCCCGCAGCGCGTCGTCGTGCACCTCGACGCGGACGTCCACCAGGCCCGCCGGCGCCGCGTAGGTGAAGTCGAAGGGCCGGGCGGCGCCCAGGCTGGCCCGCAGCGCCGGCGGGACCACCTCCTGCAGCGCGCTCACGATCTGCCGGGTGGTGAGCGCCTGGTGGACGAGCCGCTGCGCGCCGCTCGAGGTCTCGAGCCGGACGCCGCCGCCCGTCTCCAGCACGAGCTGCGCCCCCGGGATCGCGGCCATCCGGTCGATGAGGACGTCGAGCCTCGCCATCTCAGCGCTCCAGGAGATCGATGCGGCGGACGTGCCGCTTGTGGACGAAGCGGATGATCGCCCCGTCGCTCGCGTGCACCGGCAGGAACTGGCCGACGCCGTTGAGGAAGTCGATGGGCCGGGCGCGTTCGGGCGGGAGCACGTAGCTCAGGTGCCCACACAGGCGCTGCCCGTCCACGAGCGTGATCTCGACCGCGACCTCGGTCGGAAAGCCGAGGTCGTCGAGGGCCGCGCCCTCGGCGTCGGCGTCGGCTGCCGCCTCGGCCACCACCACCGCCGCGCGGCTGATGAAGGCGACCGCCCCGCTCTCCAGCTCGACGGCGGGCAGGAAGGTGCCCTCCTCCTCGAGCAGCTCGCCCAGCCGCTCGTCGCCGGAGCGCCCGGGACCCGCGTCGGTCAGGAACAGGCCGACCCGGACGGCCCCACCGCCCGCGAGCGTGAGCGAGACCGGCACGCGCCGCTTTGGCACCTTGAGCTCGTCCACGCTCGCGCCACGAGAGCAGGGCGCGTGCCAACCTCCCTCCGGCCGGAACCGGCCGCGCCCCGGGCCTCCCCGCGCGCGGTGACGCCGGACCGCGTGGCTCGGCGCCGACCCACGGGTGAGCGCGGCGCCGCGGCCGCGCCCCGCCGCGCCGGCTGCCCGCCGGTGATCCGGTGCCCATCTTCCCGGTGTGCGGCGCGCTGCCCGGGTCGCCGGGGGAGGGGCACATGAAGGTCGGGGTGGTCGGCGCGGGGGCGGTCGGCTCGGCCTGTGCCTTCGCGCTGACGCTGCGCGGCGTCGCGCGCGAGATCGTACTCGTGGACCGCACCCGCAAGCGCGCCCGCGCGGTGGCGGCCGACCTCTCCTACGGCGCGCCGCTGACCGGGCGCGTGGTGCTCCGCGACGGCGACTACCCCGATCTGGCCGGCGCCGAGGTGGTGCTCATCACGGTGGGCGTGAACGAGAAGACGGGGGGCGCCACCGATCGCTCCGACCCGCAGGGGCGCCTCCGGCTGCTCGACACGAACGCCGGGATCTACCGCGAGCTGGTCCCGAAGGTGGCGGCCGCGGCGCGCGGGGCGGTGCTCCTCGTGGTCACCGACCCGCCCGATCCGCTGGCCGACCTGGCGCGCCTCGCCGCGGGCCACCACCGCGTCCTCAGCACCGGCACCTTCCTCGACAGCCTGCGGTTCCGCGTTCACCTCGCGGCGGCGCTCGACGTCGATCCGGCCGCGGTGGAGGCGCAGATCCTGGGCGAGCACGGCACCTCGGAGGTGTTCGTCTGGTCCGGCGTGCGCGTCGCCGGCGTGCCGCTCGCGGACGTGCTCTCGGCGCGCGGCCTCTCGCGCGCGGCGTGCGTCGAGGCGGTGGAGCGGGAGGTGCGCTACGCGAACATCGCCATCATCGAGGGGAACCAGGCGAGCCAGTACGGGATCGGCGTCGTCTCGGCCCGGCTCTCCGAGATGATCCTGCGCGACGAGCACGGGGTGGTCCCGGTGGGCGCCTACAGCGAGCGGTTCGGCGTGACGCTCTCGCTGCCGTCCATCCTGGGCCGGCAGGGCGTGAAGGAGGTGCTCCACCCACCGCTCACCGCCGAGGAGGAGCAGGGCCTGGAGCGGAGCGCGGCGACGCTCCGGGAGGCGGGGGCGCGGATCGGGGTGGGAGCGGCCGCGCCGGGCTGACCGCCGCGCCTCCGAGGCGCTAACATCGGGCCGTGCCGTTCTGGAGACGCCGCCCGAAGACGCGCGCCGAGGTGATCGGCGCCGGCGATCGCGCCCGGGCCCGGGGCCGCCTGGAGGCGGCGGCGGCCGCCTACCAGCAGGCGCTCGCGGAGCACGGCCCCGACCCGCGCGTCCACGGGAAGCTCGCGCCGGTGCTCATGCTCCTCAAGGACCGCGCCGGCGCGGCGGCGAGCTTCCGCAGCGCGGCCGAGGGCCACCTGGCGGCCGGCTTCCTGGATCGGGCGCTCGCCGTGTACGTGCAGGCGCGCCAGGCGCTCCCCCTGGAGCCGGAGTTCCACAGCGAGGCCGCCCGCATCCACCTCCTGCGCGGCCGGCGCATCGACGCCGCCGCCGCGCTCGCGCGCGGAGGCCGGACCCTGGCCAGGAGCGATCCCCCGGCCGCCGCCGAGATGCTCCGCGGCGCGCTCGCGCTCCAGCCGGCGAACCTGGACGCGGTGCTGGCGCTCGCGCCGCTGCTGCGCCGGGAGCGCCGGGAGAAGGAGGCGCTGGCGCTGCTCGCGCAGGTCGAGCCGGGCGCGCGCGGGCCGGCGCTCCGGCGCGTCCGCTGGGCGGTCTTCCGGCTGGCGCCGGGCGCCCGCACCGGCTGGCGCCTCCTGGCGGCGTGCGTCGCGCCGGGCGCGGCCGGCCGCTGAGGGCTGCGGCCTCAGGCGAGCCCGGGGTCGCCCGCGGGCGCCGCGGCGGGGCGCTCCCGGCCGCACTCCCGGCAGTACCTCGCCTCGACGTGCGCGAGGCCGCCGCACCCGGCGCAGGCCGTGAACTGCGCGGCGCCGCAGCAGACGCACGCCCTCGCCCCCGGCGGCAGGGCCTTCCCGCAGGCCTGGCACTGCCCCTTCGCGATCCGCCGCTCGAGGAGCCGCTCCCGTGAGAAGACCTTGCGCTGCACCACGTGGACCGCCAGCAGGGCGACGGCCACCGCGAGCGCGATCACGAGGTAGTGCCAGATCGCGACCAGGTTCCAGGCTTCGAGCAGCTCGAAGATGGCCTGGAGCAGCCGCTTCGGGATGACCTCGTAGGCCGCCTCGAAGAGCTCGATCAGGATCGGGATGGAGACCACGGCCAGCAGGTGCGCCGACACGAGCGTCTGGACCCCGCGCCGGCGCCGCAGGCTGACGGCGTTCCAGGCGTAGAACGCCGCGAAGAGCGGCAGCAGGAACGCGAGCTGCATCGCGAGCCGCCGCACCGGGAACCAGGCGACGAGCCGCCGCAGATCGGACGAGAGCCGGTCCCGCTCCGCGGGGCCGACGCCGTCGAGCCGGCTCCACAGCGCCGCGACGCGCGGTGAGCCGTCCAGCGCCGTGTCGGCCGTCGCGAGCCGGGCCCGGGCCCCTTCCAGCGCGGCCGTCTTCCGCCGCAGCTCCAGGCGCAGGGCCGCCACGTCCGGGCCGCCCTCCTCCTTCGCGACCTTCGCGAGGAGCGCGGTGTCGTAAGCCGCCTTCGGCCCGGCGAGCGCGAGCTCGAGGTCGCGGCTCTCGCCGCGCAGCTGACGGTGGAGCTCGAGCAGCCGGCGGAGCTCCGGGTCGCGCTGGATCGCCTCCAGCGGCTCCAGGACGGCCGCGCAGAGCGGGTGGAGGGCCTTGCGGCGCTCCGCCGGTCGCAGGTCGCTCGCCGCGTCGCGGTGTGCGCCGTCGGCGAGCCGATCGAGCCGGGTCGCCGGGGTCCAGCTCCTCTCGAGGACGAGGTCCCGGCAGGCCGACGGGACGCGGTCCCACGGCGAGGCGAGCTGGCGCGTGTGCGCGTCGAGCCCGTCGAGGACCGAGACCAAGATGAACGCGTCGAGGAGGAGGAGGACGACCAGCGCGGCCCGGTGCAGCGGCTGCCCATCGCCGACCTGGGCGAGGCTCCTGCGGATCGCGCGGACCTTCGAGCGGAGCGTCGAGAGCATGGCGGGAGGCTCTCACGCGCCGTCGGCGCGGGCAACGTGGTCCGCGTGAGCTCGCGATCCGCGGACTCAGGCGGCGTCCGCTCCCCGGCCGGGCTTGCCGTGCAGGAGCGCCACCACCTCGCGGTAGAGCCGGCGGCGCGCCTCGTGCCGCTCGGGGGCGCGGGTGACGTACCGGACGTTGATCTCGATCCCGCTGGCGGTGGGGACCATCGTGAACCCCGGGACCGCCGAGAAGGTCTTCACCCGGTAACCGGAGGCCGTGCGCCACTCCTGCTCGGCGAGCTTCGCGTTGGCGGCGGTCTCGCGCTCCACCAGCTTCTGGACGCCGTCGAGGACCGGGTAGGGGTCCTGGCCGAGCGGCACGAGGACCCGCAGCTCGTCCCACATCCACTGGCCCGAGCTGGAGAAGTTGAAGTAGTGGCCCTCGATCGCGAAGCTGTTCACGAACGAGACGCGCCGGCCGGTCGGGTGGCCGGCGTCGACCCAGGCCCCGGTCTCGAGCAGCACCGTGTGGAAGAGGCCGATCTCGACCACCTCGCCGCCGACGCCCTTGATCTCCACCCAGTCGCCGACGCGGATGCCGTTCTTCCTCATCAGCACGAACCAGCCGAAGAAGGCGACGATGAAGTCCTTCATCGCCACGGTGAGGCCGGCGCCGGCGAGGCCGAGGATGGTGGTGACCTGCCCCGGGACGCCGATGACGACGAACAGGATCACGAGCGCGCCCACCACCTGGACCGCGAACTTCACCACCGTCCGCAGCGTCCCCACCCGAGCCTGCTCGCGCGCGACCCCCTCGTAGAAGCGGTCGACGAGGCGGAGCGCGAGGAAGGTCGCGAGGAGCACCAGCGCGATGGCGAGCAGGCCCTCGAGGAGGCGGTGGAGCGCCTTCCGGGCGTAGCCGTCGCCCAGCGCCCCCCAGCTCGCGTAGACCTGCGCCAGCGCCTCCTGGTCCTGGATGCGCCGGCCGATGGTGGTGAGCCGCCGCTCGCCGTCGGCGAGCTGCTTCAGCGACTGGATCGCGGCCTGCGCCTCCTCGGACGAGGCGCCGCCCGCCGCGGCGGCGCGCTGCGCGAAGCTCGCCGCCGCGCGCTTCGCCGCGGCGCGCGCCTGCTCGGCCTCCTGGAGCTGCTGCGCGATGATCGCGCGCCGCTTCGTCTGGCGCTGCACCCGGTCCCGGGCGTCGCGCTCCGCCTCCGCGAGCTGCCCCCGCTTGGCGCGGAGCGCGCTCCAGGCGCGCCAGCGCCCCACCAGGCTCTCGCTGGAGGGGGCGGCGCCCGCTGCCGCCGCCCCCGCCGCCGGCGGCGCAGCCGCCGGGTGGACCTCCTTCTGCGCCGCGTCGTGGATGGCCTTGAGCCGCTTGATCTGCGCCTGCGGGTCGCCGCCGGCCCGCTCCAGCGCCTCCGACGCCAGGTCGAGCTCGTCCTGGTCGAGCTCCTGCTGCGCCTTCGCCACCTCGACGAGATCCGCGAGGCGCCCGTCCGCGTCGCCCCGGGCGGCCTGCTCCGTGAGCCGCTGGATGCGCGCCGCGCCCGCCGCCACCGCCGCCTGCGCCTTCTGCTTGGCCTCGGCCAGCGCCTTCAGCGCCGGGGTCTGCTCGGGCTTCTCGTCCGCCGCCTGCCGGAACGCGTCCGCGAACGCGAGGTCCACCGCGTGGTCGGCCAGGCTCTCCGCCTGGTGCGCCAGCTCCTGCTCCTCGGGCGTGACCGCCAGGGCGGCCAGCCGGTGCGCGGTGAGGAGCGGCCCGGTGTCCACCCGCCGCCAGCGGCGCGCGGGCGGGGCCGCCCCCGGGCGCGCCGGCTGGGCGGGCTGGGCGGCGGGCGTGGCGTCCGCGGCGGGGGGTGGCAGATCGCGCGTCTGGACGAGGCCGGCCACCGCCGCCAGCACCAGCGCGACGAACAGCAGCCCGGGGAGCCATCGGCGGAGTTTCATGGGCGCAGCACACCACGAAAGCGGCGCGCGTCCCAGGGGCAGCTCGGGAGGCCTCCCCGCCGCCGGCCACCGCGCCGCGCCCGCTGGCCTGCTCGGGCGTCGCGGCAGACTTCCGTGCGCCGGGTGCGCATTCGCAGTATCCTCGAGGCTGCGCGAGGCATGGTGCCCGCGCGTTTCACGTCCCGCCGGGAGCGACCAGCCCTGGCGAAAGGAGAGCAGCGATGTTCCCACACATGATGGGTGGGTGGTGGCACGCCCACAGGCGCAGCTGCGGTGAAGGCTTCCCCGGCGGCCACGGGCGCGGGTTCGGCATGCACGGCGGAGGAGGCCACCACGGCCACGGCGACGACGGAGGTCCGTTCGGCGTGCGCCGCCCGCTCCGCTACCTCGCCCACCACCTCGGGCTGGACGAGCAGCAGACGGCCGAGCTGGCCCGCGTCCTCGACGAGCTCAAGACGGAGCGCGCCCAGGTCACGGTCGACGAGCGGCGGGCGGTCTCTGCGTTCGCGGACGCGCTCGCGGCGGACGCGCTCGACGCTGCGAAGCTCGGGGAGGCGGCGTCGTCGCGCGTGCGCAGCGCCGAGCGGCTCCGCGACGCCGTGGTGACGGCGCTGGGGCGCATCCACGCGCTCCTCGACGCCGAGCAGCGGAAGCAGCTCGCCTTCCTGGTCCGGACCGGCGCCGTCCAGTTCTGATCGCCCCGCAGCTTGGTCACGGCCCTCGCGGCGCGCCTCGCGCCGCGAGGGCCTCAAGGCCCGGCCAGCGCCGGCGCGCCGCGCAGGATCTCCCGCACGAGCTGCTCCATCCGCCGGTGGTGCGAGCCCGCCCAGTACACCCGCCCGCACGACGCGCAGCGGTGGAAGTCCTCGTGCTGCTCACGGACCCCCGGCGGGAGCTCCGCGGCGACCTCCTCCTTCCTGACCGCCGCGAGGCGGCCGTTGCAGCAGAGGCAGCGGCTGAACGGAGCGGCCGAGCGGGCGAGGTCGAGCCGCCCGGCCACCTCGGCCAGCTGCCGCTGGGGGTCGACCTCACGGACCCGATGCCCGTGCGTGACGATCCGCCGCTTCAGCAGACCGGCGTCGCGGGTGAGGAGGATCCGGTGCTCGGCGGCCGAGACGCGCGCGAGCTCCTCGTCGCCGGCCTCGCGATCCCAGCGCGCGTCGAACCCGAGCATCCTCAGGTAGCGCGCCAGGCGCCCGAGGTGCACGTCGAGCACGAACCGGAGCTCGCGCAACGGCGCCGGCCGGACGCGCGTGACCGGCGCGATGTCGATGGCCTCGAACACGGGGTAGACGCTCACCCGCGCGCCGTCGCGGACGATCCAGGAGAAGTCGACCGACGCTCCGTCGGCCAGGATGAGGTCGATCGCGGTGTGAGGGACGCCGAGCGACTCGACGACGTCCTTCACCGACGGCCCGCCCTGGAAGGCGTGGCGGAGCTCGACCCCTCGCCGCCCGGGAGGCAGGAAGTCGCCGAGCTCCGCGTAGAACCGGAACCAGGCGTGGCGCATCAGTGCATCGGCGCCTGATCGCTCTTCACCTCGGTGAGCGTCCGGCCGGTCGTCTCCTCGCTCTCCGCCTGCGCGAGATCCTGCAGGCTGATCACGCCCTTCAGCTTGCCCTGGTCGTCGCACACCATGACCCGCGAGACGCGGCCCTCGCGCATGAGGCGCTCGGCGTCCGAGACGTCGTCCCCGACCCGACAGCTGATGATGTCGCGGGTGACGAACCCCTCAACCGTGCGGTCCGCCGGCGCCGGACGCAAGAGAGGCGGCGGCGAGGGCGGCCCGCTCCCGCCACCCGCCCGCGGCGGGAAGCTGCCTGGGAACGCCCGCTCGCGAGGTCGGCCGCCGATCCGATCCTGAGCGAGTCTTGAGCGAGGTGCTCGAAGCCCTGCTCAACCGCTGCGCGGGGAGGTCTGCCCTCGCCGCTGGAGGTGGAGCCCGCGCCGAGCGGGCCGGGCTGGCGCGCCAGCTGCAACGGTCCGGCAGCGGAGGAACACCATGGGAAAGACCGGCGTGGCGACCGCGCGCGTGCGGAGCGAGATGTACCGGGAGAGGCAGCACGGAGAGGCGCCGCCGCCGAGCGCGTCGCCGAGGGTGTCGCACGAGGGGGAGGGCGGGGCCGATCGCAGGACCCCCGAGGACGAGGCTGCCGAGCGGCGCCGCGAGTCCTGAGGAGGCGCGGGCACGTCCCCGCCCTTGCGCCGCGCCGGCCGCGAGGGCCTGTCAGAGGGGGCTGGTAAGCTCGGAAGATGAGTGGCGACACGCGTTCGAAGCCTGCAGCGAGCAGCACCAGCACCGTCGGCACCGTCGAGGCGCCCGCCGATCGCCGGGACGTCACGAAGAAGAAGGTGATCGAGCGGCTGAAGGCGCTCGCGCCGTCGCTCCTGGCGTCGGGCGCGCTCCTCGACGCGCGGCCCTCTTCGCTCGAGCCGCCGCTGCCGCGCGACGCGCGCAAGAAGTAGACGGCGGGCTTCCGCGCGGGTGGGCGGTAGGGCACGCTGAGGGGCATGAGGCACGAGCACCACTTCCGCATGTCGCCCGAGGACGCGCTCGCCCTGCTGGCGCGCGCCCCCCTGGTCCACCTCGCCACCACCACCCCCGCCGGCGCCCCGGTGCTGCGCGCGCTCGACTTCGCGCTGGTGGACGGCGCGGTGACCTTCCACGGCGCGCGCACCGGCGAGAAGGCCGCCTGCGTCGGGCGCCCGGCGGTGGTCGCCGCCGAGGAGCTCGTGGCGCGGCTGCCGTCGTACTTCGTGGATCCCGAGCGCGCCTGCCCCGCGAGCACGCTCTACCGCAGCGTCCAGGTCCACGGGAGGCTGGAAGAGGTGACCGATCCCGTCGAGCAGGCGCGGGCGCTCACGGCGCTCATGGCCCGCTGGCAACCCGAGGGCGGGTTCCGGCCCATCGACCCGCGGGATCCGCACTACGCGAGCGCGCTGCGCGGGGTGATGGTCCTGCGCCTGCGGGTCGAGCGCGTCGACGGGAAGGCCAAGCTCGGGCAGAACCGCACGCCGGAGCAGCGGCGCGCCCTCGTGGAGGGCCTGCGGCGGCGAGGCGCGCCCGGCGACGCCGAGGCGATCGAGGCGATCCTGGCGGCCTGCGGCGAGCTCAGCTCGGCCGCACCGTCCCCGCCTCGTCCACGCACATGAGCGCGACGGCGGGCGCGCCCGCGGCGTCTGCCTCCACCTCGAGGAAGGTCACCGGCAGGCCGTCATCCGGGTAGAACGACCCCGCGTTGAACACCTCGAGGCCGTGGCGCCGCGTCCGGCCCCTTCCCTGCCGGTGGGTGTGCCCGAACACGAACCAGCGCGGGATGGGGTCGCAGCCGCAGAACCGCTCCAGGTACCACTCGACGTTCTCGAGCTGATGCGGAGTGATGGCCTTCCCGCGCAGCGAGGCCTCGCGCCGGAAGAACAGCCGGGTGAGCCACCCGCCGAGCGTGCTGGCCACCTTGCGGAGCTTGTTCGCCCACCCGCCGGGGCCGACCAGCACGCTGATGAGCCGGCTCGTGCCGCGCGTGAACGACACGGCGTTCGCGACCGTCTGGTACTGCGCCGTCTCGATGACGATGCGGCGCACCGTGCGCTGCAGCTCGGCGGGATCGGTCACGCCGCGCAGCTGCTCCGAGAGGTCGTTCCCGCGGGTCTGCGAGGGGTCGAGGTAGTGGCCGTGCGTGAAGAGCATGGTCCCGTGCGGCCCGAACGACACCTCGTGGTTGGGGTAGGTGACGTGGACGCGGTCCTTCACGCCGAACGACGCGAACACCCCCGCCAGGAAGGACGCGTCCCCCGGCCACGCGTGCTTCAGCAGCGGAGTCTGCACCGAGCCCATCCGGTCGCCGCGGGCGAGGACCTCCTGGCAGGCGACCTGGGTCGCGAGCAGGTCCCAGATCTTGTAGTCGTGGTTGCCGGGCACGTAGACCCAGCGCGCCGCCAGGTCGGCGAGGCCGCGCGGCGACCCCAGCTCCCGCATCGCCCGATCGAGCATCGCGAGGAAGTCCCGGAACCCGAGCAGCGGCGCGCGCAGATCGCGCCACGCGCCGCCCTCGAGGGCCTGCGTCAGCGTGGAGAGGTTCACGTCGAGGAGGTCGCCGGTGAGGACGATCTCCTCGTAGGGCGCGCGCGTGGCCAGGTGGCGGGCGAGCGCCTGGCTCGTGCGCGGATCGTTGATCGAGCTCTCGGGCGTCCCGAAGTGCACGTCGCTGAGCACGAGGTACCGAGCGGCCATGGCACGGCATCCTACCCGCGCGGTCCGACGGGCGGAGAAGACGCAGCTTCACACTTCGACACGGCCCCTTCACGCCAGCTTCTTTGACGGGCGGTAAGCGAGGACGCAGCGCTCGTCCACCTGGCGCGGTGACGCGCCGGGCCTTATCGCCTCGGAGCCGGAGTCCTCATGCGCCGCCTCGTCCTCGCACTCCTCCTCGCCGCCGCGCCCGCGCTGGGCCTGACCCAGCCGGCGGATCCCGGCGCGCCGCCGCCTGCTCCTGCTCCCGCTCCGCCCGAGGGGGCGCCGCCGGCGGCCCAGCCGGCCACGCCGCAGCCTCCGGCGCCTCCGCCGCCCCCGGCGCAGGTGACCTCGCCTCCCGAGGTCGCGCCGCCCCCCGCGGCCGCGCCGCAGCCGGCCGCCGGGCCCCCCGGCCAGTGGGTCTACACGGACCAGTACGGCTGGCTGTGGATGCCCTACGGGCGGGCGTACACGTACATCCCCGGGGACCCGCAGGTGTTCCCCGACGCGTACGTCTATTACCCGGCGTACGGCTGGCGGTGGGTCGTCGCGCCCTGGATCTACGGCTACGGCCCGGCGCCGTACTGGGGCGCGCTCGGGCCTCGCCCCTTCGTCTGGTACTCCCGGCCCTGGTTCCGCGTCGGCGGCTACTGGGGCTGGGGCGGCTACCGCGGCTGGGGGCACTACCGCGGGTGGATCGGCCCCCGGGCCTGGGGTGCGCGCGGGTGGGCCGGCGCGCCGGCGTACTACCGCAGCGGCGTCGGCGGCCCGCACCCGGCCCACGTCTTCCGCGCCGCGCCGGCGCGCCACGGCGGCGAGCACGAGCGGGGCCGCGGCGAGCGGCGCGAGCACGGCCGCTGAGCCGGTCGCCGGCGGCCGGCGCTACCCCGCCGCCCCAGCGCGCCGCCGCTGCTCGCGGCCGAGGTACACCCCGAGCGCGAGCCAGACCAGGCTGAGCGGCACGCTCACCCACGAGGTGCCGGCGACGCCCAGCCCCAGGCCCGCCAGCCCCGCGTAGAGCCAGCCGCTCAGCATGTCGCCGCCGCGGAACACCACCGTGTCGATGAAGTTCTTCGACTTGTAGCGCTCCTCCCGGCTGACGACCGTGAAGAGGAGCTCGCGCGAGGGGCGCAGGATGGCGTACTGGGCCGCGCGCCGGAGCCCCTGGAACGGCGCCAGGACGACCAGCGCCGGCGAGACGCCCAGCACCGCGTACCCGGCGGCGGTGAGGGCCGGCGCGATCCCCAGCCCCACCGCCACGCCGAGCCGCTTCAGCACCTGGCCGGTGACGAGCGTCTGCAGGAGCAGCGTGCAGACGTTGACGACGAGGTCGATGCGGGCGAAGAGCGCGGTCCTGGCGCCGCGGTCGCTCGTCGCCGCCGCCACCAGGTGCGCCTGCTGGAAGTAGAGGAAGGTGTTCGCGACCGTGAGCAGCAGGATGTAGAGCGCGGAGGCGAGCAGGTACGGCGAGGCGAGCACCGGCCGGATGCCGCTCCACACCGTCCCGCCCACCGCCTGCTCGCGGTCGGCGGTCGCGGCGGCGCCGCGCCGGGCCGCGCCGGCCCGCGCCCAGCGCTCGAGCAGGACGACGCAGGCGACCGACACCTCGAGCAGCAGCGCCGAGGCGAGCAGGAGGTTCGCGCCGCCGAGCGGCCTCGCCAGCCAGGAGGTGACGAGCGGGCCGGCGAGCGCGCCGAGCCCGCCACCGGCGGAGATGAAGCCGAAGAGCCGCTTCCCCTGCTCGCTCGTGAACACGTCCGTCATGAAGCTCCAGAAGACGGAGGTGACGAACAGGTTGTAGACGGCGGCCCAGACGTAGAACGCGAACGGCACCCAGCCCTTGCCCAGCTCCAGCTTCCAGAGCGCGCAGAAGAGGACGAGGTCGAGCGCGAAGAAGTGGTAGGCCCAGGTGATGAGCCGGTGCCGCGGCCAGCGCGACGCCAGCCACCCGAAGAGCGGCGAGGCCACCGCCATCGCGACGAAGGTCCCGGTGAAGAGCACCGGCAGCTTGTCGACCCCGCGCGAGATCCCCATCTCGTCGCGGATCGGCCGCAGCACGTAGTACCCGCACAGCAGGGCGAAGAAGTAGGCGAACGAGAGCGCGAGCGCGCCGAGCTCGCCGGCGCGCACGTCGACGGCGCGCCGGAGGAGGCCGGCGCGCGCGGGCGCCCCGGCGGCGTCGCCCTCCGGCGGCACGCGGGCGCCGCTCAAGGGATCACGACGATCGCGATCTTGCCGCGCACCGCGCCGCCGCCGCGCTCCTTGTCCTCGAACGCCTCCCGGACGCGATCGAGCGGGTAGGCGCGGTCGACGTGCGGCGTCACGATGCCGGCCTCGACCAGGCGGGCGAGCGTCTCGAGCGACGCCGTGTCCATCCGGGTGTTCTCGTCCACGGCGGTCACGCCGTAGCGCTCCGGGAGGTCGCTCGGCGGCGGGTGCGTCATCGAGACGAGGATCCCGCCGCGCCGCAGCACCTTGAACGAGCGCGCCCAGGTGTCGCCGCCGACGGTGTCGAAGGCGGCGTCGTACCCGGAGAGCAGCTCGTCGAACCGCTGGCTGCGGTAGTCGATCACCTCGTCCGCCCCGAGCTCCTTCGCGAAGGCGAGGCCGCCGCCGGTCGCGGTGGTGGCGACGTGCGCGCCGGCGTTCTTCGCGATCTGGATCGCGACGCTCCCGATGCCGCCGCCGCCGCCGTGGACGAGGACCTTCTGACCCGGCAGCACCTTCAGGTACTCGACCACCGCCTGGAGCGCGCTCACGCCGACGAGCGGCAGCGAGGCCGCGTCGGTGAAGCCGACGTTCCGCGGCTTCCGCGCGAGGCGCGCGGCGGGCGCGACCGCGTACTCCGCGAAGGCGCCCGAGCCGCCGGTGGTGACGGCCGCCTGCCCGTACACCTCGTCGCCGACCCGCAGGGAGCCGACCCCCGCGCCGAGCCGCTTCACCACCCCGGCCACGTCGTACCCGAGGGTCACCGGCAGGCTGAGCGGGAAGCGCTGCTGCCGCGAGCCCTCGCGGATGTAGGTGTCCACCGGGTTGAGGCTCGACGCGTGCACCTCGAGCAGGACCTGCCCCGGCCCCGGCGCGGGGACGTCCACCTCGGTCACCGCGATGGCGTCGGGGTGCCCGTAGCTCGCGATCCGCGCCGCCTTCATGCGCGCGGGCAGCGCCGGCGCCGCGGCGGGAGCGCCGCCGGGCCGCACGGCCTGCGCCTCGTGCTGACAGCCGGCCGCCGCCGCGGCGAGCAGCGCGACCGCGAGCACCCGCCTCCCACCCCGAAGCAGCGAACCCGGCGCGACCTCCATGCGAACGGCTCCTCCTGCGCGGGGCGCCCGCGCCGGGACGCTGTAAGTGGGCGCCGGCCGCGCCGCCAAGAAAGCGGCCCGTCGCCGCGCGGGCAGGTCAGCCGAGCCGGTGCCGCTTCAGCTTGTAGTAGAGGTTCCGGACGGTGATCCCGAGCGCCCGCGCCGTCGCCTCGCGGTTGCCGCCGTGCCGCGCGAGCTGCGCGCGCAGGAGCTGCCGCTCCCAGGCGGCCCGCAGCTCCGGCAGCCCGCGCGGCCTCCCGGGGGCGGCGTCGCCGTCCTCCGGCCCGGCGCCCAGATCCTCGAGCGCGAGGTCGGCCGCGCAGAGCACGCCGGCGTCGGGCGGCTTGTCGATGAGCCCGCGGCGCAGGACGTTCTCGAGCTCGCGGACGTTCCCTCTCCAGGGCGAGGTGGCGAGCAGGGCGAGGGCGTCCGGCGCCAGCTCCACCGGCGCCACCCGGTACTCGGCGCAGATCCGCGCCAGCAGCGCGCGCGAGAGGGGCAGGAGGTCCTCCCGGCGCTCCCGCAGGCTCGGCACGCGGATGGGCATCACGCTCAGGCGGTAGAAGAGGTCCTGCCGGAACGTCCCCCGGTCGATGGCGGCCTCCAGGTCCGCGTTGGTGGCGGCGATGAGCCGCACGTCCACCCGCACCGGCTTGCTGCTCCCGACCCGCAGGATCTCCCGCTCCTGCAGCGCGCGCAGGAGCTTCGCCTGCAGCGCCAGCGGCGCCTCCGCGATCTCGTCGAGGAACAAGGTGCCGCCGTCCGCCTCCTCGAAGTGCCCCTTCTGCCCGTGGGCGCGCGCGCCGGTGAAGGCGCCGCCCTGGTAGCCGAACAGCGAGGACTCGAGGAGCCCCTCGGGGATGGCCGCGCAGTTCACGCGGACGAGGGGTCCGTCGCGCCGGTCGCTCGCGCCGTGGATGGCGTGGGCGAAGAGCTCCTTGCCCGTCCCGCTCTCGCCGAGCAGGAGCACGGTGGCCGGGGTCGCGGCCGCCCTCCGCGCCAGCTCCTTGGTGCGGGAGATGGCCGGGCCGTCGCCGACGATCTCGTCGAACGAGCGGCGCGGGTCGAGCTTGCGCAAGAGCTGCTTCGCCGAGGCGAGCTCGTCGGAGAGCCGCCGGATCTCGGAGACCTCGTGGATGACGCCCACGCTCCCCCGCAGCTCGCCCCCCACCAGCAGCGGCGCGGCGTTGACGATCACCTCCCGCGCGTGCGGGCCGACCCGGAGGCGCGCCCCCCGGATCGCCTGGCGCGTGCGCAGCACGCGCAGGTGCACGCTCTCGCCCTCGGCGATGTCGGCGGTGACCGGACGGCCGATCACCTGCGCCTCCTCGAGCCCCATGAGCCGCGTGTAGGCCGGGTTCACGAGGATCGTGTTCCCCTGCGCGTCGGCGATGGAGATCGCCTCCTGCGAGCAGCGGATGATCGCCTCGGAGAGCTCGCGGAGCGCCTCGAGCTGCGCCCGCGAGGTGGAAGCGGCGATCGGCATGAGGGGCCTCCGGGAACCGGGACTGAAAGAACTAGCATGAAAGACCTTTCAGCCGCGCCCCCCGGCCGGTCCTCAACCTGCCGCCGTTCCAGGGCGCGGGCCGGGAGGAGCCCGGGCGCGCGACTTGCTCGTCTCGCCGGCATGCAGGAGCGCTCCCCCACGGTCGCCACCGGCGCGCTGGCGCCGCCCATCGAGATCCGGGTGCACGGGCGCGGCGGCCAGGGGGCGGTCACCTGCGCGAAGCTCCTCGCGCGCATGTACGCGGAGCAGGGGCTCCACGTGCAGACCTTCGGCGACTACGGCTCGGAGCGGGCCGGCGCCCCGGTGCGCGCCTTCACCCGCGTGGACACCGCGCCGGTCGCCAACCGCAACAAGGTCTACCACCCGCACCACCTGCTCGTGCTCGACACGGCGCTCCTCGGCGACGACGTCCTGGACGGCGCCGCGCGCGAGGCGGTGCTGCTCGTGAACAGCGCCCGCGGGCTCGGGGCCTTCGGCGAGCGGCACCGCGCCTTCCGCGTCGCCGCCGTGGACGCCACCGCCGTCGCGCGCCGCCACGGCATCGGCTCGGCCGCCCTCGTCATCGTGAACACCACCGTCGCCGGCGCCTACGCGCGCGTGGTCGGCCTGCCGTGGGAGGTGGTGGAGCGGGCGTACCGGGCGCTGGAGCTGGACGGCGATCTCCCCGCCGCGCGCGAGGCGTACGAGGCGGTGGTGGTGCGCGCCCCCGAGCCCGGCGCCGCCGCGCCGGCGCCGCGCGCCCTGGCCGCGCCCGCGCCGCCCGTGATCGGCCTCGCCGAGCTGGCGGAGGACCTGCCCACCCGGCTCCCGACCGGCACCTGGCGGACGCAGCGGCCGCGCTACCGGACGCACCTCGCGCCCTGCAACGCGGCCTGCCCGGCGGGCAACGACGTGGTCGGCTTCGTCGGGGCGCTCCGGACCGGCGGCGTCGAGGCGGCGGCGCGGCTCCTCCTCGCGACCCAGCCCTTGCCGTCCGTCTGCGGACGGGTCTGCCCGGCGCCGTGCATGGCGGCGTGCAACCGCGCCGCCTACGACGGCGCGGTGAACGTCCGCGCGCTGGAGCGCTGGATCGGCGACCACCTCGGCGCGGCGCCGGAGCGTCCGCCGGACGCGGCGCGGCCGCGGCGGTTCGCGGTGGTCGGGAGCGGGCCCGCCGGGCTCTCCGCCGCCTTCGCGCTCCGCACGGCCGGGCACGCGGTCACGATCCTGGAGGCGGCGCCGCGCCTGGGCGGCGTCCTGCGCAACGGGATCCCCGCCTACCGGCTGCCGCACGACGTCCTCGACCGCGACCTGGCCCGCCTGCTGGCGCTGGGCGTGGACGCGCGCTGCGGCTACGCGGTGGACGCGGCGGCGGTGCGGGAGCTCGCCGCCGGCCACGACGCGGTGATCCTGGCCGCGGGCCGGCAGCGCGCGAGCGACCTCGAGGTGCCCGGCCGGTCGCTGCCGGGCGTGGTGGACGGGCTCGGCTTCCTCGACGGGGTGAAGAACGGCGGCGGCCGCGCCCTCGGCGGCCACGTGGTGGTGGTGGGCGGCGGCAACACCGCGGTGGACTGCGCCCGGACGGCGCTCCGCTGCGGCGCGGAGCGGGTGACGCTCGTCTACCGGCGCGGGCGCGCCGAGCTCCCCGCCATCGCGAGCGAGATCGACGAGGCGGCCGCGGAGGGGATCGCGCTGCTCCTCCACCGGCAGCCCGTCGCCTTCACCGGGGACGACCAGGTCGAGGGCGTGGTCCTGGCCGAGGTCGAGGCGGGGGCGCCGGACGCGAGCGGCCGGCGCCGCCCGGTGGTCACCGATCGCACCGCCGTCCTCGCCTGCGACGGCGTGCTCCTCGCGCTCGGCCAGGCCGCCGACCTGGGCCTCCTCCCGGCGGGCTGGGCGGTGCGCGAGGGCCGCGCCTTCGACGGCGACCGGCCGACGAACGTGTGGCTGGCGGGGGACCTCGACACCGGCGAGGGGACGGTGACGCACGCGGTGGGGAACGGCCGGCGCGTCGCCGGGCGCGCGCTCTGCGCCGCGGAGGGCCGCCCGGCGCCGGCCGAGCCCGCGGCGCCGCTCGAGGAGCGGGTCGCGCCGGCGCACGTGCGCTTCAGCCACTTCGAGGTGGCGCCGCCGCGGCTCGAGCGGCACGCCGCCGCGGAGGTGCGCGCGCGGGGGTTCGAGGAGGTGAGCCGCGGGCTCGACGACGCCGCGGAGGCCGAGCGCTGCTTCTCCTGCGGGCGCTGCACGCGCTGCGACACGTGCCTCCTCTCGTGCCCCGAGGGCGTGGTGAGCCGCAGCGGCGACGGCTACGCGGTGGACGAGGCCTTCTGCAAGGGGTGCGGCATGTGCGTGGCGGAGTGCCCGCGGCGGGCGATGGAGATGACGCTCGACCTGGGGGCGGGGTGAACATGGCCGGTCAGCTCCTCAGCGCCAACCACGCCGCCGCCCTCGCCGCCGCGCTCGCCGGGCGGGCCAACCGCGCGGCGCGCGGCTTCTGCAGCGGCGTCTACCCCATCACGCCCTCCACCGAGTGCATGGAGCTCCTCTGCAACCAGGAGATCGAGAAGGGCGAGGTGGTGCGGGTCGAGAGCGAGCACAGCGCCATGGCGGTGTGCATCGGGGCGGCGGCGAGCGGGGCGCGCACGTTCAGCACCTCGTCCTCGAACGGGCTCGCGCTCATGGCGGAGAACGTGGTGGCCGCGGCGCTCCTGCGGCTGCCGGTGGTGATGGTGGCCGCGAACCGCACGCTCGGGCCGCCCTGGAACATCTGGGCGGACCACGGCGACACCCTGCTCCTGCGCGACAGCGGGTGGGTGCAGCTCTACTGCGCGGACAACCAGGAGGTCCTCGACAGCGTGCTGTGCGCCTACCGGCTCGCCGAGGACCGGCGGGTGCTCCTGCCGGTCCTCGTCTGCCAGGAGGGGTTCGTGCTCTCGCACACGATGACCGAGACCGACGTCCCCTCGCAGGAGCGCGTGGACCGGTTCCTGCCGCCGCTCGAGCTGCCCGGCCGGCTCGGCGCGACGCCGCGGGTGATGGGCGGCATCGACGCGCCGCACACCACCGAGGTGCACCGCGCCCAGCACCACGAGGCCATGGGGCGCGTCTTCGAGGTGTACCGCGAGGTGCAGGCGGCCTTCGAGCGCGAGCTCGGGCGACGCCCCGCCGACCCGGTGGTGGCCTACCGCGCCGAGGACGCCGAGGCGCTGATCGTGTCGATGGGCACCATCGCCTCCACCGTCGTGCGCGCCGTGGACGAGGCCCGCGCCCGCGGGGAGCGGCTCGGCGCCGTCCGAGTCCGCATGTTCCGGCCCTTCCCGGCGGACGCGCTCGCGCGGCTCTTCCGGGGCAAGCGGCGCATCGCGGTGATCGACCGGAACCTCAGCCTCGGGTTCGGCGGCGTGCTGTGGGGCGAGGCCCGGGGGCAGGCCGAGCCGGGGGCGATCGTGCAGGGCTACGTCATCGGGATCGGCGGCGGCGACGTCCGGCCCGCGCACGTCGCGGCCATCGCCGCCGATCTCGCGGCGCGCACCGCCGCGGGGGCGCCGGTCCTGCTGGAGGCGGGCACATGAGCGAGCTCACGGCGACCGTCGCCTCCGCCCCGGCGCCGGCGCGCGCCGCGCCGCTCCTGCGCCCGGGCAACAGCAACTGCCCCGGCTGCGGGATGTCGATGGCGCTCCAGATCTTCGCCCGCGGCATCGAGCACCGGCGCGTGCAGCTCGTCGTGCCGGCCTCGTGCGCGGCGGTGATGGCGGGGCCCTTCCCCACCACCTCCCTGGCGGCGCCGGTGGTGCTCTCCACCTTCGGCGCCGGCGCCGCCGTCGCCACCGGGCTGGCGCGCGTGGCGCGGCTCAACGGCGACGGCACGCGCGTCGTGTGCTGGGCCGGCGACGGCGGCACCTACGACATCGGGATGGCGAGCCTCTCCGCCGCGGCCGAGCGCGACGAGGACGTGCTCTACGTCTGCTACGACAACGAGATCTACGGCAACACCGGCGGCCAGCGCTCCTCGGCCACCCCCGCCGGGGCGAGCACCACCAACACCCCCGCCGGCAAGCTGGAGGAGAAGAAGGACATCCTCGCCATCCTGGCGGCGCACCGCGTCCGGTACGCGGCGTCGCTCTCCATCGCCCACCCGCAGGACGCGGTCCGCAAGGTGCGGCGCGCGCTCGACACCTCCGGCTTCCGGTTCCTGCACGTGCTCGCCCCGTGCCCCACCGGCTGGAAGTCGGAGCCCGCGCTCGGGATCGAGCTCGTCCGGCTGGCGGTGCGCTCGGGGCTCTACCCCATCGTGGAGATCGTGGAGGGTCGCAAGCTCGTCATCAACCACGAGCCCGACTTCTCGACGGAGGCGCTGGAGCTGTACCTGTCGCTGCAGCGGCGGTTCCAGCGGTCCGGGCTGTCGGCGGAGCGGTTCGCCGCCGCCATCGCCCAGAACTGGCGCGATCTGCGCGCGCGCAGCGGGCGCATCGTGCCCGCCGACCGCGAGGGGTGAAGGTCCGGGGGGACGGCATGCGAAAGGACATCGGCGAGCGCATCCGAAGGATGCGGGAGACGCAGGAGCTGACGCGGGACGAGGTGAGCCGCCTGGCCGGCCTCGGCGCCGATCGGCTCGCTGCGCTGGAGGAGGGGCGCGAGGTCCCCTCCATCGGCGTCGTCATCAAGCTCTCGCGCGTGCTCGGGTCGAAGCTGGGCGGGCTCCTCCACGGCGGCGCGGTCGCTTCCGAGGCGCTCACCGTCTGCCGCGCCGGGGAGGTCGGCGTGGGGTACGACCAGGGCGACACCGACCAGGGCTACACCTACCGCAGCCTCACGCGCCCCGGCACCCCCGGCCACGGCATGGAGCCGTTCCTGCTCACCTTCGATCCCCGCGCCAACGACGCGAGGCCGCTCGCGCACGACGGCCAGGAGTTCGTCTACGTGCTGGAGGGCGAGATCGAGCTCTTCCACGACGGCCAGCGGCACACGCTACGCCAGGGCGACAGCGCCTACCTCGACGCGACCCGCCCCCACCTCTTCCGCGGTCTGGGCGAGCGGCCGTCGCGGATGCTCGCGGTGGTGTGGTCGGCGGGGTAGGGCGGCCACTCCCGCCGCCCGCCGCTCACTCGAGCGGCACCCGCCCCCCGGCCGCCCAGGCCTCCACCAGGCCGGGGTCGGCCAGGAACGCGCCGGCCATGCCGGACACGTCCCGGCTCCGCGCGTCAAGGCCACGGGCGGAGAGCGCGGCCGCGACGGCCCGGTGCGCCTCGTCGTGGAGCGCCTTCTGGAGCAGGTTCATCCGGACGGCGCCGGCCCCCTCGTCCTCCTCGTCGCCGGCGCGCTCCGCGAGCGCGCGGCGGCACTCCGCCGCGTCCAGGGAGGAGACGCCGCGGCAAGCGAGCGGCCGGACCGGGTGGACGGCGCACGCGCCGTGCGCGTCGAGGAACGGACACGCGAGGCCGCCCCGGATCCGCTCGGCGTCCTCGCACCAGCGGACCCGCTCGTGGAAGGCGAGCAGCGCGGCGGCGCGGCGCGCGACCTCGCCCGGCGCGAGCCGCCGGCGGAGGAAGCCCGCCACCGCGAGGCCCTCCACCGGGAGCGTCGCCACGTTCACGGTGCAACAGGCCGCGCACCCCGGCGCGCAGGCCGGCCGCGGCTCGTCGCGGCCCGCGCTCGACTCCAGCGCGAGCGCGATCCGCCGCTCGAGCGCCGCGCCGAGCGCCAGGAAGCCTTCCTCGTCGCGGCACCCGCCGGCGAGGGCCTGCGCCGTCAGGCGCTCGAGCTCGCGGCCGCACTCCAGGACCGGCGCCTCGTCCATCGCCTCACCCCTGCGCCGATGCTGCCAGGTCCGCGCGGCGGAGGGCACGCCCCGGGCAGGCCGGGCGCGGCGCGCGCTGAGGGGCGCGGCTATGGGGGAGCGCCGTGGCGCGCTTGAAGCGCCACGGGGTGAATCCCTCCAGGAGGATGCACGATGGCCAGCTCGAACCAGGGTCTCTTCGTCTGGTACGAACACCTCACGAAGGACGTCGCGGCGGCGATCGCCTTCTACTCCGACGTCGTCGGGTGGAAGACGCAGCCGTTCGGAGAGGGCGGCCACGACTACACGATGTGGGTGGGCAGCCAGGGGCCGCTGGGCGGGGTGATGGAGCTCCCGGCCGAGGCGGCGAAGATGGGCGCGCGGCCGCACTGGATGGCGCACGTCCAGGTCGACGACGTCGACGCGGCGGCGAAGCTCGCGAAGAAGCTCGGCGGGAAGGTGTGGAAGGAGCCCGAGGACATCCCGACCGTGGGGCGGTTCGCGGTGCTGGCCGATCCGCAGGGGCCGGTCTTCTCCGTCTTCAAGCCGAGCGGCCCGATGTCGCTCCACGACCCCGCCAAGGACGGCGAGTTCTGCTGGAACGAGCTGTTGACGAGCGACAGCGCCGCCGCGGCCAGGTTCTACGGCGAGCTCCTCGGCTGGAAGATCCTGGAAGAGATGGACATGGGGCCGATGGGCACCTACCGGATCTTCGGCGTCGGCGACCGGCGGCTGGGCGGGATGATGACGACGCCGAAGGGCGCGCCGCCGCCGCCCATGTGGCTCTACTACGCGTCGACGAGCGACCTCGACGCGGCGATCGGGCGCGCCACCCGCAAGGGCGGAAAGGTCATGAACGGCCCGATGGACGTGCCCGGCGGCGGGCGCATCGCGCAGCTGATGGACCCGCAGGGCGCGGCGTTCGCGCTGCACCAGGCGCCGAGGAAGTGAGGCCTCGCGCGCACCGCGATATGGGTGCCCGCGCAAGGCTTGCACCGCTGCACCGTCCGTGAGATCCGGCAGGGCAGCGTCAACTCACGGGTTCCACGCCCGGTCGCCCGCTGGCGCGCGGCGTGCAGCCTGCGCGCCGCCGGAAACCTCAGGCTGCCCCTCCTGGTGCGAGCCTGGCGGAGGTCACGCGTGAGAGTGCCGAGCCTGCTGTTCGCCGCCGCCGTGGTCGCGGCCCTCCCCTCGGCCGGGCGCGCCGACGGCCCGGGGGCGTGCCACTGCTACCGCGAGCGGACCTTCGACCTCGAGCGCCCCGGCGCGGCCGATCCCTACATCCTCGCCACCAGCCGCAGCTCCCTCCTCTCGGCGGCGTTCGGACCTCCGAAGCGTGAGCTGGTCGAGGCGGTGATGACCGGGACCTCGCCCGACGACCTCTGGGTCGCGCACTGGGCCGCCTCCAGGATCGGCGCCGACCCCTCGCGGCTGCTCGAGGCCAAGAAGGCCGGTGGCTCGTGGAAGGCGGCGCTCGCGCCGCCCGGCCGCCTCGGCAAGGCGTTCGAGGGCGCGCTGTCGCGCGGCGCGCCGGACGGCGAGCTCGCCGCCCTGGCCGTGGACGACGTCCTCACCTCCCGGCTGCGGGCCGAGCCCGCGGCCGTCGCCGCGCTGCACGAGGCGGGCGCGTCGCCCAGCGAGGCCATCCTGGCCGTCGTCCTCGCGGACCGCCTCCAGACGAAGCCGGCCACCGTCCTCGCGTCGGTGAAGGGCGGCCACGCCACCTGGGGCCAGGTGCTCCAGGGGCTCGGCCTCACCCCCAAGGACGTCGATCCGCTCGTCCGGCAGCTCGAGTCGCGCTGAAGCCGGGACCGACCGTCTCGGTAGGGCGGGGGCTCGTCCCCCGCCGCAGGGTCAGCGGAGCGACAGCGACGCCTGCCGCTCGGGCGCGCCGAGCCAGCCGCCGCTGAACCCCGCGCGCTCGAGCCCGCTCGCGAGGACGGGGCTCTTCCGGAGGAGCTGCCACACGAAGCCGGTGCGGTAGTTCTCCACCATGAGCAGGATCGGCCCCTGGTCGATGCCCAGGTAGGCGTCGTCGAACCACCCCTGCGGCGCCCCGGGATAGGAGAGGTTGAAGGCGTCCTTGAACCCGTACGCACCGTAGAGGCGGTCGCCGAAGCGCTCCTTGAAGCTCACCAGGGTGGGGATGGCCACCTCCGGCGCGAACGCCACCGAGCCGCCCGCGGCGGTGGGCGCGATGGTCCCGTCGTCGGTGGCCGCGTCCGCGCCGCGCGCCCAGTAGGCGCGGAACCGCTCCGCGCCGGGCGGCGGGCGGGCGGAGTCGAGCGGGCCGTCGGAGGCGGTCAGCCCCCACCCGAGCTCGCCGTAGCCCTTCCAGCCGCCGGGGTTGGCGATGCAGTAGGCGCGGTTGGCGTAGGTCGCGCGCACGGAGTTCTGGAAGTAGTCGCTCCCCCGCGCGCGCATGACGCGGTCCTGGATCCCGCGGAAGTCGATCCAGACGTGCGAGTACTGGTGGCCGAAGAGCGGCCCGAAGGCCACGTGCGCCGGCCCGCGGGACCCGTCCCACTGGTACGAGCTGGCCCACGCCTCCCAGGCCCGCGGGTCGACCGGGTGCGTCGGCGACCCGAGCGCCAGGACGTAGAGCAGCATGCCCTCGTTGTAGCCGCTCCAGTCCACGTCGATGAAGCCCGCCTCCGGGCTCCAGCCCATGCTGAGGAGCGGCGCGTGGCGGGGCGAGGTGGCCCAGGCCCAGTCCACCCTCCGGTAGAGGCGATCGGCGAGGCGGCGGATGGCGCGCTCGGTCGCGTCCTCCCGGTCGAAGTACGCCTGTGACGAGAGGACCCCGGCCATGAGCAGCGCGGTGTCGATGGTGGACAGCTCCGAGCGGTTCGCCCGGACGGCGCGGCGGGCGTCGAGGAAGTGGTAGTAGAGGCCGTGGTGGCCGGAGGTGCCCTCGGCTTCGGGGCCCTGCGGCGCGCGCCAGAGCGTCTCGAGCGTGACCAGCGTCCGCGCGGCGGCGTCCGCTCGCGAGACGTAGCCCCGCTCGACGCCCACCAGGTACGACGTCAGCGCGAACCCCACCGCCGCCACGCTCGACACGTCCGACCCCGGCGCGCGGTCGGGGGTGAGCCCGGTCCCGGCGGGGGACGCCTCCCAGAAGAACTTGAAGGTGTCGCGCTGGAGCTGGTCCAGGAACGCCTGCTGCGCTGGCGAAGCGCGGAAGGGCCGAGGCGCGGCGGCGTCACCCTGGGTGACCCCGGCTGCGGCCCTCGCTCCCGCGGGCGAGAAGGCGAAGAGCGCCGCTGCGCCGACAGCGCACAGCGCCGTACGTGTGTGCCTCATGCGCACGTCCAGTCGTCTGCTTTCCATTCGGGGCTGGAACGGTCCGCCCGCGCCGCGAAATTCCTCCGCGCGACCGGCGGCGGAGGGGCGGCCGAGGCGTTGCTCGCTCACTTTGGGTGAATGGCGCGCGGGTCCGCGAGGCGCTCACCGCGCCCGCCCCACGGCGGACGGACGTCTTGGGCTCTGCGGGTGGCCGCGGGCGCGCGTCGGGGCCATCCTGTCCGCGACGACGCGATGGGACGAACTGAAAAAAGCCGCTCGGATGCTGGCTTTTGCGGCAGGCCGTGCGCGGGACGCGGGCAGGGGCGCGGGGGCGGTCCGGCGATCGGGCTGCTGGCCGCGATCGGCCTGGCGCTCCCTGCGCAGGCGCTCGCCGCCCCGCCGCCCGCGGGCCACCCGCCGGAGATCCATCCGATCACCCGGGCGGAGCCGCGCCTGGCGCGCGACGGGCCGTTCGGCCCGGGGACCGTGATCGCGCTCGCTCGGGCGCTCGCCCAGGCGCCGTATGCCCCGCCGCCCGCCACGGTGCCGGACAGCCTGGCGAAGCTCACCTACGACCAGTACCGCGACATCCGGTTCCGGCCCTCGGAGACGATCTGGGCGCACCCGAGCCGCGGCTTCCACCTGCAGCTCCTGCCCCCCGGCTACCTCTTCACCAGCGGCGTCGAGCTGGCGCTGGTGAAGGACGGCCGGGCGAAGCACCTCGCCTACCGCCCGGACCTGTTCACGGCCGGGAAGCTCGTCCCGGCGCCGCTGCCGGCCGAGGACGTCGGCTTCTCGGGCTTCCGGCTGCTGTACCCCTTGAACGACCGGCGGCACTTCGACGAGGTGGCGGTCTTCCAGGGCGCGAGCTACTTCCGCTCGCTCGGCCGCGACCAGGAGTACGGGCTGTCGGCGCGCGGCCTGGCGGTGAAGGTGGGGCACCCGAGCGGCGAGGAGTTCCCCGCCTTCCGGGCCTTCTGGATCGAGGAGCCGAAGCCGCGCAGCGCGGCGGTGACGGTGCACGCGCTCCTCGACAGCCCGAGCGTCGCCGGGGCCTACCGGTTCGAGATCCACCCGGGCCGCGACACGGTCATGCTGGTCGAGGCGGTGCTCTTCCCCCGCGTCGCGCTGGCGGAGGCGGGCCTCGCCCCTGGCACGAGCATGTTCATGTTCGCGCCGAGCGAGCGCGGCGGGGTGGACGACTTCCGCCCCCAGGTCCACGACTCGGACGGGCTCCTCGTGGTGAACGGCCGGGGCGAGCACCTGTGGCGGCCGCTCGCGAACCCCACCCGACTGCAGATCAGCGCCTTCGCGGACCAGGGGCCGCGCGGATTCGGCCTCGTGCAGCGCGACCGCGACCCGGACCACTACCAGGACCTCGAGTCCCGCTTCGAGCGCCGCCCGAGCCTGTGGGTCGAGCCGGCGGGCGACTGGGGCGAGGGCGAGGTGGTCCTGACCGAGATCCCGTCGGACGCCGAGATCCACGACAACGTGGTGGCCTTCTGGCACCCGCGCCGGCCCATCCCCGCGGGCGGCGAGCTCCGCTTCGCCTACCGGCTGGCGTGGGGCGACGAGCCGTCCGCCGAGCGCGAGCTCCTCCGCGTGGTGGGGACCGCCGTCGGCCGCGCGGACGTGAAGGCGCCGACGCCGGTCCGCCGCTTCGTCGTCGACTATGCGCCGGGGCGTCAGGCGTGCGACGGAGCGTGCGCCGCCCCGACCGCCGTGGTGACCGCCTCGGCCGGAAAGGTCCACGACGTGGTCGTGAGTGACAACCCGCTCACGCACGGTTATCGGGTGACCTTCATCCTCGACCCCGAGAAGGCGGAGCTGAGCGAGCTGCGGCTCGAGCTCGAGCTCGGGGGTTCACGTTGCGCGGAGGTCTGGCTCTACCGATGGACGAAGCGTTGAGGCAGCGGGAGGGGGGCGCCCCGGGGTCCGGCCGCGAGGAGCGGGGCATGCCGCCCGAGCGGCCGCGCCCGATGCCGTCGCAGGCGCTCGGGCGGTTCGACGGGGCGAGCCGGCGGAGGCCGCGCGACCCGCGCCGGGCGCGCACGCCGGCGTGGCGGCGGGCGGCGGTGTTCGGGGCGGCCCTGGCGCTGGCCGGCTACGCCATCGAGGAGATGTGGCGCGCGCTGGCGGTCGGCCACCTGACGCCGGTCGCGGTCGCGGTGCTGGCGCTCTTCGCGGTCAACTTCGCCTGGATCAGCCTGCCGCTGGTGACGTCGCTGGTCGGGTTCGCCCGGGTGGTGACGCGCCGCCGCGAGGGCGCGCCCGCCGATCGCCCGCTCCGCACGCGCACCGCGCTCCTCCTGCCCACCTACAACGAGGATCCCGCCCGCGTCGCGGCGGCCCTCGAGGCGATGGGGCGCGACCTCGCCGCCCGGGGCGCGGGGCGCGCCTTCGACCTGTTCCTGCTCAGCGACACCACCCGCGGGGACGTCGCCCTGGCGGAGCTGGAGGCGGTCCGGCTCCTCCGGCGGCGGCTCGAGGGCGCGGTCCGCGTCTTCTACCGGCGCCGCGCGCGGAACGTCGCCCACAAGCCGGGCAACATCCGCGACTTCTGCGAGCGGTGGGGCGGCGCCTACGACCACCTGCTCGTCCTCGACGCCGACAGCCTCATGGACGGCGCCACCCTGGTCGCGCTGGCCCAGCGGATGGAGGACGACCCGGACGCAGGGCTCATCCAGACCCTGCCGCGCCTCCACCGCGGGACGACGCTGCTCGCGCGCGTGCAGCAGTTCGCCGGCAGCGTCTACGGCGCCTTGCTCGGCGACGGGCTCGCGTGGTGGACGGGGAGCGAGGGCAACTTCTGGGGCCACAACGCCATCCTCCGCACCGAGGCCTTCCTCGCCTGCGCCGGGCTCCCGGTGCTGCCGGGCGAGCCGCCCTTCGGCGGCTTCATCCTCAGCCACGACTTCGTGGAGGCGGCGCTCCTCCGGCGCGGCGGCTGGAAGGTGACGATCGCCGCCGACCTGGCGGGCTCCTACGAGGAGGGCCCGTCGTCCATCCTGGACCTGGCCGTCCGCGACCGGCGCTGGTGCCAGGGCAACCTCCAGCACGCGCGGGTCCTCGGGGCGAAGGGCCTGCACTGGCTCTCCCGGCTGCACTTCGTGGCCGGGATCATGTCGTACCTCTCCTCGCCCATCTGGCTCCTGTTCGTGATCTCGGCGCTGGCGCTCGGCGTCCAGTACGAGTCGGCCCGGCAGCAGTACTTCTCGCACGTGCAGACGCTCTTCCCGCTGTGGCCGCGCATCGACCCGGAGCGCGCGGTCCGCCTCTTCGCGCTCACCCTGGGCGTGCTGTTCGGGCCGAAGGTGCTGGGCTTCCTGTCGGTCGTGGTGAGGCCGGGGCGGCGCCGCGCGCACGGCGGGCTCCTCCTCGCGACGCTGGGCTTCGCGCTCGAGGTGGTGGTCTCGGCGCTCATCGCGCCCATCCAGGCGCTCATCCACTGCGGGCTCGTCGCGGACGTCCTGCGCGGCCGGAGCTCCGGCTGGCGGGCGCAGCGCCGGGAGGGCGCGAGCCTCGCCTGGCCGGAGGCGCTGCGCGCGCACCGCTGGCACGCCCTGGTGGGCCTCGCCCTGGCCCTGGTGGCCTGGAGCATCTCCTGGCAGATGGCGGCCTGGCTCGCGCCCGCCGCCCTGGGGCTGGTGCTGGCGGCGCCGCTCTCGAAGCTCGTCGCGTCGGGCGCCGTGGGCCGCGCCGTCCGGCGCGCCGGCCTGCTCCGCACCCCGGAGGAGACGCGGACGCCCCCCATCGCGCGCGCGGTCGAGCTCGTCCTGCCCGCCTACCGCGCCGCGCTCGCGGAGACGCCCGACCTCGCGAGCGTGGTCGAGGACCCGCGGCTCCTGCAGCGCCACCTCGCGCTCACCGACCGGGCGCCGTCCGGCGGGGGCGGCGCCTTCGATCCGGTCGAGGCCGTGGCGGAGAAGAAGATCCGGGAGGCGGGCACGGTGGCGGAGGCGATCGCCGCCCTCACCTTCGAGGAGCGAGGCCGCGTGCAGGCGCGCCCCGCGCTCCTGCGCCTGCTCGCGACGGTGCGCGCGCGGGCCGAGCGGAGGGCCGACGCCGGCGCCAGCGGCGCCGCCTCGTGGTGGGGCCTCCCGCGCCCGCAGCTGGACCTCCCGGTGGACGCCCGCGACCTCGGGTAGTCGGGTAGGGCAGGGAGCGCGGGGCGGGATGCAGGGGAGGCGCAGCCAGCTCGCGGCCGCTTTGGGGTAGCGTGTCGCCTCGTGACGGTCCCGCGACCCCTCCTCGCGCTCGCCTCGGCGGGCGTGCTGGCGCTCACCGCGCCGCCTGCCCGGGCGCAGCCCCTCGACGAGCCCGCCGGCCACGCCATCGTGGTGGGCCTCGACCGCGACTACCCGCCCTACGAGTTCGTCGACGCGGCCGGGCACCCGGCCGGCTTCAACGTCGACCTCACCCGCGCCATCGCCGAGGTGATGGGCATGACGGTCGAGTTCCGCTCCGGGACCTGGGCCGAGATGCGCGCCGGCCTGCTCTCGGGCGAGATCGACGTCCTGCAGGGCCTCACCTATTCGCAGGAGCGGGCCCGGGAGCTCGACTTCGCGCCGCCGCACGCCATCATCCAGCACGCCATCTTCGCCCGCCGCGGCACCCCGCCGGTCGCGTCGCTCGACGAGCTGCGCGGGAAGAAGGTGATCGTGTTCGGCGGCGGGATCATGGACGAGACCCTCACCGGGCGCGGGTTCGGGGCGGACCTCGTGCGCACCGGCACCCCCGCCGACGCGCTGCGGCTCCTCGCCTCGGGCCAGCACGAGTACGTGGCGCTGGCGCTCCTCCCCGGGATCCACATCCTCCGCGAGCTGCACCTCACGAACGTCGTCCCGGTGGCGCGGCGGGTGGCGGTCGAGCGGTACGGCTACGCCGTGAAGAAGGGCCACGGCGAGCTCGTGGCCCGCTTCGACGAGGGGCTCGCCATCCTCAAGCAGACCGGCCGCTACGACGCCATCCAGGAGCGCTGGCTGGGGGTGCTCGAGCCGCGCGGTCCGGGGCTCCGCACCATCCTCGAGTACGTGAGCCTGGCGCTCGTGCCGCTGCTCCTCGTGCTCGGCGGCACGGTGCTGTGGTCGCGCTCGCTGCAGAAGCTCGTGGCGCAGCGGACCGCGTCGCTGGCGCGCGAGGTCGCCGAGCGCAAGCGCTCCGAGGAGGAGCTGCGGCAGCACCAGCAGCAGCTCATCCAGGCGGGCAAGATGGCCGCGCTCGGCGTGCTGGTCTCGGGCGTGGCGCACGAGATCAACAACCCGAACGGCTACATCCTCCTCAACATGCCCATCCTCAAGGCCGCCCTGCTCGACGCCTGCGAGGTGCTCGACGCCCGCCGCCAGGAGCTGGGCGCGCGCTTCGAGCTCGCCGGCCTCCCCTACGACCGGATGCGCGCGGAGCTGCCGCAGATGCTCGACGAGATGCTGGCCGGCGGGCGGCGCATCAAGCGCATCGTCGACGACCTCAAGAACTTCGCGCGCCGCGAGGACGCGCCGGCGCTCGAGCCCATGGACGTGAACGCCGTGGCCGCCGCCGCGGTCCGGCTGGTCGACGTCTCGATCCGGAAGGCGACGCACCGGTTCACCCTGGAGCTGGGGCGGGACCTGCCGCGCGTCCTCGGCAACCCGCAGCGCATCGAGCAGGTCCTCGTGAACCTGCTCCTCAACGCCTGCCAGGCGCTGCCCGGCCCCGAGCGCGCGGTCCGCCTCGCGACGCGCCACGACCCCGCGCGCGGCGAGGTGGTGGTCGAGGTGGCGGACGAGGGCGCCGGCATCGCCCCCGAGGACCTGCCCCGCCTCACCGACCCGTTCTTCACCACCAAGCGCGAGACGGGCGGGACCGGCCTCGGGCTCTCGATCTCCGCCACCATCGTGAAGGAGCACGGCGGCGCGCTCCAGTTCGAGTCCGCGGTCGGCGCCGGCACCACGGTGTCCTTCGCGCTGCGCGCGATCTCGACGGAGGCGGCGGCATGAGCGAGCGGGTCTCCCCGGCCTTCGGGATCCTCCTCGTCGACGACGAGCCGGCCTGGCTGCGCTCGCTCGCCATGACCCTCGAGCGCTCCGCCGGCCTCACCCACCTCATCACCTGCGACGACCCGCGGCGCGTCCTCGAGATCCTCGACGGGGACGACGTGGGCGTGGTGCTGCTCGATCTCACCATGCCGCACCTCTCGGGCGAGGAGCTCCTGGCGCTGATCGCGGCCGACCACCCGGGCGTCTCGGTGATCGTGGTGAGCGGCATGAACCAGATCGAGACGGCGGTCCGGTGCGTGAAGCTCGGCGCGTTCGACTACCACGTGAAGACCGACGAGGAGGATCGCCTGGTGGCGGGCGTGCTGCGCGCCGTCCGCATGCAGGAGCTGCAGCGCGAGAACCTCGAGATGTCGAGCCGGCTGCTGGCCGGCGCGCCGCAGCACCCGGAGGCCTTCTCCGGCATCGTCACCAGCGACCCGACGATGCGCACCCTCTTCTCGTACATCGAGGCGGTGGCGCGGAGCCCGCAGCCGCTGCTCATCACCGGCGAGAGCGGCGTCGGCAAGGAGCTCATCGCCCGCGCGACGCACCAGCTCTCCGGCTGCCGCGGCGCGCTGGTGGCGGTGAACGTCGCCGGGGTGGACGACCCGGTCTTCGCCGACACGCTCTTCGGGCACGTGCGCGGCGCCTTCACCGGCGCCGAGCAGCCGCGCCGGGGCGTGGTGGAGGAGGCGGCGGACGGCACCCTGTTCCTCGACGAGATCGGGGACCTCAGCATCGCCTCCCAGGTGAAGCTGCTCCGGTTCCTGCAGGACGGCGAGTACTTCCCGCTCGGCAGCGATCGCCCGAAGCGCGTCAAGGCGCGCGTCATCGTCGCCACCCACCAGGACCTCACCGCCAAGGAGAAGGCGGGCCTCTTCCGGCGCGACCTCTACTACCGGCTGCGCACGCACCGGGTGCGCGTCCCGCCGCTGCGCGAGCGCAAGGGCGACGTGCCGCTCCTCCTCGAGCACTTCCTCGACGAGGCGGCGCGCTCCCTGGGCAAGAAGAAGCCCACCGCCCCTAGGCAGCTGGCGCAGCTCCTGGCGGCGCACGACTTCCCGGGCAACGTGCGCGAGCTGAAGGCGATGGTCTTCGACGCCGTCAGCGTCCACAAGGAGCGCGTCCTCTCGATGGACTCCTTCCTCGACGCCATCGGCCTCCGGCGCGGCGCGCCGGCCGCGGCGCCGGCGGGCGAGGGCGAGGGGGAGAAGAACCCCTTCGCCGGCCTGGAGCGCCTGCCGGGCTTCGACGAGAGCCTGGAGCTGCTGATCCAGGAGGCGATGTCGCGCGCCGGCGGCAACCAGACGCTGGCGGCGCGGCTGCTCGGGATCTCGCAGCCGGCGCTCTCGAAGCGGCTCAAGTCGTATCGCCGCGGCTAGGCGGGTCGGCGCGAACCCGTATTCCGGCCGGAATGCGCATTCCGTCCGGCATCGCGCCGCGAGCGGCCCGTGGATACGCCGGAAAACGCTCGCTCACGCCGAAGCTCCATTCCAGACGGCATACCCGTTCGCCACGCGCGCGCCGCGCCTCCGGTGCGTGAGACCCCGCGGGGACAGCGCGTTCGCGCGCAGCACACCCTGTCGCACCGGACGGCATCGTCCGTGCTCAGGAGGAGAGCTCCCGGGCTCAGGGGAGCTGGCGACGCGCCGCGTCGTGCAACCCAGCCGACGCGGCCGCCGGCGCCGCAAGGAGGACGACGTGAAGCGCTTCTCCCGTAGCCTCTACCTGCAAGTCATCACGGCCGTGATCATCGGCGCGCTGGTCGGGCACCTCTACCCGGCCGTCGGGACGCAGATGAAGCCGCTCGGCGAGGGCTTCATCAAGCTCGTCAAGATGCTCATCGCCCCGATCGTCTTCTCCACGGTCGTGACCGGCATCGCGAAGATGGGCGATCTGAAGAAGGTCGGCCGCGTGGGCCTCAAGGGCATCATCTACTTCGAGGTCCTCACCACCATCGCCCTCGCCATCGGCCTCCTGGTGGGCAAGGTCCTCGTGCCGGGCGCCGGGATGAACGTGAACCCGGCCACCCTCGACACCAAGGCCATCGCCAGCTACACGGCGCCGTCGGCGCACCTGTCCACGATGGACTTCGTGATGAACATCATCCCGAAGGACGTCGCCGACGCGTTCGCGCGCGGCGAGATCCTCCAGGTGCTGTTCTTCTCCATCCTGTTCGGCGTCGCGCTGGCCGGCATGAAGGGCGACTACGCCAAGGTGGTGCTCCAGTTCATCGACGGCCTCTCCGGCGTCCTCTTCAAGATCGTCGGCATCGTGATGCGGGTCGCGCCCATCGGCGCGTTCGGCGCCATGGCCTTCACCGTGGGGAAGTACGGGGTGAAGACGCTGGTGAGCCTCGCCAAGCTCATCGGCACCTTCTACACGACGAGCGTCCTCTTCGTGTTCCTGGTGCTGGGCCTGGTGATGCTGATCTGCCGGCTCAACATCTTCAAGTTCCTCCGGTACATCAAGGAGGAGATCCTGATCGTCCTCGGGACGAGCTCGTCCGAGTCGGCGCTCCCCCTCATGATGCGCAAGATGGAGAAGCTCGGCTGCGGCAAGCCGGTGGTCGGGCTCGTCGTGCCGATGGGCTACTCCTTCAACCTGGACGGCACCTCCATCTACCTGACGCTCGCCACGCTCTTCATCGCCCAGGCGACGAACACCCACGTCACCATGGGCCAGGAGCTCGAGATCCTGGCCGTGCTCCTGCTCACCTCGAAGGGCGCGGCGGCGGTGACGGGCGGCGGCTTCATCACGCTCGCCGCCACCCTGTCGGCGGTCGGCAACATCCCGGTGGCGGGCCTCACCCTGCTGCTCGGCGTGGACCGCTTCATGTCCGAGGCGCGCGCCATCACGAACCTCATCGGCAACGGCGTGGCCTCGGTGGCGGTGTCGCGCTGGGAGGGCGAGCTCGACGTGGAGCGGGCGCGGGCCATGCTCGACCGCAAGGTCCTGCCCGAGGCGATCGACGAGGCGGAGCCGGAGGCCCTCGGCGTCGCCGCGCAGGCCTGAGGAGCCCCATGAAGACCTTCCTCTCGACCCTGAAGCGCGCGCTCGGCGTCCTGGCCGAGCTGGAGCGCAGGACGTACCTCGGCGAGCGGCCGCGGCCCGACCTGAAGTAGCGGCCGCTACCAGGCCTCGCGGTCGAAGTTCCCGAGGTGGCCCGGCCGGACCACCTGGCCCCGCCGCAGCGCGCGCCAGAGCTCCCGGGCGCGCTCCGGCGCGTAGGGGCGGTGGACGAAGTGCACCCGGAAGCTCCGGGCGCCCGCCTCCCGCAGCGCGGCCAGGCGCGGCGAGAGGTTGTAGGGCGCGTCGTTCAGGGTGAACGCGCGGCAGCGCTCGTTCACCACCAGCGCCTTCCCGCCGTGCGACGAGGTGAGCTCCATCCGCTCGAAGGTGCAGCTGGCCGGCCCGGGGCAGCCGCCGGCGAGGTTGGCGTAGGGGCAGGACTCGGAGATGAAGAGCGGCGAGTCCTCGTACACCACCACCGACGCGGCCGGGCCCAGCTCCGCCAGCAGCGCCGCGAGGTTCTCGCGGACGTCCTCGGTGGAGAGGGTGATCCGGCCCACGCCCAGGTCGCGGAGCTGCCGGGCCGCGGCGCGGTTCACCGCATAGAGGCTCCAGTCGGAGGAGAGGTCGAGGCCCCCGGCGTCGCCGGGCGCGAGGCCGAGGTGCGCCCACGAGGCCGGCCCGGTCAGCTCCCACCGCCGGTACCCCGCCGCGCGCAGCGCCTCGACGCGGGCCCGGAGTGCCCGCTCCTCCCAGCCCCGCACGATGAGCGGGAGCCCGAGCCGCAGCCGCTCCGGCCCGGCCCGCGCCGTGAGGGCGGAGAGCCGCTCGACGAGCCCGCGGAGCGGCAGGAGCCCGAGGTCGACGACGACGTCGTCCGCGCCCTCGAAGTCCTCGGGCTCGAAGGCGTCGAGCGCCTCGAGCCGGTCCACCTTGACGGTGAAGCGCGGTGCGTCGCCCGGGGCGGCGGCTCCAGGTGTGAGAGCGGCCTCGGCGGCGCGGGCCGCTTCGACCTGGCCCCGCGCATGCGCGGTGACCGCCGCGTCCAGCGCCTCCGCCAGCGCCCGCCGCGCCTCGTTGAGCCGCGACACCGGCACGAAGCGGCCGGCCGGGTTGCGCCAGTCGAGCCCGGCCAGCCGGAAGCGGGTGTCGCCCAGCTTCTCGAACGCGGCGCGGGCGCTCGCGGCCATCCCGGCCGGATCGCGCGCCGCCTCGAGCGCGCCGGCGACGGTCACTTCGGCCCGGACAGCGTGCCCCGGCGCGGCCTCGGCGCTCGCCTCCAGCCGGAGCCCAGTCTCCGAGACCTCGGCCGCGACGGACATGGGCCGGCGGGCGCGCTGCGCGAGCTTGGGGCGCTCGAGCTGGTAGCGGAGCTTCACCGCCTGGGACGAGGAGCAGGAGACGGGCGCGCCGCGCGGGACGGTGGGGTAGTCGTCCGGCAGCGGCACCTCCACCAGCGCGCCCGCCGGCGCCTCGAAGACGTCCGCGGCGGCGCCGCGGGTCACGAGCCGCAGGCTGGAGACCCCGAACCCGAACGGACGGTCGAGTCCCGGGACCTCCACCTGGAGCCCGTCGTGGCGCGCCAGGGCGCGCGCGGTGCGGAACCGGATGGCGGCGCCCGCGCCCGACCGCACCACCGCCTCCACCTGGCCGAGCGGCGCGCCGCGGTGGCCCACCAGGTCGCGGTCGGCCACGTCCTTCTCGCGGTGCGAGTCGAGGTAGAGCGTCGTCCAGGGGCGCGCGAAGGTGGCCTTGAGGTCCGCCTCCCGCTCCGGCCGCTCCGCCGCCGGGAGCGTGCCGTCGAGCAGCCGGCGGTAGTAGTCCACCGCGGCCGCGACGTAGGTGGGCCCCTTCTTGCGCCCCTCGATCTTGAGGCAGGCCACGCCCGCGTCGCGCAGCGCGCCCACGTGGTCGGGCAGCGCCAGGTCCTTCATGGAGAAGGCGAAGCCGGAGCGCAGCCGCTCGGGCAGCGGCGGGCCGTCGAGGGAGGTCACCTCCCAGCGGTCGCGGCACGGGTAGGCGCAGGAGCCGCGGTTGCCGCTGCGGCCGAGCACGTGCGAGGAGAAGAGGCAGAGCCCGCTGTAGGCGTAGCAGAGCGCGCCGTGGAGGAAGGCCTCCACCTCCACCCCCGGCACCGCGGCGCAGTCGCGGAGCTCCTCCAGCGTCAGCTCGCGCGCCAGGGTGACCCGCGCGAAGCCCAGGTCGCGCAGCGTCTCCACCCCGGCGCGCGAGTGGGCGGCGAGCTGGGTGCTGGCGTGCAGCTCGAGCTGGGGGAAGTGGCGGCGGGCGAGCCGCGCCACGCCCAGGTCCTGCACGATGAGGGCGTCGGCGCCCAGGTCGGCGAGGTCCCCCAGCGTGTCCACCAGGCCGGGGAGCTCGCGGTCGAGCACCAGCGTGTTCACCGCCACGAAGGCGCGGCGGACGGGAGTGAGCGCGCGGGCGTGCCCGAGGAAGCGGTCCAGCTCGTCGAGCGTGAAGTTCTGCGCGTCGGCGCGGGCGGAGAAGCGCTTCAGCCCCAGGTAGACCGCGTCGGCGCCGTACTGCAGCGCGGCCAGGCCTGCCTCCAGGCCGCCGGCGGGGGCGAGGAGCTCGGGGCGGCGGGGGCCTTCGGCGGTGCTGGATCGGCTCACGGTCCGATGCATATCGCACGGCTCGGGCCGGCGAGAAAAGGCGCCGCCGGGCGCCGGGGCACACTCGCCTGCCGCGTCCGTCAGCGCCGCAGGTACCCGAGCTGCTCCGGCAGGGCGATGTTGTTGCCGTACGCGTCCTCGCCGTAGCCGCTCTCGGCCAGCAGCTCGAGGTCCGCGAGCACGCGGCGATCGCCGCGGAAGGTGGCGGTGACCGTGGCGACGATGTCGATCTTGCCGAGCGCCTGGAGCCGCGCCACGGCGTCGACGATGAAGGCCAGGACCGGCTGCCCGCCGCCGAGCGGGCCCTCGATGGGCGGGAGCGGCTGCTCGTAGAGGATGACCTTGGCCTCTTCGGACAGGCGCACGAGGACGTTGCGCACGGCCCGGACCAGGTCGTCGCCGAGCCGCTCCTCGTCGCCGTTCACGAGCGCGCCGATCTCCTGGGCCAGCCAGCGGCGCTTCCTGGCGTTGATCGCCTCGTTGGCCCGGAAGAGCTCCATCGGCGAGGCCGCGTCGTAGGTCTCGCCGTCGAGCGTCATGGAGACGGCGCTCCCGTAGTGGTACGCCACTCGGGCCACCAGCGTGGAGGGCCGCACGTGGAAGCCGCGGTAGCGCGGGACCGGCACGGTGATCTCGCCCCGCTCGGCGTAGCGCCGGAGGAGCTGCTGGGCGAGGGTCCGGCCGACTTGCAGGTAGCGGGTCACCAGGACCAGCACGACGCGCAGCACCGCGTCGAGCCGCGCCGGCGGGATGCCGCCGGGGTGGTCGCCGAAGAGCGGGAGCCGGTCGCCGCCGGCCGGCGCGTGCACGAGGTGGCGCTCGCGGTAGTGCACGAGCTCGGTCGCCACCTCGAGCAGGTGATAGACGGCGGAGGCGTGCCCGCGGAGCGAGAGCAGCTCCGGGTCGTCGCGCTCGACGTCGGTGCGAGCGACGTGGGTGTCGTAGAGCGCCTGCAGGTTGTGGAAGTCCTCGGCCGCGTCGCGGAGCTCGCCCTCGGTGGGCAGCGCGTCCTGGGACGGGTCACCGCCGGCGGACGCGGCCCTGGGCGCGAGCGAGCGCGCGCCGCCGTCGGCCAGGTTGAGGAACGCGGTGGCGAGCCGCGCGACCGTCTCGCCCGCGTCCTCGACGTGGCGGAGCGGGCAGTCCGGGGGCAGGCGCCCGGGGGGCAGGACCTCCGCGCAGACGTCCGCCGGACGCGGGGAGAGCCCCAGCGACCGCGCTGCCTCGGCGAGCCGCCGGCTGGCCGCGTGCAGCACCTGGGCCGTGAAGCGCCGCGCCTGGAGGAGGCCGGCGTCCAGATCGGCCTCCTCGCAGAGGAGGCGGTACTGGGCCGACGCGTGGAGCAGGTGGACGAGCCCGTAGTGCGCGTGCGCGAAGGTCTTCACCCCCGCCATCACACCTCGGAAGTGCCGCCAGCGCTCGTTCCGGAGCGCGCCGTAGGCGTCCAGCAGCTCCTCGAGCTGGGTGGCCTCGGAGCGGATCATCGCCAGCATCGGCCGGGTCAGGAGCGCGAGCGCGGCGTCGGCGTCGACCGCGCCGAGGCGTCCGGCGACGTCGAGCAGCGAGCGGGCGCGCGCGTCCACCATCGCCGTGAACGCGGCGTCGTCGACGATGGCAGCCGGGTCGTTCATGCCGAGCCGGGGACGAGCACGATCTTCCCGTAGGCGCCGGAGGACATCACCTCGCGGTGCGCCTGCGCCGCCTCCGCCAGCGGGAGCTCCTTGCCGACGATGGGGCGCAGCGTCCCGTTCTCGAGGCCTGCGGCGAGGGCGGCGTGGATCTCGGCGGCCTCGGCGGGCGTCGCGGCCCACAGCGTGAAGCCGCGGATCGAGGCGCGGCGGCTCATGAGCTCGCGGGCGTTGATGGAGGCCTCTCCGCGGTTGCCGATGACGACCACGCGCCCGCCGGGCGCGAGGAGCTTGAGGTCGGCGGCGAGGTTCACGTTCGCCAGCATCTCCAGGATGACGTCGACGCCCTTCCCGCCGGTCGCCTTCAGGATCTCCTCGGTGTAGCCGGCCTTCGAGTGATCGAAGACCTGGTGAGCGCCCTCCCGCCTCGCGAGCTCGAGGCCGCGCGGGGTCCCCGCGGTGCCGAGGACGGTGAGCCCCTGCGCCCGCGCGAGCTGCGCGGCCGCGACGCCGACGCCGCCGCTGGCGCCGTGGATGAGCACGGTCTCCCCGGCGCGCGCCGCGCCGTGGTGGTGGAGCGCCGTGTAGGCGGTTCCGTAGGGGACCCACAGGCCGGCGCCCTGCGCGAAGGAGATCTTCTCCGGCAGCGGGTGGACCTGCGCCTCCTGCGCCAGGGCGAGCTCGGCGTACGCGCCGGAGAGGGTGGCGGCGGTGTAGACGCGGTCGCCGGGCTTCACCCGGGCGACGCCCGGGCCGACCGCCTCGACGGTGCCGGCCGCGTCGGAGCCGGGGGTGTACGGGAGCGGCGGCTTGATGGCGTAGGTGCCGGCGCGCATGTACGTGTCGTACGGGTTCACGCCGGCCGCGCGGACCCGGACGAGCACCTGGCCGGGACCCGGCTTCGGCGCGGCCACTTCGTGGAGGGCGAGGACCTCGGGACCGCCGAACTGGTGAACCTGGATGGCTTTCATGTGGCCTCCTGGGGGGCTGGGAGAGCGGGCCAGGTATGGTAACGCGCGGCGCCGCTCCGCTCACGGCTCGCGACGCGGCCGAGCCTGCCGCCGCGCGCCGGCGGGCGTGCCGGCCGCCGACGGACGCGAACCGGCGAGGTTTCGTCGCCCGGCGAGGGCGGCGCCTCTAGCGCCCCGCGCGCACCCGCTCGTTGTAGGCGGTGATCTTCCCGTTCAGGTCGCGCACGCGGCGCTGGAGGTCCTTCTCCATCCGCCGCGCCCGCTCGAAGCGCGCGTTGTAGGCGGCCTTCGCGCTCGCGAGCGAGGCGGCCCGGCGGGGGTCGGGGGCCGACGCGAGCGCCGCCTCCGCGGCGTCGATCCGGGCGCTCTCGGCGTCCAGCTCGGCGGCCTCGGCGGCGAAGCGGCGCTGGTCCGCCTCCAGCGCCTCGCGCTCGGCGTCGAGCTCGCCGCTCGTGGGGCTGAGCGAGGCGGTCCGGCGATCGCGCGTGGCCGGCCGGGGCGCCGGCTGCGCGTGGGGCCGGGCCGGCGCGCTCCGCGGCGGCCGGGCGGGAGCGGGCGCGCTCGGCGGAGGCGGCGGGGCCTGCGGGGTCGCCGGGACCGGAGGCGCGACGACGACCGCGGCGGCCGCCGGCGGCGCGGCCGCAGGCAGGTTCGCGAAGGCTCGCTTCGCCAGGGGCCACGCCCCCGCGACGCAGGCCGCGACCGCCGCCACACCGACCGCGACCGGCAGCCACCTCGGGGAGGAGCGCGCGGACCGCTGCGCCGCGGAGGGCTCCGGGGGGCGAGGCGCCGCGCCTGGATCGTTCGGCTCCGGCTGGACGCGGTCGCGCAGCTCCCGCTCGAGCGCTCGCGCGACCGAGGCCGGGCAGCCCTCGCCGGCGAGGAACGCGACCACCACCTCCGGCGTCGCGCCGTTCAGGATCATGTCGGACGCGAGGTCGCTCAGGTACTCGAACAGGACCTTCGCCGCGTCGGTGGGCGGCACGCGCGCCGAGCCGTCGGGTCCGGCCGCCGGGCCGGGCTCCGGCGCGCCCGGGAGCGCCGGGTCGGAGAGGGCCCGGTACGCCTCGGACACCGCGCGGAACGCGGCGACGTCGCCGCCGGCGCGGTCCGGGTGGGTGGCGAAGGCGCGCCGCCGGTAGGCGGTGCGGACCTCCTCCGGGGTGGCCTCGGCCGAGAGCTCGAGGGTGGCGTACGCCAGGGCTCGATCCACGGTTCCTCCGCCGCCGGTGCCGCCGCGGCGACGCGCAGGCTCTCATCGCAGGGCTGCGGCCGCAACGCCGACCATGTGCGCCGCGCGCGCACCTGCCGCTAGCCGTGCACGGCGCGCCCGAGCTCCCGCATGAACGTCAGCTCCGCCTCGGAGAGCGGCCCCTTCTCCAGCGCCGCCAGGTTCTCCCGCAGCTCGGCCGCGTTCCGGGGGCCTGTCAGCACCACGTCGACGTGCGGGCTCGAGAGGCAGAAGCGGTAGCAGTCGCCGGCGGTGGCGGCCGGGCCCTTCCAGCCGCGCGGCGGCCGGAGCAGCTTGCGCCAGGAGGTCGCCGTGTACGCGACGACCGCCGGGCGGCGGCTCTGGAGGTGCGGGAAGACGTCGGTCTCGGCGCCGGGGTGCGCGGCGTTGTACCGGATCATGAGCAGGTCGAGGATCGAGCGCTCCGCGAGCTCGCCTGCCCGAGGGCGGTCGTGGATGGACGCGCCGAGCGCGCGGACCTTCCCCTCCTCGCGCAGCCGGGCGAGCTCCTCCTGGACCGGCCCCGTGAACGCGGACATCTTGCCCAGCCAGTAGAGCTGGAGGACGTCGAGGTAGTCGGTGCCGAGCGCCCGCAGCGCGCCCTCGGCCGCCTTCCGCACCGCACCCGGGAAGTAGCCGAGGAGCGGCCCCGCGGAGACCGCGTACCGCTCGCGGTCGCGCCTCAGCGCGTCGCGCAGCGCCGGGGTGAGCGCCTTCATGCGCGGGCTCCAGAACACGTACTGCACGCGCTCGAGCGCCTCGCGGCAGCCCGCCTCGTCGAGGCCGAAGGTACCGGAGAGGCCCAGGCGAAAGAGGCGCTTGCGGAGCGCGGGAACCTCGCGGGCCACGAAGTCGGTCGCCATGCGGGCGATCCTCCCGCCCCGCGGTCGGGGCGGCAAGCGCGTTCGTGGCGCACGCGCCCATGAAGGAAGAGGGTGACCCCCGAGCTCCGGGGATCACCCTCCGAGCGATCGTGCCCTCGGGGTTCTATCGCCGCTCTACTGACAGACCGCCGCCGCGATGCAGAGGCTTCCGCTCTTCACGGTGCCGTCGGGGCACCCCGAGAGCTGGCAGCTGGAGGTGGCCGCGTCGAAGGCGGCTCCGGACGGGCACGGCGCGCCGGAGCAGCTCCCCGGGCCGGCGTCGAGCGCGAAGCCCGCCGGGCACGACCAGGGCCCCACGTACTGGAGCGTCTCGGTATCCCAGGTGAACCCCGGCAGCGCGCTGCCGGAGGTGCAGGCCTGCTCGTAGTGGCCGAAGCCCGAACCCGCCGGGCAGGCGGAGTTCAGCGCGCCGGCGCAGAAGCGACCATCGACGTCGAGGATGAATCCCGGCGGGCACGTGGGGGCGGCGGCGCTGGCGACCGGCGGGAAGTCGCACTTGGCGTTGGAGGGGTTGTAGGTCTGGCCGGCGGCGCAGGCCGCGGAGGCGGTGGCTTCACATTTGGTGGTGTACGCGTTGATGGTCGTCCCCGCCGGGCAGCTGGCGGTCACCATGGGGCCGGCGCAGCTGCCGTTGGAGGTGTTGAGCGCGTAGGCCGGCGGACAGTACCAGGGCCCGACGTACTGACCGGTCTCCGTGTCCCAGCTGAAGCCCGGGAGCGCGGCGCCGGAGGTGCAGGTCTGCTCGTAGTTGCCCCAGGTGCCGCCGAACTGGAGGCAGGCGGAGCTGGCGCCCCCGGCGCAGCGGTTGCTGGCCGCGTCGAACGCGTAGCCGGTGGGGCAGCTGGCGGCCGGCGTCAGGGTGGCCGCGATCTCGCACTTGTTGGTGGACGAGTTGTACGTGTAGCCGCTCGGGCAGGGGCCGAGGTTCGCGGCCTCGCACTTGCCGTTCCAGACGCCGAAGACGCTGCCGGTCGGGCAGACAAGCGTGGTGGCCACGGCGGGAGCAGGGGCTGCACAGGCCGAGGTGGCCGCGTCGTACACCTGGCCCGCCGGGCACGGCGCGCCGGAGCAGCTCCCCGGGCCGGCGTCGAGGGCGAACCCCGCCGGGCACGACCAGGGCCCCACGTACTGGAGCGTCTCGGTATCCCAGCTGAACCCCGGCAGCGCGCTGCCGGAGGTGCAGGCCTGCTCGTAGTGGCCGAAGCCCGAGCCCGCCGGGCAGGCGGAGTTCACCGTACCGGCGCAGGTGTTCACGTCGGCGACCAACGTGTAGCTCGGCGGGCAGACCGACGCGGCCGCGCCGATCAGCGGCGGGAAGTCGCACTTGGCGTTGGAGGGGTTGTAGGTCTGGCCGGCGGCGCAGGCGGCGGAGGCGGTGGCTTCACACTTGGTGGTGTACGCGTTGATGGTCGTCCCCGCCGGGCAGCTGGCGGTCACCATGGGGCCGGCGCAGCTGCCGTTGGAGGTGTTGAGCGCGTAGGCCGGCGGACAGTACCAGGGCCCGACGTACTGACCGGTCTCCGTGTCCCAGTTGAAGCCGGGGAGCGCGGCGCCCGAGGTGCAGGTCTGCTCGTAGTTGCCCCAGGTGCCGCCGAACTGGAGGCAGGCGGAGCTGGCGCCCCCGACGCAGCGGTTGCTGGCCGCGTCGAACGCGTAGCCGGTGGGGCAGCTGGCGGCCGGCGTCAGGGTGGCCGCGATCTCGCACTTGCTGGTGGACGAGTTGTACGTGTAGCCGCTCGGGCAGGGCGCGAGGTTCGCGGCCTCGCACTTGCCGCTCCAGACGCTGAAGCTGCTCCCACCGGGGCACGTCGCCGAGCTCGTCGTGGCGGGCGCGGAGACCTCGCAGCGGTTGGTGGCAGGGTCGTAGGCGTACCCCGGCAGGCAAGCGTTGAAGCTCGCCTGGCACCGACCGGCCGCGGCGCTGTAGGTCGTGCCGGGCGGGCAGGAGCACGAAGCGCTGGCCGCGCCTGGCTGCAGGGCGATGAAGCTGGCCAGCACGAGCGACATACCGGGGAAGACAAGCCGTCCGTTCATGGTTCACTTTCCTGGACTGCGAGGCGCCGCACCGATCGCGGGCGCCGGCTGCGACGCCGTCCTCGGGGCGGCGACCCCCGTCCATGAGACGCGAGGATCTGCCGAGCTTTCGTCGAGTGCTGCCCAGGTGATGCGGCGAGAAAATCACTCCACGTATGACCTCGTCGAGGGGCAACGGCGGCTCGGGGCTGCGGCGAAATGCCGCGATCGGGGTTGCGCCGCGCCGAGCGGCCGTGGTCAACTTCGGCCACCGGCGCCGTCTGGCGTGAAGCCCCGCGGCCGCGCGCGGACCTGACATGATCAAGCTCCTGGCCGTTTGCGCGTCGTTGCTGGCGCTCGCCGCGTGCGAGCACGCTCCGGCGTTCTACCGCGTGGACCATGACTCGCTCGCGCTCGTCCCGCCGACGCGCGCCGACCGGCCCGTCGCGCCTTCGAGCCGGCCGTACGCCCGGCTCGAGTTCATGGCGCTCCCCTCCGCGCGCTCGTTCCTCGATCAGGGCATCGTCACGGTGAAGGTGGTGAGCGGCGCCGTGGAGGTGAACCGGGCGTTCGCCGCCGCGCGCGCGCTCGCGCCCGACGCGAAGGAGCGCTGGTTCGCGAGCGTCGCCGTGCCGGTGTCCGAGACGGGCGCCGTGAAGGTCGCGATGACCGTCAGCCTGGTGAAGGGGGTCAACACCGCGGAGAAGATGACCCGCATCGCCGCGGCGAGCCAGGACCTCCTGGCGATGTTCCCGGTCGCGTACGGGGTCGCCACCACCGCCAAGGGCGCGGTCGAGCTCGCCGCTGCGATGTCCGGCGGGAGCGTCGAGGAGTCGTACGCGCAGACCTTCGACGTCGGCGTGGGGCCGAGCTGCGCCGAGGCGACGGCGGCCTGCCTCGACGCGCGCGGCGACGACACGTTCGTCGTGGTGTGGGGCGCCTCGAGCCCGGAGAAGGCGGCGAGGCTCAAGCTCGACGCCGGGGTGCTGCGCAACCGCGACGCCAGCGCGGCGCAGGAGCCCGGGCTGGCGGTGCGGGTGACCACGCCGTCCTTCCCCGCCGAGGTCTTCAGCCCCGAGGCGCGGGTCAGCCTGGAGGGCGCCGCGCCGCGCGACGGCGGGGCGATCCAGGAGGGCCAGCTCCACGAGGAGCTCGTGGCGCCCGCCCACCGGCCCGCGCTGCGCGAGCTCAGGACCGCCCTCAACGCGGCGCGGGCGAGCGGCGGCCCCGAGGACGCGATCGCGCTGGCGGTCGAGGACCTCGAGGCCTGGACGCAGCGCACCTGCGGGCGGGAGCTCGCGCCCGACGCCCTGCCGTGCACGGCCGCGTCGAGCGTCGTCGCCCGCCACCGGAGCGCCAGCCCGGCGCTGAAGCCGCTCGCCGCCGCCCTGAGGCGCTGGCGGGCCCTGTCGGCGCAGCTCGCCGGGCCGCCGCAGCGCGGCCGGGACGCCTGCCAGGCCCTCGACGACGACCGGAGCGCGTACGTGGCGGTGGACGCCGAGACCGACCACCTGCTCGCCGATCATCCGCAGCTCGCCGCGAAGGCCCCGGGGCTCGGCGCGGCGCGCCGCGAGGCGACGGCTGGCGTGCGCGACCTCGCCGACGCCTGCTTCGCGCTGCGGCTCGGCGTCGCCGGCCAGCAAGATCCGGCGGCGAACCCGGTGCTGGGGTCGATCGCTGCGGCGGACGTGAAGCGGGGCGCGTTCTACATCCCGAACCGCGCGGCGATCGGCGCGCCGGGCCTGGAGCGCATCCGCGAGGCGGTGCGGTCGGCGCGCGCGGCCGTGGCGAAGCTCGCGCCGCCGAAGCTGGAGCTGCCGACCCTCGACTGGTTCGTCACCGTCGCCGAGACGCAGTGCGCGGACGCCGCCGCGGTCGAGCGGATGCTGGAGCGGCGAGGGGACGCCATCGTCACCATCATCAGCTCGTACCTCGACGACGCCGTCGAGGCCGCGAGGCCGCACGCGTGCGAGCAGGACGTGGCCGCGCTGCTCCGGCAGGCGAAGGAGCTGGAGGCGGTGCCGGGCGACAAGGACGCGGTGGCCGACCTGGCGAAGAAGCTCAAGGGCACGCGCGACGCGCTCCTCGCCGCGGTGCGGAAGTCCGAGGAGCTCGAGCGGGCGCAGCCCGGGACCGCGGGCCGGTGCAGCGGCGCGAGCGCGGAGCCCGCGGCGGCGAAGCCGAGCGCGGGAGCGCCGAGCGGCGCGCAGGCCGCCTCTCGGTCGTGAGAACGCGACGAGCGCCCTGGCTCGGAGCGCGGCGCGGCGATCCCGCCGGTTCGCGGTTCAGAGGAGCTCGATCCGCGCGCGATGGCCGTGAGCCCGCGCCAGCTTCGCGTCGCGCGTGACGAGCGGGGCGTCCAGGGCCTCCGCCAGCGCGAGGTACATCGCGTCGTACGCGGTGACGGCGTGGCGCAGCTCCCAGGCGCGGTGCAGGAGGACGGCGTGTCCGTACCGCCTCAGCGGCAGATCGAGGAGGTCCGCCAGCGCGCGCTCTCCCTGGCGCGCCGACAGCTCTCCCGCCGCCGCGTATCGGCGGATGGCCTGGGTCACCTCGACGTCGACGAGGTGCGGCGCATGGAGGGTCTCGGTGGGGTCGAGCAGGCGGGCCGCGGCGCGAGGCGCCGCATCGGTCCCGAGGAGCAGCTCGAGCAGGGCGGAGGCGTCCGCGACGATCACGTGCGGTCGCGCTCCGCCCGGATGGCCGCCGCCGGCGAGACGCGGAGCTTGACCCGCGGTCGGGAGAGGAGCCGGTCACGCAGCTCCTCGAGCGTCGGCTGCTCGGCGACGCGGCGCGCCTCGCGGGCCAGCAGCTCGGACAGCGTGACCCCCTCCTTGGCCGCCTTGATCTTGAGCCTCCGGTGGACCTCGTCGGGGACGTTCCGGATCTGGATCATGCGGGCCATGCGGCTCACCTAGTCGCATGTGACTCGCATGTCAACCGCACCAGGCTGCCGCGGGCGTGCTCAGCCCGGCTCGCCCGCGGGCGCCTTCCCGCGCTCCCCGAAGGCGATCGCGACCAGCACGCCCGAAGCCGTGATGACCGCGCCCACGTAGGTGAGCGGGCTCGCCCGGACGCGGTGCTCGAACAGCGCGTCCACGAGGAGCGCCATGACCGGCTCGACGAGCACGAGCGTCGTCACCGTGGCGAGGCTGACGTGGCGCACGAGGTAGAAGTAGGCGCCGAAGGTGACCACCGATCCGAACACGGCGAGGTAGAGCAGGGCGGCGGTGGGCGCGAGCGGCAGGGGCGACGGGACCGGGCGGCGCTCGACCGCCGCCGCGAGCAGCCACAGGGCCGCCGCGGTCGCCGGGAAGAACACCGCCGTGTTCGCGAGCGAGCTCGAGCCGGAGGCGTGCCGCTTCACGAGGACGGTGAAGGTCGAAGCGCATGCGACCGAGCCGAGGATGAGCCCGACCGCCAGGCCCTGGCCCGCCGAGACGGACATCCTGTCCCTGAAGATGACGGCGATGCCGGCGAGGCCGACGAGCGCGCCGGCGATGGCGCTCGGCCGCAGGCGCTCGGTCCCGGTGACGCGGGCGATGGCGGCGGTCACGAGCGGCATGGTGCCGTACAGGACCGCGGCGATGCCGCCCGGCACCTCCTCCTCGGCGCGGTAGACGAGCGCGTAGCCGGCCGCGTTGAGGAGACCGCTCACCGCGAGCCACCCCACGGCGCGGCGGCGCGGGCGAGGCTGGCCGAGGCCGAGCCCCAGCGCCACCGCGAGGATCCCGGCCGCGACGGTGAAGCGGAGGGCGGCGGAGAGGAAGGTCGGGTAGCCATCCGGACCGATGCAGACCCGGATGGCGTACCAGGTCGTTCCCCAGACGAGGGCGCAGACGGCGTAGGCGAGCGCGGGCACGCGGGGTCCGTCGTATCAGCAGCGCGGGGCCGCGGCCAGGGTCGAGATCGCTGCCGCGCGCGCGGTGCGCGCTTAAAGGCACCTCATGTCCAGGCTCCGCGTGCTGAGCTTCGCCGTCTCGCTCGACGGGTACGGCGCCGGGCCCGATCAGGATCTCCAGCATCCGCTCGGTGTCCGGGGCCCAGAGCTGATGGAGTGGTTCTTCGCCACCCGCGCCTGGCGCGCGATGCACGGGCAGGAGGGGGGAGAGACCGGGGTCGACAACGGAATGGCGGAGAAGGCCTTCGAGGGGATCGGGGCCTGGATCCTCGGCCGCAACATGTTCGGCCCCGTCCGCGGCCCGTGGCCCGACGAGAGCTGGAAGGGGTGGTGGGGGGACGAACCGCCCTATCACACGCCCGTGTTCGTGCTCACCCATCACCCGCGCGCCCCGCTCCGGATGAAGGGCGGAACGGAGTTCCGGTTCGTGACCGAGGGGATCCACGCCGCCCTGAAGCAGGCGACGGAGGCCGCAGGCGGGCGCGACGTGCGCCTCGGCGGCGGCGTCTCCGCCGTCCGGCAGTACCTGAGCGCAGGGCTCATCGACGAACTGCACCTCGCCGTGCGCCCCGTCCTGCTCGGCGCCGGAGAGCACCTCTGGCGCGACCTCGACCTGCATGCGCTCGGCTACGCCTGTGAGAAGGTCGTCGCAGGCGAGCGCGCGACGCACGTCTTCCTGCGCAGGAAGGCGTGAGCGCGTGCGGCGGACGGATCAGCGCCTCGCGCGCTGCTCGTCCGCGGGCAGATGGCAGTTCTTGTACTTCTTGCCGCTCCCGCAGTGGCACGGGGCGTTGCGCCCGGGCCGCGGGTCGCGCCGGGCGGGCGCGGTCACCGGGGCCGCGTCCTCGAACGGAACCCAGAGCCGCTCGGCGCGATCGAGCACCTCCTCCATCCGATCGCGCTGCTCCTCGCCGAGCGACCCGCCGAGGTAGCGGACTGCCCTCGCGATCGCGACGAGGTGCTCGCGGTTGCAGAGGTCGCAGTCGCCCACGGGCGCGGCGAGGAGGCGGTCCATGGCGCTCGAGAGCTGCGCGACGGCGCGCCACTCTCCCCGCTCGGCGAGGAGCCGGGCGGCGGTCGCCGGCTCGTCGTCCAGCAGGCGGAGGAGCGCGGCGCGGATGCGCGCGTCGTCGGACGGGAGGCGCGAGAGCGCCTCGGCGAGGCCCTCCCGCGCACGTCCCTCGGTCGAGCCGCAGCCATCGAGCGCGGCGAGGAGCGCGGCGAGTGAAGCAGCGCCGAAGCGTGGCAAGCCGGTCAGCGCGGCGAGCCGGAGCGGATGGATGCTGGGCAGCGCGAGGCATCGGACCAGCGCGGGGACGACGGGGGTGAGCTTCAGCTCGGCCGCGAGGTAGGCGGCCCGGACCGGATCGCCCGAGCCGGTCGGATGCGAGAGCTCCCGCAAGATGACCGAGCTCAGGACCTCAGCGGCGAGCTCCGCCCCGATCGAACGCGCCTCCTCGACCGCCGCGTCGTCGAGGCCCGAAGCACGGGTCGCGAGCAGGGCACGCAGGCGAGCCGCGCCGTGAGCTGGAATGGTCGGGTCGAGCATGAAAGGTCCTCCCGTCGGTAGGCGTGCGCGGACCGCGGCGCGTACCCAGGTCCGAAGCGCGGACCGGGGTGGAGGCCGAAGTCTCGAGCTGGGATGGGACACCCGCGCACGAGAGGGTGCATCTGCAACCCGCGTGCGCAGCGCAGGGGCGCCGGCGAGGGCGCGGGCGCGCGGCGGCGGAGGACTCTCGGCCCTGGCCGCTAGCGCCGGCGGTAGTGCAGGGCGACGATGCCCGACCGGAGCCGCTTCGCGGCCACGAACTCGAAGTGCAAGGAGGGCTGCAGGCCGGAGAACAAGTACGGACCGTGCCCGGCCACCACCGGGTGGACCACGAAGCGATACTCGTCCACGAGGCCCAGGCGCTGGAGCGCGGCCGAGAGCGTCGGGCTACCCACCAGCACTCCGCGCGGCGTGGCCTTCTTGAGCGCCTTCACCGCCCGGGCGAGGTCTCCGTCGAGGTGATGCGTGTTGTTCCACGGAAAGTCGCGGCGCGTGGTCGAGACCACGTACTTGGGCTTGGCCTCGAGCTTCCTCGCCCAGGTCCGGCTCGCCTTTGCCGCCTTCGGATCCCGCGCCACCTGGGGCCAGGCGTCCTCCATGAGCTCGTAGGTGTTGCGCCCGAAGAGCATCGCCCCCGCCGCGTCCATCACGCGCGTCCAGTAGCGGAGCATCTCGTCGTCGGCGACCCCCTCGCGGTGGTCGCAGCACCCGTCCAGCGTCACGTTGAGCGCGAAGGTCAGGAGGCCCATGGGGCTCTACCTGTCGCGGGGGGCGGGGCGCTTCAAGCAAGCGGATCCGAGGAGAGAGGCGCGGCGCGCCCTCCTCGTGACGGCTCGGGAGGACGCCTGCCCGCTCGGCCTCTCTCCACGCGGGGTGAGCCCGTCACGCCGCGGCCCTCGACCCCCTCAGCCACGAGCGGGGTGGGAGGAACGCGAATGTCCACGCCTGAACTGCGCAGCGCCCGAGACATCGACTTCGCGGACCTGACCCGCGGCGCCGAGCCAGCCCTGTCGTCGCCGAGCGAGGCCCACCGCGGTCGCTTCACGCCCTCGCCCCGCGCCTGGGAGGACCTCGTCTTCTACTTCCTGCTCCCCGACCGCTTCTCCGACGCCAAGGAGACCGACTACCGGGGCAACGACGGCCTCGTGATCCGCGGCGCTGGCACCCCGAAGTACACCCCGGCCTCGAACGGCAACGCGATCGGCACCGAGCAGGAGGCCGCGGCGTGGCGGGAGGCCGGCAAGGGCTGGTGCGGCGGGAACCTGCGCGGCCTCGCGAGCAAGGTCGGCTACCTGGCGCGGATGGGCGTGACGGCGATCTGGGTCGGCCCCGTCTTCAAGCAGGTCGCCGGCCTCGACACGTACCACGGCTACGCCATCCAGAACTTTCTCCAGCTCGACCCCAGGTTCGGGGCGCCCGCCGACCTTCGCGAGCTGGTCGACACGGCGCACGCGCACGGCATCTACGTGGTGCTCGACATCGTGATCAACCACACCGGCAACGTCTTCGCGTACACGGGCGACGCTCCCTATTCGGCCGGGCGGACGTATCCGGTGAAGGGCTTCTACGACCAGCAGCGCGCGGCGGCGCTGCCGTTCAGCGCGCTCCCGGCCGGAGCCTCGATCGAGGCGGCGGTCTGGCCCGCCGAGCTGCAGGCGGGGTCAGCCTTCCACCAGCGGGGCTACATCCAGCACTGGGATGACGACCCCGAGTTCCGCGACGGAGACTTCTTCGAGCTCAAGGACCTCGATCACGGCGCCGGGGACGTCGCGCAGTACAACCCCTCGGCGGCCCTCGACGCGCTCTGCCGTTCGTACTGCTACTGGATCGCCTACGCCGATCTGGACGGGTTCCGCGTCGACACGGTGAAGCACGTCGACGACGGCGCGGCGCGCTACTTCGCGTCGTGGATCCACGAGTTCGCGCAACGCCTCGGGAAGGACGACTTCTACCTCGTCGCCGAGATCACCGGCAGCCGGCAGTTCGCGTTCGACAAGCTGGAGCTGACCGGCCTCGACGCGGCGCTCGGCATCGCGGACGTGCGCGAGGCGATGAGCGCCGTCGCCACGGGCGCCGCTGGACCCGCGGCCTACTTCGACCTGTTCCGCAACTCCAGGGAGCTGGGGAAGGACACGCACGCCTGGTTCCGCGACAAGGTCATCACGATGATCGACGACCACGACAAGGTCGGCCAGGATCCGAAGGCGCGCTTCTGCGCGAGCGGCGACGGGCCCGCGCTCGTGCTCAACGCCCTCGCGCTCAACGTGACGACGCTCGGCATCCCCTGCATCTACTACGGGACCGAGCAGCGCTTCGACGGTCAGGGGAGCGGTGGCTTCGCGGATCGATACATCCGCGAGGCCATGTTCGGCGGGCCGTTCGGCGCGTTCCGGAGCCGCGGCTGCCACTTCTTCGACGAGGAGGCGCCGGTCTACGTCGAGCTGGCGAAGCTCCTGGCGAGGCGCCGGGAGCGGCCGGCCCTGCGGCGTGGGCGGCAATACCTGCGACCCATCTCCGGCGACGGCGTCTCGTTCGGATGGCCCACCCGGCTCGGCGGGCCGATCCGCGCGCTCGTCGCCTGGTCGCGCATCCTCGACGCCACCGAGATCCTGTGCGTCATGAACACCGACCCGGAACATCCGACCACGGCCTGGGTCACCGTGGACGACGGCCTTCATCGCCCGGGCTCCACGCTGAGGTGCTTCTATTCGTCGGACGCCGCGGGGATCGGGCGCACCGTGACCGCGGCCGCCCGGAACGGCTCCGCGGTGCAGCTCGAGGTGCCCGCAGCCGGGTTCGCGATGTACGAGTAGGGTGGCCGCCGGCGACTGTCGGCCCCGCGACACCTGCCGGAAGTGGACACAGTCCCGTCGCCCCGTGGTCGAGCAGTCGCGGCCGGAGGAGGCCGTTTTCGCAGCGGAAACAGCCGTCGCGTCGCCTGGCCTGCCGCGTGCAAAACGAAGTGCGCATCGCTGCTAGCCGAGGGGACGGGACGCCGATGAATGACAAGCTCATGAGGCGCAGTCTGCTGCTCGTAGGTGTTGGCCTGCTCCTGGGCGGCGGTCGCGCACGCGCGCAGGAGCTCGTCGCGACCCCGAGCAACAAGTTCGAGCTGCGCCTGGCCTCCGGGTACGGCCAGGGCCTCGGGCCGGTTGCTGCCGGCGTTCCGACGTTGCAGGAGCTCGGGAGCGCCGGAGGGACGTTGCTCGTCGACCTGGGTTACCGCCTCGACCCGCGCTGGGAGGTCGGCGTGTACGGGGAGTTCGGCCTGTTCGGCGCCGGCAAGCTCCCAGGCGGAGACCAGGCCTTCAGCCTCGGGGCAGGCCTCCAGGGACAGCTCCACCTCGCCCCTGCCGGCCGCTTCGATCCCTGGGTCGGCCTGGGCGTCGGCTGGCGAGGGTACTGGTCGGACCTCCACGGTGGCGCGTATGGCCTCCAGGGGCTCGACCTCGCGCGCTTCCAGGTCGGCCTCGACTACCGCGTCGCGCCCACGTTCGCGGTGGGACCGGTGGCGGGCATCACGCTCACGAAGTTCCTCTCCGCGGAACCCCTGGGGGCCAACGGCTACAACGACACACGCGATCGGAAGGTCAACGCGTTCGTCTTCGGCGGCGTCGGTGGTCGATTCGAGCTGTGAGGCCGGGTCCGGAGCCTTCCTGACGTCACGGGGGGAACGCGGCATCCTGCGCGACCAGCTCACGGCGCGGCAGGCGCACCGCGAAGCTCGTCCCGTCCTCCGCGGTGGAGTGCACGTCGATGTCGCCACCGTGCGCGGCCACGATCTGCTTCACGATGTAGAGCCCGAGGCCGAGCCCGCGCCCGTGCGACGCGCCGCGCCGAAAGGGCTCGAAGAGGACCGAGAACAGCTCGGGCGGGATCGGGGCGCCGGCGTTCCAGACCGTGAGGTGCAGCTGGTCCGCGCCGCCGTCGAGCGACACGCGGACCGGCTCGCCCGGGGAGCCATAGACGATGGCGTTCCCCACGAGGTTCGACACGACCTGCGCCATCCGCGCCGGATCCCACCGGCCTCGCGTATCGCCCTTCACCACGAGCGCGATCTGGCGCGCCGGGTTCGCGGCGAGGATCTCCTCCACCACGCCGCGGGTCACCTCGTGGAGGTCGGTCGGGACCCGCGAGATCGGCAGCGCGCCCTTGAAGCGGGTCTCGCTGAAATCGAGCAAGCTCGCGATCATCTCCAGCATGCGCTTTCCGGACCAATCGATCGCCGCGGCGAGCTCGCGCGTGTCGTCGTCCAGGCCCTCGCGACGCAGGAGCAGGGTCGCCGCGGTCCGCACCGCCGCGACCGGATTGCGCAGATCGTGGCCCAGGATGCCCAGCATGCGGTCGCGGAAGGCCAGCGCGTCGGCCAGCGCCTCCTGCACCCGCTTCTGATCGGTGACGTCGGTCGCGGCGCCGGTGACTCCGGTGACGTCGCCCGATGGGCCGCGTAGCGCCTCCATGTGGACGATGCAGTGGTGCGTGACCCCGTCGAGGGTGAGCCGGACCTCGTCGCGGCTCGGCGCGCCGCTCTCGAGCACCGCCCGCTTCCGCGCCTCGAAGTGCGCGGCCTCGTCGGGCCGGATGACCCCGGGCGAGACCTTGCCGACGAGGTCCTCGGCGCGGAGCCCGTACATGGGGTTGTAGATCCAGCTGTAGCGCAGGTCGCGGTCGGTCTCGAACACCGAGACGTGGGTGTGGGCCAGCGCGACCCGGAAGCGCTGCTCGCTCCGCTTGAGCTCCTGGTGAAGCCGGGCGTTCTCGACGACCGCGGCCGCCCGCTGGGCCAGCTCCTCGCCCAGCGCGAGGTCCTCCTCGGCGTAGCGGCGGCCCGAGTCCGACGTCATCACGAACGTCGACACTCCGACGACGGAGTCATGGACGACGAGCGGGACGATGAGGAGCGATCGCGTGCCGACCTCGCGCGCGAGCGCCCGCAGCGCCGGGGTCCAGCCATGCGCGATGGCCACCTCGTCCGTGTAATCGGCGAGGAGGAGCGACCGGCCCGCGAGCAGCGTCTGCCGCGACGGGTCGCCCGCAGGCGGGGCAGCTCGCCTCACTTGTTCCGCCATCGCGACCCAGATCGGATTGCGGTACGCCACCTCGACGCGGCGCAGGTCACCGCCCTCGACCACATCGACGACGCACCAGTCGGCGAACTCGGGGATGGACAGCCGCGCCACGGCCGCCAGCACCGCGTCATATTCGAGGGTGCCCGCGAGCGCGCCAACCTTCGATAGGAGTGCAATTCGCTTCGCCGAATCACTCACGGGGTGCCACGGGTCGGTGGAGCGCGATGATACAGGCGATGACGCGGGGCCGGCGACCGCCCCACACGGGGCGGCAAGCGGAGCGCTGCCCGATCATTGCGCCCCTTCCGTTCCGGTACCGCGAAGACGCTCATGACCCGAGATCCTCAGCCACCTAGCAGCCAGAAGAACGCCCCGTTCAGATCGGAAACGCCGATCGTGAAGAACAGGTCCCTGCCCCGGGCCGGGAACGCGTCGGTCCCCATCGAGATCGAGAAGCGCTGCTGGAATGCGCTCACGCGAAGCGCCGCGCCCAGGCTCGTCCCCCCGTCGGACCAGCCGACGGATCCTCTCGGCCCCGCGCCGATCGAGAGGCCGGACACGTGCAGCGTCGGCATCAGCGCAAGCGAGGACGAGAGCCGATTGCGGGCCGCCTCGTACGAGATGGGAGTGATCTCGGCCACGAGCGACGCGTGCCGCCCCAGCCAGAGCGCGGGGTCGAGCCAGGAGGCGGACACGCCTCCGCGTGCCACGTCCAGCTCGAGCCGGTAGGGGACGAGGTGAGCGGCGAGTCGCCACCGGTCGAGCGAAGCGGACTGCCCTTTCGCAGGGATCGTGGAGCTGTCGAGCGCCAGCCTCGGGAAGGGCCCCGTGCTGGCGGGGCCACGCAGCCACAGCTCGCCGACGCGGTGCGCGAGCAGGACGGCCGGGGCGAGATCGGCCGAGGCGGGCCGCGCGAGCTCACGCTCGTACGACCGATCGAGGAGCCTTCGCAGCGTCCGCCGGGTCCACGCGTCGGGGTCCTCGACGAGGGCGCGCATCTGGAGGTCGTTCGGCTGGTAATGGCGGGCGCGGAGCGCGGAGAGGAACTCGTCGAACGAGAGCTCCCGGATGCAAGGCGAGGGCGCCTCTGGACCGCAGGCCACGCGCGCGGAGAGCAGGACCTCCGCCACGGTCACGACGGCGTCGTCCGGCGGCCCGTGCGTGGGCGTCGCCACCCACGCCCACGAGGGGTCGCCTTCCATCCCTCGCGCGCCCGCCTCGCCGAGCGACGCCTCGAGCTCGGCCCGCGCCAGCATGCGGACGACGTGGCCGGCGGTCGCGGAGCCGTCGACGTCGAGCTGCCGGAGCACGCGCTCGAGCGCGACGCCCACGCAGCGCTGGGTCTCGGGCGCGTGGACGTCGAGCTCGCTGGAGGCGTTGTCGCGCGCCGCCCTCGGCGCACCGGTGACCGCCTCCTCCTCGCAGAGGGCCAGCGCGATCGCGTGGGAGGCGTCGTAGACGCCGGCGGTGTAGTCGTACTCGCGGAACGGTCGATCCAGGAACGCTCCGAAGTTTCCGAGCTGCGAGCCCGTGATCGGCGCGAACCGCCTCGAAAGCATGAGCGTACGCTCCGTCCGGTTCTGCTGGAGTGCCTCCGCCTCGCGGCCGAGCCGGTTGAGCCGCACGATCTCCGCCTGGAGCGTCGGCGCGACGCGGACGATCTCGCGGAGCATGCGGAGGGCTCCCTCCGCCGCGGGTGCGCGCGCCGCGGCCTGCAGCACCGGGTGGAGCTCGTCCGGAACGAACAGGACGTCGGGGGACGCGAGGATCGTCGCGCTCGCCTGGGCCGCGGCCGCCCCGAGCGTGGGATCGGCCCGGAGCGCGCCGAGCTGCTCGACCGCCGCGGCGTTCGAGAGGTGGGCCACCTCGACGCCCAGCGCGCGGCCCACCTGGATCGTGTCGAGGAGCGCGCCGCGGAACAGCTTCACCCTCGGCTCGGGAAGGGCGCCGCGCGCCACGCGCATCATCTCGTTCGCCAGGAACCTCATCCCCACCGCGCCGATGCGCATCTCCCGCGCGAACATCTCCGGGTCGTGCGCGGATCCCGTGACATGATCCCGGAGCACCTCGCTCCCGGCGTGCCGCATGGCCTCGGCCAGGAGGACCACCTCCTCCTCGCCCGGCGGAGAGCGAACGCCGGGTGGGTCGCGCCCCGCCACGACGTCGGCGAGCTCGCGCGCGCAGCTCCGCACCGAGGCGGGGTCGCGGCGGCGCGTCGCGAAGCAACGGAGCAGCGCGCGGCCGAGGGGGCCGCGTGCCGCCGGGCTCGGCTCGGCGTCGCCCAGCGGCGGCTCGGAGTCGGGCGTGGACCGCCCCAGGGCGACGGCGGCGTCGCGTTCGACGGTCGCGAACGAGAGCAGGGATGAGGCGGTCTCGTAGAGGAGGCGCCGCGTCGTGACGTTCCACGATCCGTTTCGCAGCGTGCGAGACAGGTCCTCGGTCCGGGCGGTGGCGACGAGCTCCGACGCGAGGCGCGCGGCCTCCTCCAGGTTCTGCGCCAGGGCCCGCGTCGGCGTCGGCGTCGATGGCGGCGGGGCGCCGTTCTCGGACGCGACGGGCCGCAGCCGGCGGAGATCCGGGTCGATGTAGACGTACGTCACGGGCTGGAGCGGCTGGGTCGTGGACAGGGACTGCGTCAGGTCCACGCCGAGGCCCACGGGCGTGTTGTCGAAGATGCCGCCGTCCACGTACTGGTGCGGACAGAGCGTGAGGGGCTCGCCCTCCGGCGATCGTGCCGGACAGCTCAGGTGCGTGATGGTCCCCAGCGGTCCCTCGCACGTCCCGGTCTTGACCTGGCTCGAGGGCGGGCAACGCGCCGCGCAGTCGCACAGCTCGCGGGCCCGGAAGGCGAGGGGGAACGCCGACGAGGCGAGCAACCCCTGCATGACCTGGGGCCACGAGAGCGCCGTCCCGAGCTCGCTCCGGTCCCGCCGCGCGATGTCGATCACGTCGGAGCGTGCCTCCGCGTCGGCGAGGCGCTGCGATACGACGTGGGGATCTCCCTCGGCGCCGACCTCGAGGCGCCACGGCAGCGCGAAGCGCTGCGTACGCAGCGTCAATCCTCCGACCTCGTGCTCCGCCGCCCTCGCGCGCGTGACGGTGAGCCCGATCGGGAGGCGGCAGCCGGGCCGGAATCGTCGCCACGCGGCGGCGGCGCCCAGCCTGCGCTCGAACTGGCCGAACGCGTCCAGCAGCGGCCGGCTGGACAGCAGCGCGTCCCCGGGCAGATAGCCCGCGGCGTCGTCGGGGAGCAGCGCGTCGAGCCCGACGCCCATCCACAGGTCGTGCAGCAAGTTGTGATCGACCGCGTCCTCGTCGGAGCCGCCCTCGGAGCACCAGAGGGCCCCGCTCAGGAGCGCGTTGATGCTGCCGGCCGAGGCGCCCGTCACGGCCACGAGGCGAGGAGCACCCCCGGCGGCGAGGGGGCGCGAGCTCGCGTCGCGCGAGAACCGCACGACCGCCCAGCTCAGCCCCGCCTCGTACGACCCGAGGCTCACGCCGCCGCTCAGCACCAGCGCGACGGGTATGTCCGTTCGCCGGAGCTGCTCGGGTGCCGCCGGGGCTGGCGCAGCCTGGGCGAGCACAAACGCGAGGATGGCGGGGGTGACGGAATGCATCGTCAGTGCGTGTGGAAGCCGCTGAACGTGGCAGACACCTCGGGAGCCGAGCCCGGCGAACAGGTCTCGCGCTCGAACGCGTCTCCCTTCCAGCATCCGCGATACGAAACGGAGACGTACAGCTGCTCTTCGTCGCCGACGACATAACGGGCGCCGTGGACCACCCGAGCGTAGCGATGAACCTGGGCCTCACCGGAGTTCCAGTCCTCACCGGATGGGGCGCGCCATCCAGAGCTCCAGTATTCGACCGCTCGGGTTTGCCACCGTGGCATGAACCCGGGCGGCAACGCGGTGACTCCGCTCGGACCAGGAAAGGCGATCGCCTCCTGCCAGCCCTGCGTCTGGGTGGGAAACCATGGAAACGCGAAGACCTCCAGGTCGGTCAGGACGAATGGACCGTGCGCCACGGCGAAGCACGTCCTGTTGGGCGCACCGCGCCCTGGCGAGCAGGGGATCGCGTTCTGGGTCGCGCCGGTGATCGCGCCCGTTTCGGCGTCGTTCGCGTTCCGTGCGTCATCGGGGAGGCCCTGCGCTGCGTCGCGCGTCGTCGCGACGGGTGAGCGATTGCGGGCGCTCGCAGAGTCGGCGGTTCGGCCTGAGCATGCAGCGGCCGCTGCCATCAGCACGGAGATCGCGACGCGGCGGATGGCGCTACCGAGTGTCACGGCCCCTCCCGGTGAGCGCCGGCGGCTGGCCGGGGCCGGTCCCTGTCGGCGCGAGCGCCTCCTGCTCGGGCGCCGCCGCGTGCTCCCACTGGACGATCTTCAGGTCGCGCACGAAGACCGTGTAGAGGAGCGGCACGAGCCCGAGGGTGATGAACGTCGCGATGGTGAGGCCGCCGATCTGCGCGTAGCAGAGCGGCTCCCACAGCGGCCCTCCGTGCGCCGCGAGCGGGATGAGCCCGAGCACGGTCGCGCCCACCGTGATCATCACCGGACGGAGCCGCACGATGCCGGCCTCGATGAGCGCGTCCTCGAGCGCCGCGCCTCGGTGGTGCGCCTCCTCGATGAAGTCGAAGAGGACGATCACGTGGCTCACGATGACACCCACGAGGCTCGCGATCCCGAGGAAGGCCATGAAGCCGAAGCTCTGGCGCATGACCGCGAGCATGACGATCGCGCCGACCGCGCCGTAGGGGATGGCCGCGAACACGAGCAACGGCTTCACCGCGCTGTCGAACTGCAGGAGGAGCGCGAAGTAGATGAGGGCGCAAGACGCGGCCATGAGGACCGCCAGCTCGCCGAACCCCTTCTGCTGCTCGTCGAACTCCCCGCCGACCTGGAGGCGGTAGCCGGTCGGGAGGCGGGCCGTGATGGCGTCTATGGCCGGTCGGGCGGCCGAGAGGACCTCGGACGGCAGCGAGCCGGGGAGCGGGTAGGCGGAGACGGTGATGGTCCGGACCTGGTTGCGGCGGAACATCTTGGACGGCCGCAGCTCGCGCTCGAGCCGGGCCACCTGCCGGATCGGCACGCTGTGCGGGCTCGTGCTGGAGAACGCGTACACGTTCGCCAGGTCGGAGAGGCGGGCCCGGTCCTCGACCCGCAGCCGGGCGACGATGGGGATGAGCCGGTCGCCCTCGCGGAACGAGCCGACTGGGATCCCCGACACCGCCGCCGAGGCGGAGGCGGCCACGTCGAGGCGGCTCACCCCGGAGATGTTGGCGCGGTCGTCGTCGATCGCGAGGTGGGTGAGCAGCCCCGGCGGTCCCCAGTTGTCGCGCACGCGCGCCGACGTGGGCGCCGCGCGGAGCGCGTCGGAGACCTCGCCCGCGATCTTGCGCAGCGTGGCGACGTCCTCGCCGGACACCCGGATCGACACCGGGATTCCGACGGGCTTGCCGGTCTCGAGCTGGCGGATGTCGCAGCGGGCCCCGGGGATCCGGGAGAGCGCCGCCTGGATGGGCGCCACGAGCTCGCGCGTGAAGTGCTTGTCCGTCACCTCGACGAGGATCTGGGCGTAGTTGAGCTGCTGCTGCTCCGGCTCGATCGAGAACCAGAACCGCGGGCCGGCGCCACCCACGAAGGTGGTGAGCGTGCGCAGGACGTCCTCGTGGCCGTGGTGCTTGCCGAACTTCTCCGCCTCCTCGCGGATGACGCGCTCCGCCTCGGCGGCGGCCGCGTTGGTGACCGAGAGCGGCGCGTCCTCGGGCACCCAGACGTCGACGTAGGACAGGTACTGCAGGTCGGTCGGGAAGAACCCGGTCTTCAGACGGGAGAAGACGAACCCTCCCGCCAGGAGGATGACGAGCGAGCCCGCGAGCACGAGCTTCCGGTGGCCGAGCGCGGCCAGGATCGTCCGCGAGTACCACCCCGTGAACCCCGCCCGCCGCCGCTCCTCGATCGGCCGCTCGGCCTTCTTCGGGGCGTGCACGATCCCGAACGCGATCAGCGGGATGAACGTGAACGTGATGATGAGCGCCGCGACGAGGTTGACGGTCATCACGATCGGCAGCGAGTGCAGGAATCTCCCGGTGTCGCCCGAGAGGGCCAGGAACGGCAGGTACGCGACGATGTTCGTGAGCGTGGCGAAGAATATCGCGCGCACGAGCCGCGTCGGGCCGATCCAGGCGGCGGTCTCGCGCGGCGTGCCTTCGGCCAGCTCGCGCTGGATGGCGTCGCCCGCCACGACCGGCATGTCGACGAGGAGCCCGAGCGCGATGATGAGGGTGGCGATCGACACCTGCTGGAGGTCGACGCCCAGGAACAGCATCGCCCCGAAGGACATGGCGATGGTGAGCGGGATCGACGCCGCGATGAGGAGCGCCGTGCGCCAGCTCCAGAAGCCGAGCAGCGAGACGGCCACCACCAGCACGATCGCCTCGTAGAGGCTCACCATGAACAGGTCGATGTTCTCCTTCACCTGCCGGGGCTGATCGCTGGTCCGGGCGATGATGAGGTCGGGCGGGAACTTGCGGCGCAGCTTCTGGAGCGCCTGGTCGACGGCGTCGCCGAACTGGCCGATCTGCTGGCCCGAGCGCATCTGGACGGCGAGGGTGATGGCCCGGTCGCGCTGCCAGTGCCCGTCGCGATCGCGCGCGACCAGGTAGTTGAGGTAACGGGGCGGGCTCTCGTAGCCGCGCGAGAGCGTCGTGAGGTCGCGGAGCCGCAGCGGCGTGCCCCCCGTCGAGCTGCCGAGCATGAGGTCGTCCATGTCGCGGAAGCTCCGGTCACGGACGTTCGGGTCGATGACGACGTGCCGGTCGCCGGTGTCGAACGCGCCACCGGGCACGGTCAGGTTCCGGCCGACGAGCGCGGCCACGAGGTGCGACGGCTGGAGCTTCGCCTCGGCGAGTCGCTGCTGGGCGTAGTCGACGAAGATGCGCTCCGGGAGGACGCCGCTGCGGGTCACCTTGGCGACGATCGGGGTCCTGTCCACGGGCGAGACGAGGACGCTCTGCAGGTTGCGCTCGATCTCGTGCGAGAAGTCGTCGAGCTGTCGGTACGTGTAGAGGTCGCCCGCCACGGCCGCCAGGCGGTCGGGGGCGTGGGCCGGGTCGCGGACGAAGATGGGTCCCCAGGCGTCGGGGTGCATGTCGGTGTTGCCGAGGCGCTCGCGGACGAACGCGCCGGTGTACTCGCGGAGCTGCGCGTCCGTGCGCGCCGTCGCCAGGTCGAGGCCGATGCAGCCGGCCGCGGAGACGGGGCGCGCCTCGGCGGCCACGCCCTCGCGCAGCGCCTGGGCCGCGAAGAGCGACACCGGACGCTCGACCGTCGCCGCCGAGACCGTTGGCGGGAAGCAGTAGAGCGCGGTGACCCGCTCCGAGGCGGGGGCGCCGGCGCGCACCTGCTCGATGGCCCTGCGCAGCGCGAGGCCCCGGATGCGGAGCTCGGCCTCGCCGACCTTCGGGCTCGCCACGGTGAGCATCAGCGCCGCCGTGTCGCCGAAGTCGCTCACCCAGGTCACCGGGCCGGCGCCGTTCGGCAGGTCCGTGAGGTGCGTCACGCGCTGGCCGATGTCCGCGAACTGCTCGACGGTGTCGCTCACGCTCTCGTCGAGGTGCACGAGGAGGACGGCCACGCCGTCGCGGGTGGTGGACTCGATCTTCTCGATCTTCGAGTTGCCGGAGACCGACTGCTCCATCTTGCGCGTGACCAGCTCCTCGACCTTGTCCGCGGCGATGCCCGGCCAGGGGCAGATCGCCAGGCCGACCCGCACCGGGATGTCCGGGTCCTTGCGCTTCGGCATCTTCTGGTACCCGGCGACGCCGGACGCCAGCGTCAACACCAGGAGCGCCCAGGCCACCTGCCGGTGGCGTACGAAGAAGCGGGCGATGTTCGACCGCCCCTGCTCGTTCTGCGGTCCGTGCGTCATGGCGCCTCCGTCGGCAGCACCTCGATGTGCTCGCCATCGACGACCATCGAGGCTCCGGTCGTCACCACCCGCTCGCCGCCGGCGAGGCCGGCCGTGACCGCGACGCGGTTCCCCACCACGTCGCCCACCTCGACCTGCCGCAGCTTCACGCGCTCATCCGGGCCGGCAGTCTCGACCACCATGACCGCGAAGTGATCCCCCCCGCCCGCCCCTGGCACGAAGGCGGTGAGCGGCAGGAGCGCGACGGGATGCTGCCCGGCCGCGCCCGAGAGCTCGACCGAGGCGATCATGCCCGGCTTCCAGACGCGGTCGACGTTCGGGATCTCCACCTCCACGTCGAAGTTGCGCGTGACGGAATCGGCCACCGACGCGATCCGGCTCACCCGCGCCGTGAACGTCCGACCCGGCAGTGCGTCCGTGGTGACCGTGACCGGCAGCCCCGGCTTGACCGCCTGGAGCGCGACGTCCGGCAGGCCGAGGACCACCTTCACGCTGCTGACGTCGCCCACCACGAAGGCCGGGATGCCCGGCCCCATGTAGGAGCCCGGCTCCGCGTTCTTCTTCAGCACCTCGCCGTCCACGGGCACGACGAGCGCCGTGTCCCGCAGGCCGATGCGCGCCTCCTCCAGCGCCGCCTCCGCGGTCGCGAGCTGCGCCCGCGTCGCGTCGCGCTGGGCCGTCGCGGCCTCCATGTCGGTTCGCGCGATGCTCTGGGAGGCGAAGAGGCGGGTCGCCCGCTCGAAGTCCAGCCGCGCCTTCTCCGCCGCCGCCCGCGCCGCGGTGACCTGGCCCGTGGCCTGGCCCACCTTCTCGCGGTACTCGGCGTCACGGAGCCGGGCGACCACGTCGCCGCGCCGGACGCGATCGCCTTCCCCGAGGGCGCGCGACCCCCCGTCGCTCGTCCGGACGGTCATGAGGGTCGTCACGTAGCCGGGCCCTCGGAACGAGAGCGGCACCGTCGCCTTCGGCTGCGCGACCGCCGAGTACACCACCTTGCCGCTCGCGCCGGCCGCGGAGCTGACGACCTCGACCCGGACGGCGGGAATGGGCTTGGACGGCGCCCGCTGCGAGCAGCCCGCGAGCACGCAGGCGCAAGCCAGGAAGTAGCTAATCGTCTTCATTGCCGACGGTCCTCTCGAGTTCAGCGGCCGCCGACCAGTAGCCGGCGAGCGCATCGGTGAAGTCGTGCCGGGCGCCCGACAGCCGGGCCTCGGTGCGGAGGACGTCACGCAGGATGGCGGCGTTCTCCTTGTATCGGTTGCGATCCATGTCGAGGCTCGCGCTGGAGGCGTCCGCCTCGAGGCGGGTCGCCTCGAGCAGCGCAGCGGCGTCCTTCAGCGCCCGCCAGCGCTGGCCCACCTCGACGGCGATCTGCTCCTCCGCCTCCTCGCGGCCCTGGCGCGCCTGCTCTCGCTCGTGCGCGCGCTCGGCCGCCTCGTGGCCCTTGCGTCCCCAGTCGAACGGCTCCCACGAGAAGAGGACCCCGACCGTGGCGACCTCATCCGGCAGCACGCGGGTGTTCTGCAGCCGGGCGTAGGACGCCGTGAGGGAGACGTCGGGGATCCAGCCTGCCCAGGCGAGCTTCCGCGCCGTCTCCGCCTGGACGGTCCGCAGCGCGGCCGCGCGGATCTCGGCGCGCGAGGCGTGGGCGCGCTCCCGGGCCGCGTCGAGGGTGAGCCCGGCCGCGGGGGCGGCGAGCTCCGAAGGGTGCGAGACCCGGAGCGGCGTCGTCACGTCTCGCCCCATGAGCTGGTTGAGGTGCTCGCGCTGTGTCGCCAGGCTGCTCTCCGCCTGCGCGAGCCGCTGGCGCTCGCGGGCGAGCCGCGCCTTCACCTCGAGCGCGTCCGGGCGGAGCACGACCCCCTCCGCGAGGTAGCGATCGGTGACCGCGTCCAATTCCGCGACGGCGCGGACGAGGTCGCGGAGCGCCTCGATCCCCGCCTCCGTCGCCGAGAGCTGGTAGTAGGTCGTCCGCACCCCCGCCGCGACGCGCTGGCGCTCCCGCCGGACGTCCTCCCGGGCGATGCGGCCATCGAGCTGCAGCACCTCCAGGCCGAGGCCGATCCGGTACTGCTGCGTGAGCGGCTGGCTCGCGGTCGCCACCGCGACGAGGGAGTAGTCGCCCGGAACGGACGCCTTCGAGGCCGTGGGCGGGACCGGGCCGAGCTGCGGCAACGTCCCCAGGGAACCGGCCGGGAGGGTGAAGTCGAGCGAGTTCGAGCGTGAACCGAACGCGTCGAGGTGGAGCCCAGGGAGCCGGCGCGTGCGCAGCGCCGCCTCGCGCTCTCCGGCCTTGTCGACCTCGCGAGCGGTGCTCGCGAGGAGGTGGTTCTGACGCTCGGCCGTCGCGATGGCGTCGTCGAGCGTGAGGAGCGGCGCGGGCGCGGCGTCCTGGGCCGCGGCCGGGATTGCGGCCACCAGGACCGCGGCGAGCGCGGCGGAGCGAGGAAGGGAGATCGCGCGGCGTCCCTCCCCGCGGTGATGCCGTCGTAGATCCCGGTCGTGGACTGTCATCGGTTCGGTCACCCTCGAGCTCACCAGTTGGTGTGGCGTTCCGCGCGGACGCTCTGCAGCGGGCGGGCCAGGGCGAGGGCATGCGCCAAATTGCGCTGGATTGCTGACGCGCGGCGGCGGTGCTCACGCGCGCGCACCCGCATGGTGTCGGCGATCGAAGCAGAGATGTCGCGGGGTCCGGCAGTGCCGCGAGCGGCGGGTCAGGCGAGCCCGTACTTCTTCAGCCGGTCGATGAGGGCGCTCCGGCTCAAGCCGAGGTTGCGCGCCGCCTTCGACTGGTTGCCGGCGACCTCCGCGAGCACGCTCGCGATCATGCTCCGCTCGATCGCGTCGAGGTGTTCCCGGAGCGTCAGCGTGCCGGACGGGGGCGCCTCGGTCTCGCCTTCCACCTCCGCCGGGCGAGGGTGCGTGAAGGCGCTCGCCGGGATCTCTCCGCCGCCGGACAGCGCGATCATCCGGGCGACGGCGTTCTCGAGCTCGCGGACGTTGCCGGGCCAGGGCGCGCGCTTCAGCTCCGAGATCAGCTCGGGCGAGAGCCGGACGTCGTGCATGCCGAAGCGCTCGGCGTAGCGCCGCCCGAACTCGGCGGCGAGCGCGGGGATGTCCTCGGGACGGTCCCGGAGCGGGGGGATGACGACCTCGACGACCGCCAGGCGGTAGTAGAGGTCCTCCCGGAACTGGCCGGCGCGCGCGCTCGCGGCGAGGTCGCGGTTCGTGCTGGCCACCACGCGCACGTCGACCCGCTCGACCCGGCCCGCACCCACGGGCTGGATCTCGCCCTCCTGCAGCGCCCTCAGCAGCTTCGCCTGGACGCTCGGCGGCAGCTCGCCGACCTCGTCGAGCACGAGCGTGCCGCCGTCCGCCTGGGCGAAGAACCCACGCCGCGCCTGGGTCGCCCCGGTGAACGCGCCGCGGGAGTGCCCGAAGAGCTCGGCCTCGGCCAGCTCGGGGGGAATCGCCGCGCAGTTGAAGCGCACGAGCGGGCCAGCCGCCCGGCGGCTCTGCGCGTGGAGGAGCGCTGCGACGAGCTCCTTCCCGGTCCCCGTCTCCCCGCGCACGAGGACGGTGATGTCCTTCGGCGCGAGCCGCTCGATGGCGGACAGCACGCCCTTCATCGCCTCCGACTCGCCGATGACGGCGCGCCCGAGGTTCCGCTCGGCGGCGAGCCGGCGGTTGCTCCGGCGGAGCGCCCGGGTCTCGAGGGCGCGCTCGAGCACCGCCCCGAGCTCGTCGACGTCGAACGGCTTCGTGACGTAATCGTAGGCGCCGGCCTTCATCGCGCGCACCGCGGTGCGCTCCGAGCCCTGGGCCGTCAGGAAGATCACCGGGAGCGAGTCGTCGCGGTGGCGGATCGCCTCGAGCAGCTCGAGCCCGTTCATCCCCGGCATGGCGTAGTCGGTGACGACCGCGTCGACCCCCTCGAGGAGCTCGAGCGCCTCGCCGCCGGAGCGCGCCAGGATGGGGTCGTGGCCCAGCGAGCGCGCGAGCTGCTTCAGCGCGACGAGGAGCGCCGGCTCGTCATCCACCAGCAGCAACTTGGACATGGTCGTCACTCCGGGTGCTGGGCGCGGCGCGGAGGGTGGCGATCGCGGTCGTCCCCTTCCCGGGCGCGCTCTCGTAGCGCAACCCGCCTCCGTGCTGGGTGAATATCGCGCGCGCGAGCAGCACGCCCAGCCCCGTGCCCTCCTCGCGCGTCGTGAAGAAGGGGGTGCCGACGCGCTCGAGGACGTCGCCCGGCATGCCCTTCCCCGTGTCGCGGACGGCGATGACGACGGCGTCCCTGTCGCGCGAGAGCGCGACGTCCACGCTGCCCCCGGAAGGGGTGGCCTCGATCGCGTTCGCGACCAGGTTGAGCAGGGCCTCCTTCAGCCGCCGCGGGTCGGCCACGAGGTCGGCGTCCCCGGTCCGCCGCAGCGCGAGTCCGGCTTCCTCGGCCCGCCCCGACATCACTGCGAGGGCCTCGTCGGTCAAGGAGCCGAGCGAGAGCGGCTCGGCCCGGATCTTGTCGAGCGGCCGCGAGAACGAGAGGTACTCGTCGAGGACGTCGCGCATCCGCTCCGCCTCCGCCTCGACGGTCTGGAGGTTCTCGCGCGCCTCGGGATCGGCGGTGGAGCGCGACGAGAGCTGCACGAGCGCCTTGATCGCGGCGAGCGGGTTCTTGAGCTCGTGCGAGAGGCGGGCGCCGAGGTGCTCGAGCTCGCGCGTGCGTGCCAGCGCCTGCTCAGCCACCTGCTCTCGAGCGCGGAGCGCATCCCAGATGCTCTCCTCGACGGTCCTCGACAGGAACACGATGTAATGCGCCGTCATCGTAGCGCTCGTGATGAGCGTGAGCGCGGCGATGGCCGCGAAGGTCGCGGGCGGGAGCGTGGGCCCGAACCAGGCGGCCGGGACGCAGCCCATCATGAACACGGCGACCCAGATGGCGGCGACGTATCCCCGGGTTCCCCGCGCCCAGCCACCCGAGGCGATGCGAGACGGTAGCGCCGTGAGGATCGCCACGAGCAGCGGGCTCCTCAGTCCTCCGAGCACCGCGATCGCGCCGATCATGGACGCGAAGCGAACGTCCTCGACGTGAGCGCGAGGGACCCGCCAGACCGTCTGGGGAGGCCGCAGGAGCACGAGCGACGAGCCGAGATAGCCGAGCAGGAAGCCCGCGGCGAGGACCGCGCGCGGGCGCGAGTAATCCGAGACCCAGACGAGCACGATGATGCCCGCCACGACAGCCGAGAGAACGGCGCCGACCCACGCTCGGCCGGGCCCGCCCCAGCGCGCGTCGGCGGCGGCGAGGTGTTCCCGCAGGGAACGCTCGAACTGGCGTCGGACGCGCACATCGGTCCCCCTTGCGAGAGGGGTGCCGGGCTCGTGCGAGGCTGAAGCCATGGGAATACAGCGTGCCCGGGGCTCCACGACGGGCGCCGGTGACGGAAAGCCGAACACACCTGTATGCCGGTCCGGCGAACCGAGTCGGAGCCCCGAACGGGGCTCGTGGCGAGGGCGCACGCCCAGAGCAGCTTCTTAGAGTGTGGGTGGCAGGGGCCCGCGGTGGCAGGAAGCGTCGCCGCGGTCGCCGAGCAGGTGGGAACATGGATGGACCGGTGCTGCTGCTGGATGACGACGCCGATCTGAGGTTCGTTCTCTCGGAGTTCGTCGAGCTGCAGTGCGGTCGCCGGTGTCTCACGGTCGGTAGCTACCAGGAGCTGGTGGCCGCGGCGGACGCGGTCTCGAGGTGTTCGGTGGCGCTGCTCGACGTCAACCTCGGGGCGGGCCAGCCCACCGGGATCGACGCCTATCGCTGGCTGGTGGGCCAGGCCTTCGGCGGCCGACTGTACTTCTTCACCGGGCACGCTCGGAGCCATCCGCTGCTGGCGGAGATCGAGAAGCTCGGCGGCGTCCAGGTCCTGTCCAAGCCGCTCGACTCCGACAAGCTGATGGAGGTGCTCGCATGCCCGACGCCCCAGGTCTCGTCTCGGTAGGCGGCGGTCCGCACGCTGGCTCGGTTCCGGCTGCGAAGACGCTCTCGGCGCTGGCGGCGCTGGGCTGCGCGGTGGCGGCGGTGAGGTTCCTGTTGCTCGACGACGCCCACCTGCACCGCGTCGGGTTGGGGTGGCTGATCGACGCCGTGGTCTGCGCCGTCGTCTTCGCGTCGCTCGTGCTGCGCCGCGGCTGGAGCGCGCTGCAGGCCGAGGCCGTCTCCTTGCTGCTGATCGGCACCACGCTGGTGGCGCAGGTCCACGCGGACTGGAACAGCGCGCTCTCCTCGGTGCGGTTCGCGCCGTTCGAGGGGTTCAAGATCGTGGCGCTGGTGGTCGCGACGGTGGTGCCCTTCCGCCCGGCGGTGGCCTACGCGCTGGTGGGGATCTGCGCGGTCATGCCGGTGGTGCTGTATGCCCTGATGCCCGCGCAGATGCGGGCGGAGCTGCCCATCGAGGCGCCCTGGACCACGGTGATCTACCCGCTGATCGCCACCGGGATCCTCGTTCACCGCGTGCGGGCCCTGCGGATGGAGCGAGAGATGATGCGCGCGTCGGCGCAGCGGGAGGGCCTGGAGCGGTTCGCCAGGGTGTCGCTGGCCTACCGCGACCTCACCAACTCACCGCTGCAGGTCATCGAGCTGCTGCGCGCCGAGCTGTCCAGGAAGCACCCCGAGTCCAAGGTGCTCCTGGATCACCTGCAGCGGAGCCTCGGGCGGCTGCGGGGCACGGGCGAGATGCTCTCGCACGCCGAGCACCAGGTGATCTGGACCTCGAAGGAGGAGGGGTTCGACGCCGCGCACGTGATCGACGAGTACCACCGCGCCGCGGCACGCTGATCGCCCGCCGCGGGGCTCGGTTACATCCAGCCCTCCCGTCAGGTGGTCGACCTCACCGAGGCCCCTCGCGCCCAGCGATCAGCGGGTACCCGCCGCGCGTCCGCGCGGCGGCTCGCCTGGGACCTCGCGCGCAGGCCAGCTGCGACGCCCGCTCCGCGCTGCGGCGAACGCGCAGGCGATCGCGTCGGTCAGCTGCGCCAGCTCGAAGGGCTTCGCGAGGCACCGGTAGGCGCCTGCGTTCGTGGCGAGCTCGAAGAGGCGCTCCGAGCAGTGCCCCGTCACCAGGATGACCGGCAGCGCGTCGTCGCGCTCACGGATCGCGCCCAGCAGCTCGAGGCCATCCATGCCAGGCATGGAGAAGTCGGTCACGACCACGTCGGCGCGGTCCATCCGCGACAGCGCTTCCGGGCCGGAGCGTGCGAGGAGCGCCTCCCACCCGCGGCTGGAGACTATCTTCGCGAGCAGGCGCAGGATCGTCGGGTCGTCATCCACGAGCAGTACGCGGGACATACCAGCCCTCCAGGAATGGGGCGAGGGCGCGCTGACGCTGCGGGGGGAATTGCGGGCGCGCCCCCGCCCCGAGGACTCACGTGCTGCCTCGTGTGAACCCTCGCTTGGCACTCAAGCGAAAACGGTGCCAATCCGCGGCGGACGCCGGATCGCTCGCATTGGTGCCGAGTCGCTTGCCCGCACGCTGGGCTTTCGCACGTCGTAGGCCCGGCAGGTGTCGCTCGATCCGGCACGTGCCCGGTGGACGAGGGCGCGGCCGTGCCGGCGCTGCGGGGTCGGAAGTCCGCACAGCGCCGTCATTCCCGCGTGGCGCGGTCCCTGGCGCGCACCCTGCATGCGTCCGGCCCGCGCGAACGGAGGTGTACGGATGACGAGGAGCGGCGCTGCCGAGGAGCACGACGAGGCCGGGCCCGGCCGGCTGAGGGCGAAGGAGTACGCGAACGAGCTCCGGCAGCTCCACGTCGAGCTCGTGAAGCTCCAGGAGTGGGTGAAGCAGGAGGGGCTCAAGGTCTGCGTCGTCTTCGAGGGGCGCGACGGCGCGGGCAAGGGCGGGGTGATCAAGGCCATCACCGAGCGCGTCTCGCCGCGCGTGTTCCGGGTGGTCGCGCTACCCGCCCCGACCGACCGCGAGAAGTCGCAGATGCACGCGCAGCGCTACGTCGCCCACTTCCCCGCGGCGGGCGAGATCGTGATCTTCGATCGCAGCTGGTACAACCGCGCCGGCGTCGAGCGGGTGATGGGGTTCTGCACCGACAAGGAGGTACGGCACTTTCTCGAGATGGCGCCCGCCTTCGAGAAGGCGATGGTGGACTCCGGGATCCTCCTCGTGAAGTACTGGCTCGAGGTGAGCGAGGAGGAGCAGACCCGGCGGCTCCAGGAGCGGATCGACGACGGCCGGAAGCTCTGGAAGCTCTCGCCCATGGACCTCCTGTCGTACAGCCGGTGGTACGACTACTCGCGGGCGCGCGACGAGATGTTCGCGGCGACGGACACGGAGTTCGCCCCGTGGTGGGTGGTGCGCTCGGACGACAAGCGCCGCGCGCGGCTCAACTGCATCCGCCACCTGCTCTCGCTGATCCCGTACCAGGACGTCACGCGGCCGGGGACGGTGAAGCTGCCGAAGCGGCAGGAGCCGGGCGGCTACCGCGAGCCGACGCACCCGTTCAGGCTCGTGCCGGAGAAGTACTGAGCGAGCCATCCGTGGACGTGTCGCCCGCCCCGGCGCGAAGCTCGCGGGCGGGCGATGCTCAGAACCCGAACACGCTCGAGAGGTAGAACCCGGTCCCCTCGTCCGAGCGGACGACGGTGAAGCTCATCGTCGTGTCGAGCTGCATGCCCGACGCTCCGGCGTGCAGGGCGAGCCAGGCGCCGCCGCCCGCGGCTGGGTGCCACTTGCGCGAGGTCTCGCCGGACACGAACACGCGGCCGACGTCCCCGAGCGCGAGGAGGCCGTACCTGAGCGGCACGATGGCCGAGTACCAGCCGAGCGGGATGCGCAGGTCGGCGTTGGCGACGATGGAGGCGTCGCCCGCGTACCTGTTCAGCGCGTAGCCGCGCAGCAGGTTACCGGTCGAGCCGCCGGCCAGGTCGAGCGGCGAAGGCAGCCCCGCGCCCCCGATCGACGCCGCCTCGAAGTACGGATGACGCCCCCACACCTTCTCTCCGGCCGCGCGGACGCTGAGGAGCGCGCTCGAGAGGACGGGGGAGCCGAACATCGCCCCCGCCTCGGCGCGCGCCTTCGTGAACCCGGCGGCGTTGTCGAGCCAGGGCGGGTAGTAGCGGGCGCTGACGTCGGCGTGGACGCCGCGCTTGCGCGTCAACGCGCCGGTGCGCGTGTCGAGACCGGCGCCCACCTCCACGCTGCCGAGCGTCATGTCGCCGGAGCCGTAGGCGCCCGTCGCGGGCCCGAGCGCGCTCCTGGCGGTGTTCGAGAAGTGCTCGAACCCGAACCCCGCCCGCGCGCGCAGCGGCCCGAGGAGGCTCGCCGTGACGAGCGGGCGCACGACGAGGCGGTGCTGGTCGACCCGGTAGAAATCGTGCGACGCGAGGGCGGAGTCACGCTGGGTCGCGTTCCCGAAGCCGTAGAAGTTCGCGAAGTCCACGCCGGAGTATCCGACGTACGCGAGCACGCCGAACGGCGACTGCGTCCGCAGGTCGAGCTGGTACTCGAGGCGCGGCTCGCCGAGGCCCGTCGACCACGCGGCGGCGAAGGTCATCTGGTCCGCGAACGGCTCGCGGCCGAAGCCGAAGTGCGTGCGCTGCAGGCGCGCGCCGGCGAAGAGCCCGCGCGTCCCGTCGTACGAGAGCTGCGGGAACACGAGGTGGTCGGTGCCCCAGTCGCGGAAGCGCTCGTACCGGAGGTGCAGCTCGTCCGGCACGGCGGGCGCCGAGTCGCCGGCTTCCTCGGACGGCGGAGCGGCCGCGCCCGTCCCGCGCTCGATCGAGGCCTTCGCGAGCGCGGCGGCGCCAGGGTCGTCGCGCACGACGCGGACGAGGATCGCGTCGTTCCTCTCGCCCGCCTCGACCACCGCGTCCGCGCCGCCGAGCAGGTAGAGGCGGATCTCCGAGGTCTCGCCGGGGCGGAACGAGCGGCGGAAATAGGGCGGTCCGAGCGGCTCGCCCGTCGCGGGGTCGCGCAGGCAGAGCGAGAGGTCGACGCCGCCGTCGCGCGACCGGCGGATCGTGGCCACGTCGGCCTGCACCGTCCCGTACACGTCCACGTCCTCGGCGAGCAGCCGGTAGAAGGCGTGCGAGGCGGCGGGGAGCGCCTCGCGCCGCGCGCGCAACGCCCGCTCGAGCGTGGCGCCGTCCCGCGCGTACAGCTCCGGCGGGAGGTGGCGGACCGCGCCGGAGATCGCCTCGTCCGTGAGACGCGCGACCACGTCCGAGGTGACGTCGCGCCAGTCGGCCTCCTCGAGCGGGACCAGGAAGCGCCGATCGGTGTAGCGCCCGGAGAACGTCAGCTTGTCGATCGCGGGGTACTCGTCCCCGAAGCTCGCGAACTGCTTGATGTAGTACTCGGCGATCGACGGGAAGGCGCCGCCGAACCGGGCGAACGCCTGATCGCGATCGAGGGGCACGGGCCGCCACACGCGGCGGCCGCCCTCCTCGAAGCGCAGCCAGCGCCACTGGCTGGCGTGCCGGTCCCAGTCGCCGATGAAGACGTCCATGAGCCGCGCGCGCAGGTACGCGCGCGCGTCGAGCCGCTCGTCGGTCCGGGTGTCGAGGCGCGCGAACAGCTCGTACGTGTGCAGCGCCTTCTCGGCCCCGGCGAAGCCGCGGCCCGGGCGCTGCTCGATCGCGCCGAGCATGCCCGCGAACTCGCCCCGGAACGTCCCCAGGCGCGGATCGTCCGGCATGACGAACAGCTCGGGGGTCGCGTGCAGGACGCCGGCGGCCTCGAGCAGCGGAGCGACCACCAGCGACGCCGTGGGATGCGCGGTGCTCGTGAGGTCGCGCATGACCTCGGCGAGCTGAGATTTGCGCGTCTCCTCGTCCATCGCCCGGCGCGGATCCTTGTCCACGGAGCGGAAGGACCACGCGTGGCCGTTCGCGCTCTTCAGGTGGAGGCTCGACGTCTGCTGGCCACCTCCCGTGCGCACGGGGCTGAGGCCGCCGTCGAACGTCGAGAGGTCGAGCTTGGGCACCCGGAGCGGCGTCGTCCAGTCGTCTCTCCACGGTCCGCCGAAGAGGAGCCGGAACGGCCAGCTCGCGCGGTACTCCGGGCCTGGCGTGACGACGACGGGCTCCGACGGTCCCTGGTCGGCCGCCGCTGCCGGAGAGCACGTCGCCGCGATGATCGATGCCGACACGGCCATGGAACGGATGAGCACGATGACCACTCCTTCCCGACTAGCGCAGCTCGAGGGCTCGCGTGGCGCCGTCCGGGGTCTCGGCGCGGCAGGCGGGCGCGCCGCCGCGCGCCATCGCGAGGCCGTCCTCGCTCAGGATGTCGCGCACGTCGCAGCGGAGGAGCATCCCCCGTGTCGCCCTCAGCTTGAGCCCGGTGTCGAGCTTGATGAGCCACGCGTCGCGGTTCATCGCGATCGCCCCCGCCGCGCCGAGCGCGTCGGGATCGTGGCCGAAGACGACGCCGTTGAGCCCGAGCTCGCGCAGCTGACGCCTCATCCGCGCGAGGCGCCGCTTGCTTCGCCACCAGCCGTGGTACTCGAGGATCGATCGGGGGTCGAGGAGCTCCGCGAAGGCGTCGCGATCCCGCCTGTGGATCGTCTCGTCCAGGTGGGCGAGCGCCGCGCGCGCGCCCGGCCCGTCGTCGTCGTCGATGTAGCCCGCGTGGGCGAAGAGCCAGCTGCCGACGAACGCAGCGATGGGCAGGGCTCGCAGGTACTCGCCGAACGGCGTCGCCTGGAGGGCCCGCGGCGCGAACCGCTGCGGGAGCCCGAGCTCCGCGCGGTGGAGCGCGGCGCTCGCCATGAGCTCCGGCGTCGCCGACCGCGGATGCGCGAGGAGCTTGGCCTCGTGATTGCCCATGAGCGCGACGACGCGGCTGCCCGCGTCCGCCGCCTCGCGCTGCAACCGCTCGAGCAGGAGCACGACCCCGACGCTGTCCGGTCCGCCGTCGACGAGATCCCCCGCCACGACCAGGAGCATGCGGCCGCGCTGGGCGTTCCAGGCGACCGTCGGCCCTCGGCGGATCGCGAGGCGCGACGCCACGAGCAGGGCCCCGAGCTCCTTCAGCCGGCCGTGGACGTCGCTCACCGCCCACAGGGTGTCGTACCCGGCGGCGAGCTCGGCCGCCGAGATCTTCACCCAGGCGCGCGAGGGCGGCACGGGATCCGCCGGCGCCGCGCCCGCCGGGCTCGCCGACCAGAGCGCGACGGCGGCTGCGAGGGCGCGCGCGGTCCTCATCGCCGGGCCAGCACGATGAGGAAGCCGACGACCGCCAGCGTGATGCCGTAGATGAAGACGTGGTACGTGAGCCGCAGCGTCTGCCCGCGCGCGTTGATGATCTTCCGCGCGAAGTAGAGGTGCTCGATGACGCTGCGCTGGAACTGGGGCGGATCCGCGAGCAGCGCGCCCATCCGCGCGGTGTAGTCGGGGAGCGAGCTGGGCGTCTCGTTGAAGAACGAGATCAGGTTCGAGTCGCGCAGGCGCGCCTCCGCGGCGGGGAGCTTCTCCTTCGCGGCGCGCATCGAGTTGACCGAGAGGAGCACGACCACCAGGTTCACCAGCAGCAGAAAGGCGGCGGGGACCAGCAGATCGCGATCGGCGTGGATCCGGCGCCCCAGCAGCGCCAGCACGACCGAGATCATGATCGCGTTGACGTGGATCATCGTGCTCGTCCGGTGATCCGCGAGCCCGATGAGCCCCAGCTGGATGCGCGTGACCTGGTAGTACAGCGTCTCGGCGCTCTTGCCGATGCGCTTCGCGACGTCGCTCTCGCCGTCGGCGCGCTCGCGCTCGACGTTCCGGAGCTGCTTCCTGAGCTGCCGCTGCAGGCGCGCCAGGTTGACGGCGCGGCCCGGACCCCAGGTGAGCTGGGCGAAGCGCGTGCGATAGGGATGGGCGCCGAAGAAGGCGATGCAGTGCTGGGTCCACTCGACGTCGGAGAACGTCTTCCCCGAGCGGCGATTGAGCTCGAAGCGCAGGAGCTCGATGCGCTCGACGTAGTCACTCGCCGCGAGGACGGCGAGCCGCGCGTCGTGCAGGACGTCCGTGGGCGTCACGGCGTCGACGGGCGCTCCGTCGGCCGGCGCCGGCCGCTCGACGCCGTCGGGGCCGCCGAAGCAGGCGGCAACCTGCTCGCGCGAGGGGTGATGTGCCTGCTGCTGCTCCAGGAACTGGAGACACAGCTCGAGGCTCTTCGCGTGATCGTCGCTGCCCATCGCGTAGCAGGCGTCCTCGAACCAGGCGCACAGGACCGCGACCTGGCGGGCCTCGTCGGCGAGGTGGCTGCCCTTCGCGATCTCCTTGGACGCGTCGACGATCTCGCGGGTCCGCGCGAAGTGATGGTACTCGAGGATGTCGCGCTCGGCCGCGGCCCGGAACAGCGCGAAGACGTGCTCGCGAGCGGCGCGCGCGACGTGGTTGTGTGGCTTGGCCATGAGCCTCCTTCAGAGCCCGAATCCAGCTGCATTGCACTGAATGGGCCAGCCGCATGGCACTCGAGCCAGGCGAGCGACGACGCCGAGATCTCGCGGGGACCGAGCCATCCGACGGCGCCCGTGGCCGCGAAACCGGCGACAGCCTGTCGAGAATCCAACAGGCGCCGCCACGGCTGCATGTGGCAGGCGCCGCGACTCCGTCAGAACGTGCCCGCCACCCCCAGGGGAACCGGCGTCACGATGATCGTCGCGGAGCGCCCGTCCGGCTCGTGCGCCTTGCGGTGGAGGAGGAGGGGGACGCCCAGGCCGATGCCGGCCCCCAGCGCAGCGCCACTGAGGACGTCGGTGAGCCAGTGACGGTCGGCGGCCACGCGCAGGTAGGAGACGGTAGCCGCGCCGGTGAGACCCACGGCGTAGATGAGCGGCCAGCCCGGATAGTCGCGCAGCATCGCCACCGTCCCGAACGCCGCGGCGGCCGCGAAGGTGCCGGAGGCGTGGCCTGACAGGTACGAGTTGTCGTCCCCGAAGGACTTCCGGACGCCGGACGCCCACGCATTCGGACGTCGCCGGGCCACCCCGTACTTGATCCCATCCGTGGCGACGGCGGTCACCGCGATGGCCTCGAGGCCGACCAGCACGTCCTCGCCGAAGCGGCGGGCGTCGCGATCCGCCAGGACGAAGTAGTCCACCGCGATGAGCGACGAGGGGATGCCGACGAGCAGCACGTCCGAGAGGGTGGCCGCGCGCGACGGGTCGCCCCAGCGAAGGTGGAGCCTGGCATTCCGATCGAAGCCGGGTGGATCGCACCAGCGGCAGGTCGCTGGGGTCAGCGTGCTTCCGGCCAGCTCGAGCCCGATGAAGAGGGCCGTGGCGCTGCCGGTCACGGCCCCCGTCGCCCGGAGGTCTACGGAGAGCTCGTCGGCGCGAGGGATCGCCGGGGACAGGAGCACGAGCGAGAGCACGAGCGCGAGCGGCGTCCGCGTCTTCGCAGGGCGGTTCTCCTGGCGGTTGTGGGTGGTGCGTTTCGTCACGAAGGCTCCCCAGCTCGGAGTGGACCGATCGGGCGGAAGCCAGCCTGGCCCATGGCGTGCATCCGTGGCGGGTGGCCCGGCGCCCACCGGGCGCCGGGCCGTTCTTGCACGTCTCGCGCCCATTCCAACCTTCGAAGGAAGACCCCCCATGATCACGTACTGGCAGTCGAGGGTGCCGTGAGATTGAGCCGTGTCCGGATCCGCAACTTCAGGTCCCTCTGGAGCGACGGCAGCGAGTACGCCGTCGATGTCGCCCTCGCGGACGCGGGCAACTACTTCGCCGGACCGAACAACGCCGGGAAGTCCAACGTGTTCCGGGCCCTCGAGCTCGCCCTCGCGACGGATCCCCCTCGGTTCGACGAGGCGAAGGACCGGCCTGACCACGAGGTCGGGTCGAATTGCAGCATCGTCCTCGACTTCGACATGGGCCAGGAGGCCCTGTCGAGCGGCGACCTCGTGGGCACGCTCGCGCGGATGGCGCACGTCTACGAGCGGGCGGTCGGCGCCGGGCCGACGTTCGCCGAGGAGGGCCGGCTCGTCCACCACGTTCAGTTCAGCGCCGCGGGCGCTCGCGCCGAGAAGATCCTGGCGAAGGGCGCGGGAGCCAAGGCGAAGCGCGGCGACAAGCTCGACCAGCTGCTCGCCCAGTTTCATCGAGTCGTCCAGTTCGTGGACGTCAGAAGCGGGGAGAGCCTCGAGAGCATGATGAAGCGGGGCTTCCGGGAGATCCTGGGCAGCGTGCTCAAGGAGAAGTTCGCCTCGGCGCTCGCGAAGGCCGAGGTGAAGCAGAAGGAGTTCCGGGCCGAGCTCTCCGACGGAGTCCTGAAGCCGCTCGCGGAGGACATCAGGGAGAGGGTCGCGCGCTACATCCCCGATCTGAAGGCCGTCGAGCTCGTCCCGGCCGTCGGCACGGTGGACGAGGCAATCGTCGGGTCGAGCTACGAGTTGACCGACGCCGCGAAGACCGCGCTCGAGCAAAAGGGCACCGGCGTCCGAGGCGCGGTCCTGCTCACGCTCATGTCCCTCATTGCCGAGGCCTCGAGGCGAGCTGTCGTCTTCGCGATCGAGGAGCCGGAGAGCTTCCTGCACCCCGGCAGGCACCGGGCGCTCGGTCGGGCGCTGGAACAGTTCACGAAGCGCCCTGACGTCACGCTCCTGGTGACGACGCACTCGCCCTTCATCTTCGCGGCCGATGCGAAGTCACGCGTGTTCTCGGTCAGCAAGACCGACGCTGGGCAGACTCGGATCCAGGCCGGTTCTCCGGACCAGCTCGCCGACCGAGCCCGGCGCCTCCTCATGGAGTCGCCACTGCCGAGCCTGCTCGATCTCGCCGGGTCGATCCCCGCCGATTCCCAGGCCCTGGTCGTCGAAGGCGAATCCGACAGGGCCTACGTCGAGCTCGCAGCGCGGAAGCTGGGCAAGCCGCTCCATGGCATCTCCGTCGTCGCGTGCGCGGGAGCGAGCGACGCGGCGCTCAAGGCGTTGTTGCTCGGGGATCTCATCGGCCGTGAGCGAGTGTTCGCGCTGCTCGACGCGGACGAGGCAGGCAAGAGCGCCAAGGCGATCCTGGTCGAGAAGCTCAAGACGGCAAAGTTCCAGGGGGGCCAGGTGCTTCTGTATTCGGAGACCGTCGGTGAAGACGGCGTCCCGGTCGAGGCGGAGGACCTGTTCCCGGAATCCTTGGTGCAGGGGTTCCTGAAGGTGAACCCTCAATGGATGGTCGAGTACCAGCGCGGCAAGAGGCGCGCCCACATCGGGCTCTCGAAGGAGGGGAAGGCGCCGTTCTGCGCGTGGCTCGAGTCGAACGTCACCGTCGAGCAGCTGGGCCGGTGGAACGAGCTGATCGAGGAGCTGGTCGCGAGGGCCGCGGTCGCGCGCGAGAAGCGCAAGGCGGCCGCAGCGGAGGAGCTGCCGGGCGGAAGGGCACCGGATCGAAGCGGTCGTGGGTCATGACGAGCGCGGCCTGGAAGACCGGCGGCGCGCGGCTTCGCTACGGCGTGGTCACCGGCCCGGCCAGCACGAATTCGAAGTCGCTGCCGCGCAGCTTCTTCAGCGCGTCGAGGTCGCCGTCGTCCCAGCGCGTGTCCGGTGCGCCGGTCACGTACCAGCTGGAGCCGTTGTCCGCCAGGATCATCCCGTAGCGCTGGAGGGCGCGGGCCACCACCCGCGCCTGCGGCATCATCGCCGAGAGGTCCACCGTCGCCTTGAGCCTGGCGCGCGCGCCCATGGGCGGGACGTTCGGGTCGGTGACGTTCGAGGCGGCGTGGCGCGCCGGGTCCACGTAGCCCATCTGCGTGCGAGCCGCGGTGAAGCGCAGGGCGTGGCGGATCTCGCCGGCGGCGGCCTCCTCGTACCGGGCCAGCCCCGGGAAGATGGGGAGGCCCGCGGCGTCGGCGCTGGTCCAGCCGGCCGGGCGCAGCGCGTTCGAGCGCAGGTCGAAGATCGCGCCCGATCCGGCGTGCCAGGCCGAGGCCCCGGGCTGCGCGGCGAAGAGCTCGTAGAGCGTGCAGCTGGCGGTGTCGACGACGATCACGTGCGCGTCGCTCCCCTGCTCGACCGGCACGTCGGGAGGGATGGGGTAGGGGCCGGGGTCGCTCTCGCCGGCGTAGTCGAAGGTGACCGGAAACCTCGGGGTGGACGCGTCGGCCGCGGCGTACGGGATGCCGTACACCGAGCCGAAGTCGGGGTGGAACGCGGCGGCGCTGCCGACGGACGCGACCCAGGCGCCGGAGCGCGGGTCGAGCGGCGCCGCGGAGATGTCCGTGTTCCAGGCGTTGTCCGCCGGGAAGATCGGGCAGGCGCCGCTGATGCTGGGGCTGTGCGCGGGCGGGAGGTGACTGCCGCCGGTGGCGCCCGGCGTCCCGCCGCAGGCGGCGAGCAGCAGCGCGACGAGGAGGACGCTGACGCGGCTCATCCGGCGACTCTAGCGCGCCTCGCGGACTGGCGGCGGAGCGCGCCCTTTTGACGCGCCGCGCCCCCGCGTGCTTCGATGTGGTCATGCTCGCGCACAAGACGTACTTCGAGGGGAAGGTCCAGAGCGTCGGCTTCGAGCGGAACGGGCGCCGCGCGACCGTAGGCGTCGTCGACGCCGGGGAGTTCCACTTCGGCACGGAGGCGGCGGAGCGGATGACGGTCGTCTCGGGCGAGCTCTGGGCGAAGCTGCCCGGGGAGAGCGCCTGGCGCGCGTTCCCGGCCGGCACGACGTTCGAGGTCCCCGCGAAGAGCGGGTTCGACGTGAAGGCCTCGGTGCCCGCCGCTTACCTCTGCGAGTTCCTGTAGCTAGATCGGCTTCGAGCGCTGGGTCAACGACCGGGAGCCGCGCGATCTGGCGGGGCACATCCGCGCGGCGGTAGATGCGCTCCGGACGGTCGTTCGCCTGGATCCTCGGCCGCAACAAGTGACCGCCCGGCGCGGCGGAAGCCGCGGTGGAGCCGCCGGTCCATGGTGGCGACGGTCTCCCAGTCCCGATACGAACGCCCCATGGCGACCTACGCCCGCGCACGGATCGAGACCTGGCTCGGCGACATCACGCAGCTCGAGGTGGACGCCATCGTGAACGCGGCCAACGCCAGCCTGCTGGGCGGGGGCGGCGTGGACGGCGCGATCCACGAGGCCGCAGGCCCGGGGTTGCTCGACGAGTGTCGTGGGCTGGGCGGTGCGCGCCCTGGCGAAGCGAAAGCGACCGGCGGATACGCGCTGCCGGCTCGGTACGTCATCCACACGGTAGGTCCCGTGTGGCACGGAGGCCACCAGGGGGAGGACGAGGTGCTGGCGCGCTGCTACCGCGAGAGCCTCAGGGTCGCATCGGGGCTGCGCCTCCGCTCGATCGCTTTCCCTGCCATCTCCACCGGAGCCTTTCGGTTCCCGCTCGAGCGAGCCACCGGCATCGCACTGACCGAGGCGCAGCGTGGGCTGGCGGCGCACCCGGATCTCCAGCGGATCGTCTTCTGCTGCTTCGGGCGCACCGATCTCGACGTGTACGATGCGGTCGCGCGGTCGCTCTTCGGGGAGTAGCGGGACGTTCTCCAGCGGGACGACGGCGCACTGGAGCGAGTGTGCGGCCGGCCCCGCGCTCCGAGGAGTGACGCGCGCCATCACGTCCCGACCGCCACAGCGACGACGCGGTCGAGCCGGTGGTCACGCGAGCCGCCGCAGCCCGTCCACCACCTCGACCATGGCGAGCGTGTCCTGGGCGCAGTAGGCCAGGAGCTGCTCCCGCAGCCGCGCCAGCTCCGCGCCCGAGGCGGCCTTCGGCCCGCCGAGCAGCAGGCCTTCGAGCACCGCCGAGGCGGTGCCGCCTTCGCCGATGGCGAGCCCGTCGTAGCTGAGGCCCGGCACGAGCGCAGGAGCGACGGCCTTCATGCTGAAGCTGCCACCAAACTTCGGGTGGTAGACGTGGTCGCGGACGATGGGCAGGAGATCGACGAGGCGCCCCGCGATGCGCAGGAGCGCCTTCCGCCGCGCCGGCACGTGCTTCGAGCGCCGCGAGCGCGTCGGCCAGCCCGGGCCCGACGACCGTCCGCCCCGACTTCACCGCGCGCACCTGCCGCGCGGCGATCGCCGGCAGCTCGGCGCCGTCCGGGATGTCGCGGATGAGCTCGACGCCCGCTGCGAGCAGCGCCTCGGCGCGCTTGCCGCCCTTGTAGAGCGTCGAGACGTGGTGCTCGGGCAGCTCGGTCCAGCACCGCGCCAGGAACGGGCACTCGTAGGGCTCGCCGCAGCTCGGGCCGGGGGCGACGTCCGGCAACGGCCCGTCGAGCGCGCGCGTCATCCGGCGCAGGTGCTCCGGGATCTCCGGCAGGAACGCCTCCGCCGCGGCGGTGACGTCCTCGCGCACGAAGAGGTTGGAGAGACCCGGGTGCCGGCAGCCGCGGTCGAGGTGCATCACCTCCGCGCGGTGCACGGCGAGGCCGGCCGCGCGCAGGACGTGGAGCTGGATGGCCACGTCGGGGATGAACTGCTCCTTCACGTCGAGGGTGGACTTCACCTCGACGAGCGCGTGGCCCCCGCGCCGGCGCTCGAGCACGTCCACCGCGACGAAGACGCCGTCCGCGCTGAAGCTCGCCTCGTAGATGGCGCGCGCGCCCGCGCCGAGCGCCGCCGCGGTGTCGGCCACCTTCTTCGCGGTCTCGAAGTACTCGCCGCCGATGAGCACGCCGCCCGGGAACTCGGCCTGAGCGAGCTCGCCCACGCGGTGCCCGCGATCGAAGACCGCCTGGAGCGACGGCGGCGCGGCGAGCTCCGGCGCCTTCGGCTCGTGGACGCGCCACCAGAGCTGCTTCAGGCACTGGAGGCCGTAGCAGAAGCGCGACTTCGAGAGCGGGGTGGGGCCGCGCTGCGTCACGTGCGCCCCGCCTCGACCTCACCACGGTCGATCGAGCGGAGCAGCTTCGCCACGAGCGGCCAGAGCTCGCGGTCGGCCGGATCGACGCGCGCCTCCGGCATCGCGGCGAAGCCGGAGAGCGTGAGGAAGTGGTCGAGGGCGCGCCCCGCCTCGTCCTTCCAGCGCATCGCGCTCGCGGCCAGCGAGCTGGGGCCGAGGTACGCGACGAGGATGGGCGGCGACGCCTGGTCCGGCGCCGGCAGGCTCGCCTTCAGGGTCGCGTACTTGGCCTTCGGCGCCGAGGGACGCGAGCTGACGTACTGGAGGTCCTCCAGCAGGCGGCCCATGCCCCGCTCGCGAGCGACCAGGTACAGCGCCGCCTGGTCCCCGTCGAACGACCTCGCGTCGGTCTTGAGCTCGAGGAACACCCACGCCGGCCCTCCGGTGGCCCGGTCGAGGCGAAGCAGGTAGTCCACGTTGACCGTGAGCGCCCTGCGCTTCTCCTCGGGGAGCGCCGGCTGGACCGGGACCTGGCACTTCTTCGAAGGCCGCAGCGAGGCGAGGAGGGGGAACTCGGGCGCGAGGAGCTTCGCCGTCCCGCCGAGCTGGGCCCCCACGAACGCCTCGAGGAACGGCGTGAGGAAGATGTCGATGCGCCGCTCGAGCTGGTACTTCGGAAAGCCGGACCAGTCGGCGAGCCGCTGCATGATGGCGGTGAGCGAGTGCTCGAGGCTCATGCGCGGAGCGTAGCAAGTCGGACGGGCACCCGGTGTCGCGGGACGCGTGGCGACATGATCCCGCCGGGCAGGCGGAGTTCAAGGTGCGGGCGCAGGCGGTCCGGCGAACTTGCGCCGCCCGGGGCGCCCGCTTATAGTTGAGTACGTACTCACGCACCTCTCCACGCTCATGGCCCGCCCGCTCAGCGACGAAAAGCGAAGCGCCCTCCTCGCGGCAGCGATCGACCTCTTCTCGGAGAACGGGATCGACGCGACGCCGACGGCGGCCATCTCGAAGGCGGCGGGCGTCGCCGAGGGCTCGCTCTTCACCTACTTCAGATCCAAGGACGGCCTCGTCAACGCGCTCTACCTCGAGCTCAAGGCCGAGCTGGCGCAGGTGCTCATGCAGGGCTTTCCGCGCGACGGCTCGATCGCGAAGAAGCTGAAGCACCTGTGGGATCGCCACGTCGCCTGGTGCGCCGCGTCCCCGGAGAAGCTGAAGGCGCTGGACCGGCTGCTCCTCTCGAATCGCCTCGACGCCGCGTCGCGCGCGCAGGGCGCCGAGCCGTTCCGCGAGCTCGACGACGCCGTGCAGCGGGCGGTGGAGGACGGGACGCTGCGCGACCTCTCGCTGCCGTTCCTCCACCAGATCTTCGCGGCCATGGTGACGGCCACGCTGCAGATGATGGCGGCCGATCCGGCCGGGGCCGCGAGGTACCGCCGCGAGGGGTTCGAGATCCTCTGGAACGCCGTGCGGCGGTGAGTTTTGTGCGTAACTCATGAGCGCGTGCTCACGCAACAAACGGAGGTGAGATCATGGAACCCTGGAGCTTCGCCGACATCCCCGATCAGTCCGGCCGCACGGCGCTCGTCACCGGCGCGAACGCCGGCATCGGGCTCGAGACCGCCCGCATGCTCGCGCTGAAGGGCGCGGACGTGGTGCTCGCCTGCCGCAACCTCGAGAAGGGGAGGGCCGCGGTCGAGCGCGTCCAGTCCGCACGCCCCCGCGGCAGCGCGACGCTCGCCGCCCTCGACCTGTCGGATCTCGACTCGGTGGCGGCGTTCGCGGCGAGCTTCGCCGCCTCGCACGAGCGCCTCGACCTCCTCGTCGCGAACGCGGGCGTCATGGTGCCGCCCTTCGGGCGCACGAAGCAGGGGTTCGAGCTGCAGCTCGGCACGAACCACCTCGGCCACTTCGCGCTGGTGGCGCGCCTGCTGCCGCTCGTGCTGCGCACGGCCGGCGCGCGGATCGTCGTGGTCTCGAGCACCGCCCAGAACTTCGGCCGGATCGACCGGGACGACCTGAACTGGGAGCGCCGCCCGTACCGGCCGTGGGCCGCCTACGGCCAGAGCAAGCTCGCGAACCAGCTCTTCGCGCTCGAGCTGCACCGGCGGCTGTCGGCGGCCGGGTCCCAGGTGCGCGTCACCTCCGCCCACCCCGGCTACACGGCCACCGACCTGCAGCGCACCTCGCCCGTCGCGCGCCTGTTCAACCCGATCTTCGGCATGAAGCCGCCGGACGGCGCGCTCCCGACGCTCCGGGCCGCGACCGATCCCGCGGCCGCGAGCGGCAGCTACTGGGGCCCGCGCGGCCTCTTCGAGCTGCGCGGCCCGCCCGCCCCGGCGCGCATCTCGGCGGCCGCGCAGGACCGGGCGACTGCGGCGTGGCTCTGGGGCGAGAGCGAGAAGCTCACGGGCGTGGCGTTCGAGCTCGCGCCGGCCGCGGCGTGACCGAGCCGGCCGTGAACCCCCGCCGCGCGCCGCGGGGCTGGAAGTCGACCCGGTGCTGGTTGGGAGCCCTCATGTCACTCTGTGTCGCAGGATACGCCGTCGACCGCGGCGCCGCCTTCGGCGCCAGCCCGGAGGGCGCGCGGCGCGCCCGGATGGAGCACTCGCCGCAGTGGAAGGGGGGTCGGTTCGAGAACCCACAGCCGCTCCACGACGACCTGTGGGGCGCGCTGCGCGACATCACCTTCCGCGGGAGCGCCCACCGCACGCCGAAGGGACCCGTCCCCGTGGAGGCGCTGGACCCGAAGCGCTTCCTCACCGCGCCGCACGGCGGGCTGCGCGTCACCTGGCTCGGCCACTCGACCCTGCTCGTCGAGCTGGATGGGCGCCGCGTGCTGGTGGACCCGGTCTGGGGCGAGCGGGCCTCCCCGGTCTCGTGGATGGGGCCCAGGCGCTTCTACGCCCCGCTCCTTCCGCTCGATCAGGTGCCGGCGGTGGACGCGGTGGTCATCTCGCACGACCACTACGACCACCTCGACGAGCCGACCATCCGCGCCATGCGCTCCTGGAGCACGGCCTTCGTCGTGCCGCTCGGGGTGGGCGCCCACCTCGCGGCCTGGGGCGTGCCGGAGGCGCGCATCGTGGAGCTCGACTGGTGGGAGTCGGCCCGGCTCGGCGATCTCGAGATCGTCGCGACGCCCGCGCGCCACGCCTCGGGTCGGTCACTCCTCTCGGGCCGGAACGCGACGCTCTGGGCCGGCTTCGCGCTCGTCGGGCCGCGCCACCGCGTCTACTACTCGGGCGACACCGGCTTCTTCCCCGGCTTCGCCGACATCGGGCGCCGCCTCGGGCCCTTCGACCTGGCCATGATCGAGGCGGGCGCCTACGGCCGGTCGTGGCCGGACTGGCACCTGGGCCCGGAGCAGGCCGTGCGAGCGGCGGAGCTCGTGCGGGCGAAGGTGCTCCTCCCGGTGCACTGGGCGCTCTTCAACCTCGCCTACCACGGGTGGACCGAGCCCGCGGAGCGCGTCCTCGCCGCGGCGCGCGGGGCGGAGCTGCGCGTGACCCTCCCGAGACCCGGCCAGAGCGTCGAGCCGGACGCCCTGCCGGCGCTCGCGCGCTGGTGGCCCGAGGCGCCCTGGAAGACGGCCGAGGAGGATCCCATCGTCCCCACCGGGCTGGGCGGCGGCGGCGCGGTCTCGCTCGGCCCTTCATCTTCCGCGGAGCCGGGAGCGCGCCGCGGCGTGGGCCCTTGACCTCAGTACTCGCCTTTGATCACGAAGAACGAGCCGCGGATGGTGCCAGCGAGCTTCGACTTCTGCTTCGCGAATTTGAAGCGCGGCGCGAGCTCGGGCGGGACTTCCATCCCGTCGGAGAGCTTGAAGCCGACGGCGCGCTTCTTCTCGTCGTCGAGCGTGTACATCACGTTGATCGAGAGCCCGCTCTCGTAGAACACGTACGCGAAGCGGATGCCCTCGACCTGAAATTCCGTCGCCTCGAGTGGGCGGGACTGAATGACGAGGTCGCGCTCCTGCTTCAGAATCCGATGCACCCAGCCGATCGTCTTCTGAGCGTTCTCCGCGCGCTCGACCACGAAGACGTGGTCGTACTTGTTCTTGAAGTAGCGGGCCTCGTTGGCACGCAAGCCCGCGAGCGCGACGGCCACCGGTGACGACTCGAGCCCGATGGGGGATACGTTCGTGAAGTCCACCTCGTAGGCCATGTCCGCGATCTACCCTGGGGCGAACCAGAAGGCGAGTGCGTGTCGTTCGAAGTCGCCGCGAAGCGCAGCGCTCGCGTGCTCCGCCACTACCGAGTCAGTACTCCGCGCCGTTCGATGGGTGCGTTGCGGAAGTGCCGTTATCACTCCCGCCCATGGACGATCGCCAGGGCCCCGCCCTCGACCCGCGCTCCAGCCCGGCGCGGGACCCCCGCTCCAACCGCGGCACCCTCCAGTTCATCGCCCGTCAGGCGATGATCGACCACGGCCTCGAGCCGGAGCCCCCGCCAGCCGCGCTGGAGCAGGCGCGCACCGCCGAGCCAGCCCGCGGCGCCGGCGTCGGCGTCCGGGACCTCCGGGGCCTCCTCTGGTCCTCGATCGACAACGACGACTCGATGGACCTGGACCAGATCGAGGTGGCCGAGCGGCTCCCCGGCGGCGCGGTCAAGGTCCTCATCGGCATCGCCGACGTCGACGCGCTGGTGCCGCGCGGCTCCCCGGTCGACCGGCACGCCGAGACCAACACCACCTCGGTGTACGCGGCGGGCCGCGTCTACCCGATGCTGCCCGAGCGGTTCTCCGCCGACCTCACCTCCCTCGGCCCGGACGTCGATCGGCTCGCGGTGGTCAGCGAGCTCACGGTGACGCCCCGGGGCGAGATCACCGGCGCGGCCTTCTACCGGGCGCTGGTCCGCAACCGCTGCAAGCTGGCCTACCGCGCAGTGGCCGCCTGGCTCGACGGGAAGGCGGAGCTGCCGCCCGCCCTGGCGAAGGTCCCGGGCGTCGCCGAGCAGGTGAAGCTCCAGGACCAGGTGGCCGACGCGCTCCGCGCGGTGCGGCGCGATCAGGGCGCGCTGACGCTCCGGACCATCCAGAGCCACGCCGTGTTCGACGGCGACGCGCTGCGGGACCTCGTGGCCGACGACACCGACCAGGCCAAGGCGCTCATCGAGGACTTCATGATCGCCGCCAACGGCGCCGTGGCCCGCTTCCTCGAGGCGAAGGGCTTCGCGACCATGCGGCGGGTGGTCAAGGTGCCGAAGTCCTGGGACCGGCTCGTGGCCCTGGCCGCCGAGCACGGCTTCACGCTCCCGGCCCAGGCCGACCCGCGGCCGCTCAACGCCTTCCTCGCGGAGCAGCAGCGCACCGACCCGCTCCGCTTCCCCGACCTCTCGCTCGCCGTGGTGAAGCTCATCGGGCCCGGGGAGTACGACGTCCACGTCCCCGGGCAGCCGCCCCCTGGCCACTTCGGCCTCGCGGTGCGCGACTACGCCCACTCCACGGCACCCAACCGACGCTATCCCGACATCGTCACCCAGCGGCTGCTCAAGGCGGCCATCGAAGGGCGCCCGTCGCCGTACGCGCTCGACGAGCTGCGCGCGCTGGCCGAGCACTGCACCGCGCAGGAGGACGAGGCCGCCAAGGTGGAGCGCCAGGTGGGCAAGTCGGCGGCGGCCATGCTGCTCCAGGGGCGGACCGGCCAGACGTTCGACGCCATCGTCACCGGCGCCTCGGAGAAGGGGACCTGGGTCCGCATCGCAGCGCCGCCGGTCGAGGGCAAGGTCGTGCGGAACGAACGCGGGCTCCAGGTCGGGCAGCGGGTGCGGGTGCGGCTGGCCCGGGCCGACGTGGCCCGCGGCTTCATCGACTTCGCCCGCGTGTGAGGGGGTACGCGATGGACCCGACCGATCCGACCACTCCGCCCATCCCGCCCGCCGAGCCCGCCCCAGTCCCTTCGCCGCCGCTCGCCTACCTCGATCCGGCCTTCGTGAACGGGGACGACGGCCGCGCGCTCCGCATCCTCGCGGAGTACCTCCAGCCGCTGGAGCGCTTCCGCGAGGCGGGCGTCCAGGACACGGTGGTCTTCTTCGGCTCGGCTCGCCTCGGGCCGGACGGGCCGCTCGGCCGCTACTACCAGGCGGCTCGCGAGCTCGCCATGCTGGTGACCCGCTGGTCGAAGGCGCTTCAGCCGGGCTCCCACCGCTACGTGGTGTGCTCCGGCGGCGGCCCCGGTATCATGGAGGCCGCCAACCGCGGCGCCTCGGAGGCGGGCGGACTCTCCATCGGGCTGAACATCAGCCTGCCCTTCGAGCAGCGCCCCAACCGCTACTCCACGCACCGGCTCAGCCTGGAGTTCCACTACTTCTTCATGCGGAAGCTGTGGTTCGCGCACCTGGCCCGGGCCCTGGTGGCCTTCCCCGGCGGCTTCGGCACGCTGGACGAGCTGTTCGAGATCCTCACCCTGGCGCAGACCCGCAAGCTGGAACGGCGGATCCCGGTCATCCTCTTCGGCCGGTCCTACTGGGAGGAGGTGCTCGACTTCGAGGCGCTGGTGCGGCATGGCACCGTGGCGCGGGAGGACCTGGAGCTGTTCAAGTACGCCGAGGAGCCGGTTGAGGCGCTCAGGCTGATCCAGGAGGGCATTGCGCCGGACGGCGCGGGCCGGGCGCCGTCGATCGCGCGGTCGCGGACCCAGCGTAGGGCACGGTGAGGGGCGGGTGGGGTCCTGCACGCGTGGCCTCAGTGCCTGGGCCCTAAACCAGAGCCAAGTCGAGTGAGGCCTTCGTGTTCTGGCGCGCCCTAGAAGTGTGAACCTCTGGCCTTCGGGTTCGTAGTCCAAACTCTGGCCAATCCGGGGCGTATCAGCCGTTGCCAATCCTTCGCAACCACTCGAAATCTCAAAAGGTGGGGATCCCAGCCGTCACAGCCGTTCACGGGGTTTCGCAGGCAGTTTGTTACACCCTTGTTACAGGGGAAACGGCGGAAAGCCGGCGTCGCGCCGAGGCTTCTCAGCGTTCGTGAGGCTGCGGAGGCCCTCTCTGTCAGTCCCGCAACGGTGTATGCGCTCTGCAAACGAGGAGAAATGCCCCACGTCCGCGTTTCGAACGCGATCCGGATTCCAGCGCTCGTGCTCGAGCGAGTTCGCGCGAAGGCCCGGCCGCTGCGCGATTAGCCCGTGAGGCGGTGCCGACGGCGCGCGGATGCGCGCTCGAGTCTCTGCTCATCTTCCCGCTCGGGACTGGGCGGTGTATGGCTGGCTGATGAAGACGCTCACGGAGCTCAGTGGTTCTGTGATTCGAGTGGCTGCCGCAGCGGTCGCGGAGGCGATGCGCTCGCACCCGACCGGTGAACCGCCAGAGGCGTCGCCGCACTCCGCGGAGGAAGCGACCGGTCAGGGGACCTGCCGAGACGTCGGATGCCGCCGTCGACACCGCCAACGTGACGCGCCCGCCCTCGACGCCCGCGCGGCGGGGGCAGAGCGCCTTGCCAAGGAGGTCATCGAAGCGGCGGTCGCGAAGGCGACTGGTTTATCGGGCGACCGGCTCGCGATGCTCCATGGAGCCGTCGAGGCGGCAGGACTACGGATCGACGACGTGCGCCTCGTTCGCGTGTTCGGGGACGAGGCGCAGGTGCCCGGCGCGACGAAGGCGATTCACGCCTCGATCGCGTCGCGCAGCACGGCGCTCGCGTCCGGCCGCAGGGAGCCGCTCTCGCGATCCGGTTGGCGCCTCCTCGCGGAGCGCTCGATCTGACGCGAACGAGGAGCCGACCGCTCCTACTGTTTCGTCTCGCCCGCGTTCGTCCCCAGTGCTACCGTCACGGCGTGGATTCAGCTGCGGTTCCTGCATGGCTTCAGGTGTTCGTTGCGATCGCGGCCCTGCTGTCCGCGATCGGAACAGTCGCTGCGGGCGGAGCTGCAGTTGTTGCGCTGATCACATGGCAGCATCAGCGGCGCAGTGACCGCCGCAGCGACGTCGCTGTGCGAGCACTGGCGGCGTTGCACACCTGCTGCGAGTTGGTGGAGCGACTCCTGACGGTCTCTGAACTCTACGACTCCGAGGGGCTCGACTACGCGACAAGGCTGCCCAGCGTCATCGAGGAATATGACGCCATGCTCAGGCCCGTTGAGAAGGAACTTGAGCTGAGAGGCGTCGAACTTCGATTGCTCCGCGTGAGCGACGCTGGCGTGCTTATGGCGACGCGTGACTGTTCGCAGGAGGTCTACATCAACCTTCGCCAGTACTGCACGCAGCTCGACGACCTGAAGGACCTGGGGCTCATTCCTGAGCCAGCGCGACGCGATCTCAAGCGCGCGAGAGAACGTGCTGCGAGTTTCGAAGGTCTGCGCGCAAGAGCGGACCACGTCCTTGGCCCGGTTGCCCGGTACGAAGAAACGAGCCCTGTCGTGCTTTGGTGGCGCCGGATGCAAGAGGAGATCAAGAAAGGGCCGTAGTGCGGGAGTTCCTCCCGATCCTCGCCGCGGTTCGCACAGAGCCGCGGGATCACCTCGAAGCGCGCGCAGCCCGCGTCCGGAAAATAATGGATGCCGATGACGCTCGACCTTAAGCGACGCGGCGCGATCGGCTTCTTCCTGTGGGTAAGATGCTCGTGGCTCTTGTCGAGGACGAGATCCTGCGCCCAATAATCAGGTATGCGTATGCGGTGTCACATAGAGGTAGGCGTCTCGCCCGTCTTGGCGCTCGGGAGGGATGTCGCGCGCTCGATCATCCTCGTTGCGCCTGAGCGCGTCGAGCAGGTGCGAGCTCTCGTTCAGGACCTGACCCTGATCATCTCGAACGATGGCGCACCACGCTGTTCGATAGACCCAAAGGGCAAGACCATCACGGTGTCACGCAAAATGCTTGAGCACCTATGGTGTACGGCGCTGGCCTACTGGGTTCTCTACTCGCGCCATCTCGCGGGAAGAACGGTAACGAAGCGCGAGGAGCTGGATCTTACGGCAGATAAGCAGACGTATGCCGCCATGAAGCTGCTAAAATGGTCGATCGATACCGTCATCCGCTCAGTCGATAAGCCATGGCCTGAGGGGCTATATAGGCCCTGCGTTAATCCGGACCACGGATCTGAGGTTCATGTTGCAAACGAGCTGCTCTTTACCGCGGTCGCGTTCTTGCTGCATCACGAGCTGAGTCACTATCGTCTTGCCCATTCGGCCGGAACGGAACGTGTCGATACGATCGACCAAGAGCGCGATGCCGACTACGAAGCGGCCAACTGGATGCTTGGTGCGTGCCGTGGCGAAGTGTTAGTTAAGCGCTCGATCGGGGTCGCTACTGCATTCATGGCGATGGTTGCCCTCGATATTCACGCCCGTCGGTACGAGCCTGCACGGCACCCTCGGTCGATCGAGAGACTGATCAACACTCTCGACAGATATGTCACCGATCCGCACCACGTCGTGTGGGGGCTGACTGTCGGTTCTCTAAAGGTTCACCTTGATTTCATGAATGTGAAGGTCCACAACCGCGCCTTCGAAAGCGCGAGGCAGGCGGCAGAGGAGTACGCTGAGGTGCTCTCCCGTCAGCCGGCGTCGGATTAAGAGCATCTAACAAAACGAGTTTAGCCATCGCGCCGAGAGTAGCGCGCGAGGTCGCCAAACGGCGCTTCCCGAGACGGTCCTCCGGTCCGTGCCGGGCGGCGCGCCCATGGGCACAGGCAGCGGCCGGGAGCCCGTCTCGCGGGCTACTCGCCGTCCCCGAGCTTCCGGAGCGCGGCGAGGAACGCGCCCGCCTCGGCATCGCGGCACGTCGGGCACCCGCCCGCGCCGTAGACCTTCACCTCGTCCAGCCGCTTCGCGAGCAGACGGATGATCTCGAGCACCGTCGCGCGGTCGAGCGCGGGCGGCGCGGCGCGCCGGTCCCAAGGATTCATGGCCGGTATATACTGAACCGATGAGCAGTTGGCAACGCTTACCGCCACCCGCGGTTCGGGAGGAGCCGGTCGGGCACGGCGATCCAGGCCAACGCCCGCTCCTTCGGCGTGGCATTCTGCATCTTCCGCTCCCAAGCGGCGACCCACCGCGGGGGAACGGGCCGGCCGTCGCGGCTTCGCCACTCGAATCGTGTCGGGCGGTGAGCTCGCGCGTGGCAACGGGCGCAGAGCGCCAGCAGGTTGTTCGGATCGAACGGGGCGCCGCCGTGCGAGAGCGGGATCACATGGTGGACCTGCTTGGCGAGCGCGCGGCACTTTCGGTTCTGCGGCAACCGGCCCTCGCACGTGAGTCCGACGCTCGCGAGATACTCGCGACGCACCTTTCGCCACGTCGCGCGCGGAATGGTCTTCTCGCGGATGCGGGACAGTTCCTTCCAACGCTCGTTCAGCCACGCCTCGTACTCTGGGGTCGCGCTAGGGGGCGCGGGGTGGGCCAACTCCCACTCCATGAACTCTGGGGGAAGCACGTTCATGCGACCGAAGGCTACGCGCTCACGGCGACGCCCGGCAATCCTCGATATTCGGCCACCAGTCCCTGATACGATCAGTGCCATGTCCTCCGACGCGATGGCGCCGCTACGCGACCCGACGCTCTCAAGCTACCGCGAGCAGTTGGTGGAGTACGTGTTCCTGTCCGAGCTTCTTCAGGACTGCTGGTTCCGGCGGCGGCAAAAAGTCGACGTGCTCCGCGCCGACGTGGACGGGGCAGGGTACGACCTCGTGCTCGACTGCCAGGGCGTGATCCGCCACGTCCAGCTCAAGAGCATGGTCGAGGGCGGGAAGCGGTCGCATGTCGACATCCAGCTCTCGCTCTGCTCGCAGGCGTCGGGAGCCGTCGTCATGGTCGTGCTCGAATCCGACCCGGCCCGGCTTGTCCGCCTCAGCTACCTCGCGCTGGGTGGCGCGCCGGGGAAGTCGCTCCCGGACATCTCCACGTTCAAGGTGACGAAGCACTCGAAGGGGAACGCCGAGGGCGTGAAGGCGGAGCGGCCGGGGCTGCGTTGCGTCCCGCTCTCCGGGTTCGCGCGCCTCTCTACGATGGCCGACCTCTCCGACTGGCTGTTCGGCCCGCCGAGGGCCGGATACGAGACCGCCCCTAGCGGCGACGAGGCCGAGGGGGCGGCGGAGGACGACGGCGAGGGCGAGGCGGCCTAGCCGACCTTGACGAGCCCGCGGCGGATGTCGCCGTGGAGGTAGCCCGGGTCCGCGTCGCGCCCGCGGCAGGCCTCGCGCCACTCGCCGACCGTCTTGGCGTTGAGGTAGAGCGCCCGCGTCCGGTAGGCGAGCGTGCCCGGGCGGCCGGGGACCTCCTTGAACAACACCGTCAGCTTGGCGTCATCGGGGATGACGTCGCGCTTTGCTTCCTTCGACTTCTTCGCCGCGGGCGCCTTCTTCGCCTCGGACGCGGCGGGGACGGCCGCGAGCTTCGCGGGCGGGGTTGGAGGCTCCCCGAGGAGCGGCGAGGCGGCGCGCGCCTTCACGGCGGCGGCCAGTTTCTCCTGCGTCTCCTTCGAGGACTTCTTGGCGGCCTGGGTCTTGGCGTTCGGCATTTCCACTCCGGTAGAGTGTAGCGTTGACTATTAGTCCGGTACGCACGCTCACCACTCTTAGGTAAAGTCGAAGCTTCTCGTGTCAGGGCCTCGGAAATTCACCAGAGTGCACCGATGCTTACCGTGGCCGAGGACACCGGTGGCGTTCAGGCAGGAACCTCGCGTGCCGCACTCGGCGTGATACATTTCGCAGGCGCATCATGTCGTACGGAGTCCGTGCCTGCGAGGTCGCATCGTGCCTGAGCCACACCCGCTTCTCGGTCTGCCTCGCCATATCCTTGCGTCACGGGAGGCATACGATGCGTGTGTCGCCTCGTTGCCTGAGGTCTTCCCGGTCGGCTCAGCGTCCGCTTCAGCGCAGTTTCACTACCTGAAGCTCGACGGAAACGGCCAGCCGAAGCTCGCCGCACTCGCCGAGTGTCTCGTCGACCACCTTGTCAACTACGCACTATCGGCGAAGCGTACCGCCGCCGCCGATTTCGCGGAGACCCGGGGGGCGCGCCAACGGCAGCACAGCCGGATCAACCGGGAAGCGCGTCGGCTCCTCCGAGAGTACCCGACCAGCGGCGAGAGCGGCGAACTGCTCCTGTACTTGATCCTGGAGGTTGTACTTGGGGCGCCGCAAGCAGTCGCGAAGATGGAGCTTAAGACAAATCCCCGCGTAGAAGTCCATGGGTCAGACGGAATTCATATGCGGTACGACGAGACTCTTGACTGCTTGGACGTGTTCTTCGGTGAATCCAAGCTTGAGCAGACCGTCTCCGGAGCCCTTCGCTCAGCGTTCCAGAGTATCGAGAATTTCCACGATCACGCGATGGCGCAGCACGAGTTTGGCCTCGTGACAAGTAACTTCAAGTACATGGATGAGCCGTTGCGGCAGGCTGTCGTTCGGTATCTCGATGGTCAGCAGTTACAAGCCTGCAGAGTCAATCACGCACTCCTGATCGGATATGACTCGCCCGATTATGCGACGTGCGTGGGTAACAGTTTTCGTGAAGCCGAGCAGGAGTTTCGACGCGTATATGCGGAGAGAGCGCCACGATGCGTCGAGCTGGCGATCGAGAGGCTTCGCGAGTTCAAGTACAGGCACTTGCGGTTCGAGGTATTCTTCATGCCCTTCACTACTGTCGAAGACTTTCGAGCGGCGTTCTATCGGGCCGTTGAATAGAAGGCAGGCAGACGGTGCCCGAGAACGCAGCCATCGTAGAACTGTTTGAGGAGTTGCTCGTTGCCGCTGCTTCGCGCCGACTCCCAGGAGAGGGCCCTGTTGTCGCGCTCCCTGCTCGTGACAAGTGCTCACGCTTGGTCGCGTATGCTTCCGAACTCGCCCTGTCATCGCTGCCGGCAAACCGCACCGCAGCATACGAAATCGCGACACGCCTGGTAGAGTTGCTCGATGACGACGACGTAATTGTCGCCACCGCCGACTTCCTTTTGTCGCGGCTCGGGAATTTCCCGGGGCGGGGCCTGCTGCGGGCCCGACATCCTGATCGGTCTCGGCCCTGGACGATCTCGCTCCTGCTCGAGCAAGTGGCTCGTGAGACGGAGAATTCGGTCGAGACGGGCGGCGGGCAATCAGAACTCGTGACGGACTTCCAGCGCGCCTTCGCCGATGCGCTGCGGGCACGAGCGGCGCTTAGCGTGTCCGCTCCGACGTCTGCGGGTAAGTCGTTCGTCCTCTCAATGGAAATCGTACGCCGCGTCATCGCTGGTGCCGGCAGCGGGCGGCGCGAGGTTGTCGTCTACATCGTTCCGACGCGCGCACTCATTCGCCAGCTCACGCTGAGGCTCGTGAAGCAATTCGCCGCGCACGAGCATCTGTCGATCCCAGTGCGAAATGTGCCGCTGCCTCCATCCGACCCGGAGAGCAGCATCGTATATGTACTGACTCAGGAGCGGCTGCTGACGCTGCTGGAGTCGCCGGAAGGCTGCCCGCCGATCACGATGCTGGTGGTCGATGAAGCTCAGGGTGTTCGAGATGGGGCACGAGGCATTCTGCTGCAGTCATCCATCGAGCAGACACTGAGTCGGTACCCGGAGGCCAGTGTAGTATTTGCGTCGCCGCTCACCTGCAATCCCGAATACCTGTTGGGACTTTTCGGTCGTGGCTCAGGCGCGCGCCTACTTGAAGAGCATTCGCCCGTGTCCCAGAACGTCTACCTCGTGTCTCCGGCGGACGGCGCTCCTGATGAAGTGATCGACGTCTCGCTGCTGCGCGGTTCGAAGCGCCTGCCGGTGGGCAGACGCACGCTCGACTTCCCGTATGGCGGTTCGGGCGTAGTAAAACGTCGCGCGCGATTCGCTGCGGCCGTCACCTCGGAGGCGGAAAGCACTCTCGTCTACTGTAATGGGCCGGCTGAGGCGGAGCGCGTTGCGCAGGAACTTGCAGAACTCCAGACGGCGTCTCGCGCCCTCAGTCCCGCGCTCGAAGAGTTCATCGAATTCATTCAGGATCACGTCCATCCGGAGTACCCGCTGATCCCGGTGTTGAAGCGCCGGGTCGCATTTCACTACGGAGACATGCCTGCTCTCGTGCGGTCTCGCGTTGAAGACCTGTTCGGCGATGGCACTATCCGTTACGTAGCTTGCACGAGCACGCTGCTGCAGGGAGTGAATCTACCGGCTCGGCACGTCGTTCTTGAGTCGCCGAGGCGCGGGTCCAATGAACCGATGGCGCGAGCCGACTTCCTGAACATGGCCGGGCGCGCGGGCAGACTATTCAAGGAATTCCACGGTGAAGTGTGGTGTCTCTCGCCGGAACGGTGGCGCGACCCGTGCTACGAAGGGGCAACGCTGCAGGAGATTCGGTCGGCTTTCGACGATGTGATCGCGTCGCATCCGAACGTCATGCTCGACGCGCTCGAAGGCTCCGCAAAGGGCGACGCGCGTGAGCTCGGCGAGGCCGCCGTGGGAAAGGCTTTCGCAGACTACACCTCACGCGGAGTGCCGATCCCGTTTCGCCTCGACATGGAGCCGCAGACCGTTGACGCGCTTGCCGCGGTTGACCGCAGGCTGTCCACGCTCGGCGTGCGACTCCCGCACAGCGTCATAGCGCGGAACGCCACGGTGATGCCTGACCGTCTACAGGCGTTGTATGACGACCTTGCGTCGCGTGACCTCGATGAGTGTCTGCCGCTCGTGCCTTACGAGGTCGGATGGTACGAGCGTCTCGAGTTCATCTTCACGCTGGTGGACGCAGTCTTGGATCGGCGCGCTGGTGAGCAGTACAAGTACCTAGCGTGGCTGGCAAGCCGATGGATTGTCGGAAAGCCTCTTTCCGATATTCTCGCGTCGCAGGTCGGGCGGAAGCGTAATGAGCCTCGATACAAGGGCAATGTAAGCGCGATCATTCGCGAGGTACTGAAGGACATAGAATACGAGGTGCGGTTCTCCTACGTCAGGAAGGTGAAGGCTTATTGCGATGTGCTGGGTCACGTGTTGGTGGAGAGGCAGCGACCTGCGGATGCCCACTCCATAACGCCGCTTGCGTTGTACTTGGAGTGTGGAACTCACGAGCCGGTCGTGATGGCGCTTCTCTCGGCAGGCTTGTCGCGGACTACGAGCCTGCTCGTGCGTGATGTGATTCGCGTGCCGGAAGACGCCACGACCGAAGACTGCATTCGCGAACTCAGAACGCTTTCGCTCGATCGCACAACGCTGCCTTCGATGTGTGCACGGGAAATCCGCGAGATGCTCGGGATTGACGCATGATGCTTAATTGCGTCCGCAAGCCTGCACGCCCGTATGCGCAGGCGAGCCATGGCGCGGGTCAGCGCTGGCCCGCTATTTGCGCTGTGAACCATCTCACGAGACGGCACTTGCTGAGATGCCAAGGGTGCCATTCCGTCGATTCACGAGCTTGGGTGCGAAGAAGACCTCGTCAGGTGACACTGCGAGGTGACTGGAGGAGTCCGGGGTGCGAAGCTAGCTCGATCTGAACTGTCGACCAGGACGGATCCACATATCTGTAGAGGAGCGTGCGGTTGGCCCAGGTCTGGCCGTAGTTATGCCACGCTGGCCTCGCTCACTCAGGTGGCCAGAGCTTATGTTCGTGCTGCTTCATCAGGTTCATCTGCGTCGTATCGGCGATGACAGCCCGCACCATTCCGCTGACTTCCTGAGCAGCGACTAGTACGGCCGCAAGAACTGCCCATTCAAATCCGACCAGCAGCTTGATCACGAACGGCAGTGCCCAGGCGGCATATCGAAACGCGCCCAGAAAACCTGGCTGCTTGATCCGCACCTCGCTGCGCAGTGTCTCCGCCGTAAGGCGCGGCGCCACGTCGGATTCATGCTTCGGGCGCTCCCCAGCGTGAAAGAAGACCTGCCAAGACTCAACCGAAACCGTTGGATGTTCCCTGTTGCTCCAAAGCAGATGCCACAGAGACGAGTCCGTCCGCTGGAGGTGCCTGATCGCATCCCCACGCGCCACGTCGACGCTGATCGCGTTGGGCGGCTGCCCAGCTTGCGCATTCGACCAGACTTCATCGTACCGTTCTGAATCGAGCCACAGTGTCACGGTGACACTGGGTGGGGCTCCGTCTTCCTTGGTGTGAACTGTTAGTTCACCTGTGCCTTCTGTGCCAGGTAGTGCCCGAATCAGCCGGACTGTGCCCTTTGCACCCTCGAACGTTCCACCGGTCTCCAGATCCGGGCCGCTACCGAGACCGGTCTCGATGAACCACTGGATGCTTGGCAAGAGCCAAGGCTTCGAGGGATCAGCGTCCGTCGACCGCGAGTTCCCGACGATTTTGCCTACGTATGTGCCCACTGTGTTGAAGAAGAACCCAGCGGTCCTGTCGTTCATGCGATCACCTGCTGATTACTGCGCGCATCGACGTCAATCCGGTCTACGCTCCCAGCGGCTGACGACCTAAAGTCGCGAACGCGACGCGCGTGGCCGAGATGGGCTCGGTGAGCGCCTCCCTTCGGCTGCCACGGGCTCGCTCCATAGGATAGAGGCCCACCTGGCGCTCAGATGCGACGCCTCAAAGTCTCTACGAGTGTCTCGCCATTCTTGATTCGGCCCATCGCCTTCCGGATATAGGAGTCATCCACGCCGCGTTCTATGCGGTGTGCAAGCTCCTCCATCTGCAGCGCGGTCTCGACCGAGAGATGCCCGTTGTCGTTCAACAAGCGAACCTCGTCGGCGAGTGCATGATATGCAGCGCCCTTACGTACCCCGTCGTCCGGGCGCAGTGCGACAACCTCGCCATCAGCGGGGTTGAACGACCGTAACTCGGGCCAGAGCGCGGGCGGCTGTAATACTCGTCGCCCGGCCGCAACCGCCGCCCCGTGCAACCATGGCAGCCATTTGCTCAAGGGAAACAGTAGTGCAGCGACGGTGGACCACCAGCGAGTGGCAGAGTTGATCAGAAAGCGTTGCCATGCCCCAAGCGCCTTGAGTCGCCGGGCGGACTCGGCGGCGGTCTCTGCCGCCTCGTCCAACAACGCCTTCTGCCTCGCCGTCTGCCGCAGCTGGTCGATAAGGAGCAGCTGCTCCTGGCTGTATCCCGCGAAGATGTCCACGCTGCCTCCTGTCGGTGTCCACGGCTGGTGGCGGGTCTGGTCATCGGCGGCACGCACCGCCCTCAGCGTCTTCGTCGATTACTCCTACCACGGGTGTCGTGGAAGGCGGGACCGCCGCCCAGGTGGCTTGACTTCCGCACCGCGCTTCAATGGCGGTCGCTGGCCTTCACGCTCAACACGAACGTGGCGGGTACTCCGCCGAGACAGTAGCATTTGCGCTGCAGGTCTGCGTAACCGGAACGGCTCCGTCCGTTGCAACGGAATGGCGATGGCGAATGGTTGCGATTCGTATGGCGATGCGAATCCGGTTAGGCCGGGAACCGAAGGTGCGTCACGGAAGCGACCTACCTGAGCCGACCCGTGCAAGGAGATCGAGAAACGAGGGCTCGTACTGCCCCTCGACGTGGCGGTTGTTCCAGAGGCCCGAACCTCGGACACGCTCGTGACCGCTGTGGTGTCCCAGCCAGCCAGATGATGGCGGGTCCACCGGGTCTTTCGCGAGGTTGCTCAGTAGGGCGATGGCGTTTCGCTCGATCACACTGCGCATGCTCTCTGGTCCGGGTGGGTCATCTACTCGGACGAACAGGAAGGGCATCGCACCGATGATGCCGCTCACGGCGACCTCGGTCGAACGCTCCACCTCGATGACCGTGCCGGGACTCAAATTGCGGGCGCGCGCCACGTCGCGAGGGCTCCCGCCGACGCCCCAGGTTTCGATGTGAGCCTGGTCGCGCCGCAAGAGCGCCTCTCCGACGAGGAGCCGGAAGATCGAGCCGCGATGATTCCCTCCTCCGGACTTCGCTACCCCTCTGTGCTGGGAGAGGCGGTTCCAAAGCGTCCGGGTGGAGGTGGACGTGAGCGCGTGAGTCCCGACTCTGACAACGCGTGGCCCGATCCCCGACGTGCTCCGCTCCTCGCCAGGCTCGAAGAAGAAGTAAACGCCTCTGGTCGGCCAGGTCATGCGCCCGTGGCAGCCTCGCAGGCTGAGCGGCCCCCCGAGGCGGTGCTGCACGTCCGCGAGGACCTCGTAGAGGCGCTGGATGTCCTGGAGCCTGCTCACGGTCGGACCCCGGCGTGGATGTCGAACCAGTGAAGCTGCTTCCCGATGCCGAGGCCCTCCAGCGGCACCTCGACCCGGCAGACCGCGCTCAGGCGCGGGACCAGGAACTCGCGGTAGCGCATGCCGGCGAGCAGGACGATTTGCTGGACGCTTGCCAGGCGGGGCTCGAGCTGCTCCAAGACGCGGCGGGCCCACTCCCGGCGTTGCGCCACCGCCATCGTGTTCAGGGTGCGCTCGTAGGGCTCGACCTCGGCGTCAGGCTCCAGAAGGCCATACTGAGCGGAAAGGATGAACCAGGGCATCCCGGTCCGCTCGATGTATCCGTGTGCTTTCACGAACCAGGGCGAGATGTACAGGTCCCGCGCCTTAGACCGGGCAGACCGCTTCTGCGACACACAGGAGACGAGGAAGACCGAGGACGACTGCGGTGGCCCAGTTCCGGTGGCGTCCTGTCCCGCTCCACCATGCGCCTTCATCGTGACACCCCCGCCTGCTCGCGACTCAGCGAGCGTGGCGCTGAGCAGCGCGCACCATTCGCGAAAGGTCCGTGCGCAGTCGTCCCGGGCAGGCCCGCTCCCCTTGCGGCTGTATGATCACGTGGTCGCGCGCCAGCCACTTCGCGGCGACTGGCTCAAGGTGCCTCGCCAAGTCGTATCCAATGACCCAGACCTGGTTGAGCTTGTGGAAGCGCGACAGGCGAGGTCCGATGAACTGCGTAAACGCGGACCGGACGAGATCGCGGTACCGGCTCCCAGTTACTGCGCGTCCGCCGCCTGGCGCGTAGAGTGCCACGGGCGAAACGTCCAGCAACCAGATACCTCGCTCCTGGAGGCGCGCGAGGGTGTCGATCTTCCAATGGATGCGATCTCGCAAACCGTCGCGGTTGCGTGCCCGGGACCTGCGCGGCTGAACAGCATCAACTGAGCCGTACGCAAGCGCACCGAAGATATCCCAGTATTGGCGAGTGCCGGCGTTGCGTTTAGGGGGAGCGAAACATAGCTCCGGTTCGCCGTATCCGAGGCAGTAGACGAGTCGCACGAATCGATTCGGTAAGGTCACCGGACAAGCGTCATCGACGGCAGGTGGAAGAACTACTCGTGTGGCTGAGTCTCCCGGTTGTTCTGCGACATGGCTCTCGGCCAGAACGACGAACCGGACAGCGGCATCTGGCGGTTTCCACGCCACGCGCCATGCGTTGACCGCCTCAAGGTAGTGGGCCGATTCGGGAACGAGCCCCCAGCCTCGTGCGAAGGCGCGAGCCGCCATGGACGTGATCGCGGGCATTCTCGCTGGTCAGATTGGGGCTCAGCGGCGAATGTGGCCCGCATTCCACAGGCCAAGAACGACATCCATCTGGCCGTTCGGCTGCTTCCACTCGCCGCCCTGCACTTCAAGCCACAGAGTGACCGGAGTTGGAAGGACCGGCGAGGCTCTCCGCCGCAGGATATTCACCGCGGCGACCGCGTACTGCTTGTTCTTGACCGACCTCGTGTAGGTACCGGAAGGCGCGCCGGGCACCCCGACCACGAGGCCCTCCTCACAGAGGCCGAGGAATGCTCCCTGCGGGCATCCCTTCTCCTGGCTCGAGACGCTCTCGAACGTGCGCGCCACCGCTCTGCGCCACGCCTCGGGCGGCGCGAACCTCTCTAGCTTCACCAGATTCACAGCGGCGACGGCCGCCTCGCCGTATCCCCTTGCCATCTCGTCCCCCGATCACTGCCGAAACGACCGATGCGACCCCCGAAGCGAATCACGTCTTGCAGCAGCCGTCGATCCCAAAACCTGGGCAAGCCCCGCCGGCCGTGTGGCTGCGGAGCGTAGCGCGAGGTCGTCGGCCGCCGGCCGGCGTCACCTTGCTCGTCTTGGGAATGCGGCACGTCGAGGGTTGACCCCGATCAGCGCTTCTTTGCTCCCGGTCCTGGTAACGATCATCAGGGGGACGAGATCTGACCCATCACGCTGCCGGGACGCATCGAGCTTCTCGCGTTGGCCCCGAACGCGACATGGGATGAGCCGCGATGACTGGAGCCGCGTCATGACGCGCCTTGAAGCGAGGGCAGCGTGAGCATGCGCGCGGCTTTGGTCCGGGTCGGCATCGACCAAGCCTTCGGGCGCTGGAACGCTCCTGTGGACCCCGCGACGAACGAGTTCGTCTACGTGCCGATCCCCGAGGAGCGAGACTGCGCGAAGGCGTTTGCGACGCCGTACTCGCAGAGCACGGTGGCGCTCCACGCCTTCGCGGCGGCACGTCCGGACCTTGATCCGACGGCGGTCAGTCTGCCGTCACCGCTGACCGGGCGGAACACGCACCTCGACCCTGACTTCCGTCACATGACTTACGGTGACAGCGGCGCTCGGCGCGGGCGAGGGCTGTGCGAGTTCGAGCGGGGAGACCTCGTGGTCTTCTACGCCAGCCTTCGTCCCGTGCGCCCGTGCGAGCATCGCCTCGTCTACGCGATCATCGGGCTCTTCCGCGTCGTGGAGGCCATTCGCTTGCGCGATGTGCCAAAGCACAGGTGGGCCGAGAACGCGCACACGCGACGGTTGGACCGAAAGGACACGGACATCATCGTCCGAGGCGATATCGCAACCAGCGGGAGGCTGCGCCACTGCATCCCTATCGGAGAGTGGCGCGAGCGGTCGTATCGCGTCCGCCGCGATCTCCTGGAGGTCTGGGGCGACATCTCGTGCCGCAACGGCTTCATCCAGCGCAGCGTCGTGCCCCCGACGTTCCGGGCCCCCGAGCGCTTCGTGGCGTGGTTCGACCGGCAGGACGCCGAACTCATCGCAGCGAACAATCCAGAGACCTCCGAGATGGCGAGGGCACGATGAGGTTCTGGCTCTACAAGCTCACGTATGACAATGGCGGAGCGCCGTGCGCCTTCAGGTCCGTCTTGTCGCTCGCGATCTGCAAACCGCGCATCAGGGAGTGGGCGCGGCCCGGAGACTGGATCGTGGGGTTCGGGGGGCGGAGCAGGCCGCAGTTGCGCGGCGAGCGGCTCATCTACATGGCGGAGGTCGCGGAGAGGCTGACTCCTTGCCGCTACTACGAGGACGCCGCCTACGCCGGCAGGCCCGACTGCATCTACGAGAGAAAGGGAGATGGACTCGTCTGGAAGCCCGGCAGCCGCTTCCATCTCTACGGGTCGGGCGTCGCGAGAGACCTCGGACCCGAGCCGCACTACCCCAAGGCGAACGTGCTCCTTAGCACCAACTTCCGCTACCTCGGCGCGGCCGGGACCGAAGACTACAAGGCCAAGCACCCCGCTCTCGCAGCGGCCGTGGAGGCGAAGGGGGTGGGGCAGTCGGCATACGAGCCGGGCTCGACCATCGGCCGCGAGCTTGCCGCGCTTCAGCGCGAACTCTGGCGAGAGCACGCCGACCGCCGCGTTCTCGGCCATTCGACAGAGCCTCCCGAACAGGGCGGCGAGTACGTGGACGCTGGTGCGGAAGGTCAGGTTGCCACGCGGCGCGGCCCGGGCTGCTCAGGGCCCAGAACCATCGTGCGTGAGCACCGACGACGCGGGGCGAGTTGCTGAGACCCTTACAAATGTACGTTAGGACTGCCCACATTCCCCGACTTCCAGCGACTCGCTGAACAGCGCGCAACAGCCCAGAGTTCTGTAACCGCCCGGGAATTGACGGGTGGCAGCGGTAGGCAGCCTGCGTCATCTCCTCCGCGGTCTCATCGCGGAAAGAGCCGCGGACGACGACACAAGCCCACTGTGGACAGGCGACCACAGCGGGCGCCTGTGAGCTGGGTTCGCTACGAGCGAACAGACCTTCACGGCACTACTTTCCGCCCATGAAGCTGAGCGAATTCATACACGTCCATCAGAGTGAGATCGTTCAAGAGTGGGAGGCATTCGCTCAGACGTTGTTGCCCGCCGCCGCAGCCATGAGCAAGGCCGGGTTGCGCGATCACGCGTCCGAGATTCTCGCCGCGATCGAAGAAGACATCGAGACGCCGGAGGGCAGTGACGAGCAAGCGCGGAAGTCCAAGGGCCGGGGGCAGAGCGTACTGATGGGGACGGTCGGAAAGGTGCACGCGGTCCTTCGCATCGAGCATGGCTTCAGCATCGGTCAGCTTGTCGCCGAATACCGAGCCCTCCGTGCGAGCGTCCTCTGGCTGTACGAGCGTTCCGGCGGTCATGACGTGCGCGAGGTGACCCGGTTCAACGAATCGATCGACGCGGCGCTGGCGGAAGCTACTACGCGGTTCATGGTCGTGATGGATCGGACACGCCATCAGTTCCTCGCCGTTCTCGGGCACGACCTACGCGCGCCGCTGAGTGCCGTCCTGATGACGGCCGCCCTGGTGGCCAGGGAAGGCGACAAGGGAGCCAAGGCCGCCGCGCGGATCGTCTCCAGCGTCGAACGGATGACGCGATTGGTAAACGACCTGATCGACTTGACCAGGACGCGACTGGGAAGCGGCATCCCCATCAATCCAGTCCCGGTGGATCTGGAGGTCATCGCCCGAGATGGAGTATCGGAGTTCTGCGCGATCCACCCCGAATGCAACCTACAGTTCCATTCCAAGGGGGACCTCCGAGGCCACTGGGACCCGGACCGCCTCGCTCAAGTCTTGTCGAACCTGATCGGGAATGCGCTGCAACACGGAGAGCCCGGCAGGCCCGTTCGTGTCGCCGCGAGAGGCGATGCCGAACAAGTCGTCCTCGACGTCCACAACGAGGGGGAGCCCATCCTCGATGCGCTTCTGGCGAACATCTTTGAGCCCATGGTGCGCCACGTGCGGGGGGGCGAGAGCGGACAGAAGACGAGCCTGGGTTTGGGGTTGCATATCGTCCGAGAGGTGACGTTGGCGCATGGAGGGACCGTGGCCGTTACGTCCACCGCTGGGCAGGGGACGACGTTTTCGGTTCGGCTTCCGCGCCGCGCCGTCGCAACTCCTCTCTCGCCCGCCTCGGCCGACCGGCCCGACGAGCATGATGCTACCGGAGGGTTCGTTGTCCACTGACCCGGATGCATAGGCCGGCTGTTGCGAGTGTGTCGGCGCGGGTGGCAGCGGAAGGCAGCCTGCGTGATCCTCCGGGCAGCTTGTGGCGAGGAGCGGGCCGAACCCCTTCTTGCACAAGGTGACGACCGGTCAGGCCGGGGCATGCTTCGGCGGTGACGACTCGGTCGGCGAAGGCGGCGTTCTCGGGGCGGTGGCGGCTGTCGTGGACGCGGGTCTGGAGCAAGGATGCACTCGACCTCGTCGAGCCAGCGTTCATCGAGTTCAAGCGGGAGAGCGATGCGGACCTCGGCGCCTTCGCGATGATCGCGTTGACCGGCTGCACTGCTACTACGGGCTGCGCGACGGACTCCCCGCGGTCGAGTTCACCTGGCAAGGCACGGACGAGGGGGACGAGCGTTGTGGCCGGGGCTGGGCAGTTCTCGAGTATGACGGAAAGCTTCGGGGTCACCTCTTCATCCATTGCGGGGACGACTCCGAGTTCGTCGCAGAGCGCGAGCCGCAGCTCGCTCGCGGATCACGACGGGCCGGGACGAAGCGGCGTCCATCGGTGGGGTAACAGCTCGTCGATGCGCGCGGCGGGGTGCGTCTGCACGCGGAGCAGGACGTCGGCGAGGTAGGCGACCGGATTCACCTCGTTCGCCTCGCACGTCGCGATCAGCGAGTAGAGACCGGCCAAGTTATCCCCGGCGTCGTCGTGGCCGACGAAGAGGAAGTTCTTTCGCCCGAGCGCCGCGACGCGGAGCGCCCGCTCCGAGGCGTTGTTGTCGATGGGGAGGTGCGGGTCGGTGAGGAACAGGGTGAGCGCGTTCCACTGCCCGAGCGCGTAGCCGATCGCCTCGCCCATCGGGCTCTTCGGTGGATGCCGTGGGTGCTCGGCGTCTAAATAGGCTGCACTGAACCTGGATCAGATCCGCATGAGCCTGCGCTGCGCTGCGTTGAAGGCTCTTGGATCCATGCCAGCCTCGCGGCGCGTCGGGTACAGCTTCTTCTTGTGGTCGAGGCCGTAGAAGAGCGTGCCGTGGATGCCCTGGGCGGTCTTCTTGTCCACCGGGCGCGTCCACAGCTTCGCGAGAAGCGCGCCCCCGCGACGTTCCCCAAGGCGCTCGGCGATCTCATCCGGGAATGCGATGTCTGTCTTTTCGGGGAAGAGCGCCTCGAAATCCTTCTCGCTGACCGCGAAGAGGCTGTACGTGCAGTTCCGGGCGTCGTCGATCACCTGGATGTTCTTCACCTTAACCTCATCGAGGAGAAGCTGCGCTGGCTGCGGCAGAAAGATCGAGAGAGGGGACCAACTAGGCTACGAGTGAAGTCGCCAAACACCACTCAAGCCCAGGAGATCCCCGCGATGACCATAAGCCTTCGGCTCGACCGAGGGCAACGACGACGGATGCAGCGGCTCCTCAAGAAGACCCGCAGCCGGATCGAGGCGCTCCGCGCCAGGATCCTCCTGCTGCTCGACGAGGGAGTCGTGCCCGGCGTCGTCGCCGAGATGGCGGGCTGCGCTCGCGCCACCGTCTATCGCACGCTCTACCGCTTTGAGGACCTCGGTGAGGACGGGCTCCTCGACCAGCGCCAGCAGCGGCCGCCGAGCAAGGTCACGGCCGAGGTCGAGCAGCGCCTCGTCGGCTACATCGACGGCACGCCGCAGGGCTTCGGGTGGCAGCGAACGACGTGGACGCTGGAGCTGCTCGCGGTGCAGCTCACGCTCGACACCGGTGTACGCCTGAGCCGCAGTCACGTGCGGAACGTGTTGCTGGCCAACCAAGTGCGGCGCGGGCGCCCGCGCGTCGGCTTGCGCATCCCGGTGCGAGGTCGGCGTCGAATCCTGAACGAGATCGACCGCTTGGTGGAGAGAGCAGACGCCGAGGACGAGGTCTTCTATGTGGACGAGGCCGACATCGACCTCAACCCGCGGATCGGCACGACATACATGCGCCGGGGCAAGCAGCTCGTCGTGCTTACGCCCGGCAAGAACGTGAAGCGGTACGTGGCTGGCGGTCTCAACGCTAGGAGCGGCAAGGTCGTCCACGTGGCGGCCGAGCGAAAGAACTCCGAGCTCTTCCTTGCCCTGGTCGATGCGCTTCGCCGCGCCTACCGGCGTGCCAGGCGCATCCACCTCGTCCTCGACAACTTCATCATCCACAAATCGAGGAGGACGCTTCGCCACCTGGCCGGACTCGTCGGGCGCGTCGTGCTCCACTTCTTGCCGCCCTACTCGCCGGAGTCGAACATCATCGAGCGGCTCTGGAAGCAGCTCCACGACCACGTCACCCGCAACCACACGCACCGAGCCATCGAGCCGCTCATGGAGGCCGTGGATGAATTCATCGCGGGAGCCCAACCCTTCCCTGGAACACAGGTCTCGACGCTGGCACATGCGGCCTGAATGTCTCAGGAAAAGTGCAGGCTATTTAGCCACGCCCTGAACTCATCCATCACCGCGCGGCTACGCATGCGTGATCGGTTAGCACGCCCACCCGCGCTTCAGGGTGGCCCTGCCGACATTGGGGTCCAGCGCTTCTCGTGAGAGGAGACGGTGCCATTTCCGGAGCCGCGCCGCGTCGGGGACCTCGCCCAGGAGCGCCGCGACGAGATCGCCGGCGATGGTTGCGAGCGCGTCGGTGACGCGCCGTTCGGAGACGCGGCGCGCGGCGTCGGTGCGGTCGCGCAGGGAGCGCCACACCGAGCGGCTCACCGCGAGGCCGATGAGCGCGGCGTAGACGAGGGCCTCGACCACGGCGCGCTTGGCGGAGGCGAGCTGCGCCATCCGCAAGTGGCTCTTCAGTTCGCGGAAGACGAGCTCGATCTCCCAACGTGCAGCGTAGGTCTTCGCCACCTCGGCCGGCCCGAGGATCGTGATCGGCACGTTGGTGACGTACCAGTGGTGCTTGCGCGCGCCACCGTGGCGGACGCCGACCACGCGGAAGTAGGCGCGCTCGCGGGTCTTGCGGCTGAGGTACGAGCGCCGCTCGAAGTCGACCTGCACGATGAGGTCCACCACCTCGCGCGCGAGCCGGTCCTTCACCTCGCCGAGCCGGTGCCCCCGCAGGCGCCGCGATGCCCCGCGCCAGCGACGGTTCTCGCCGATGATGAGCGGGTTCGCGTCATCGCGCAGCCGACTCACGAAGTAGCCGCCGTTCTTCTTGATGCGCTCGAAGAGGTGCCACTTGAAGTAGCCGAGGTCGAAGAGCAGCAGCCGGCCGCGCACCCACGGGCCGACGGGGAGGCGGCGCCGCTCGTTCACGCGCTCGCCGGTGATGGAGACGCTGCGAGGTCCGGCGCCGACGACGCTCATGACGAGGTGCAGCTTCATCGCGGCGCGGGTGTGGTTCGTGCGGCACGCCTTGTAGGCGCGCTCGAGCGCGTCGCGCAGCCTGATCACCGTCGCATCGGCGACGCAGACGTCCTTGAACCGCGCGAGGTGATCGCGCAGAGGGCCTGCCGGCTCGGCGGTCCGCGCGATGGCTCGCCCGAGCGCAGCGCGCAGGAACCGGACCGTCCGCTCGTTGAACCAGTCGTAGAAGGAGGAGGGTACGAGCGCGACGCCGGTCGCGCCGGCGAAGAACTTCCGCAGCGACGCGATGCTGCGACGGTGACCGGTTCCGAAGCCCAGCACGACCGCCCAGAAGAACGCCGCCGGGTCGACCTTGCGACGGCGCTCGACGAGCCCCGACTCACGTGCGGCGGCGTTCAGCCACCGGGTGGGGAACAGCCGTCGCAGCTCCGCGGGGATGCTGGTACTCTTGCTCGCGGCCATCGTTCCTCCGGATTCGGTTCACGCCTCGCAACGCGAACCAGATCAGAGGCCGGTGGCCGTTTCCACTTTTCGGATCGAAGAACCAGCCCTTACGCGCGTTCAGGCGAGCTCGGACCGCCCGCTAAACCGAACACGCATGCGCGGCTACGCGTTTGCCGCATCGCGAGGTGCTCGGGCGTGCCGAGCAGATCCGCGTCCAGGGCGGTGCGCTCGATCCGGTAGACCTCGAGGATGAAGTCCATCGCCCGCTTCGCCGCGTCCGGCGCGGCAGACTGTGCGTCGAAGAACTTCCTGCGAAGGTGGGCAAGGCAACCGGCGCGCTCGCGGCCACCGGGCAGCGTCACCTTGTTGTAGCCGGAGTAGCCGTCGACGAGCAGCTTGCCGATCGTATCCGCGAGAACGCGCACGGGCGTCGCACCGGAGCGGCTTCGCGAGAAGACGTAGGCGATGATCTCCTTCTCGGCCTCGTCACGCCCGATGAAGCTCCAGAGCCAAGCTGTGCGCGTCTTGCCCTTCTCCTGCACGCGGTGCGTGGTCTCGTCGGCGAGCACGATCTCCTTCTCGGCCACGAGGTGAAGCAGCCGCTCCGAGAGTGGCTTCGTGAGCTCGGCCGTGCGGTGGAAGAGATCACCGAGCGTCGAGTCGTTCACCTGCACTCCGACGCGGCGATATGCCTTCGCCTGGCGATGCAGGGGGAGCGAGTCGGCGCACTTCGAGACCACGACCTGCGCCATGAACATCGGTCCGAAGCGGGCCTTGTCGTAGACCTTCTCGGGCCCGTCGGCGGTTACGATCCCCTCGCCGCAGCGACAGCGGAGCTTCTCCTGGATGTGTAGCTGCCGCTCGATCATCGCCGGCACGAGTTCATACAGCTCGGTCATCGCGCCGGCGCCGAGCGGCGTGAACTCGTGGCCGCCGCACTTCAGGCAGACCCTCTGGTCGTCGCGGACCGTGTGCTCGATCTTGCGCGTGACGAGCTGGCGCTTCTTCTCGGCGTTCTCGCGCCGAGTCTGGAGGGCGGTGAGCCGGTCGGCCTCCGCGCGTGCGGGATCGCGTATCGCCACCGCGACCGGCGGCATCTTCTCGGAGCGCTTGCCGAAGACGTGACGCTGCAGCTTCTCGATGGTCGCCTGCACGGAGGCGAACTGCTCGCTTAGCCTCGAAAGGGAGTCGCCTTGCTGCTGAATGATCTGGGCCTGTTCGGAGATGGTCTGCTGCGCGGTCTCGAGCGAGGTGGTCGCGGCGTCGAGCCGGGCGCCGAGACCCTCGGCCCGGTCGCGCCACTCGCAGCGGTGATCGTCGCTCCCCATCGACGATCGTCAGATCACGTTGGGGGCGGCTTGTCCATGGGGCGACCGGCCTGACGATCCACCTGGGATGGGGGCGTCCAGTGCTCGGGGCGGCGGACGCGGCCGAAGTCGATCCCGTCGAGCAACATCGCGAGCTGCGTCGCGTCGATCTCGACCGCCATCGACGAGGCATCCATGTGCGGAAGCTTGAACTGGCCGCGCTCGAGCCGTTTGTAGATGAGCACGAAGCCGCCCTTGTCCCAGGTGAGGATCTTCACCCGGTCGCAGCGCCGCGAGACGAACACGAAGAGATGGCCCGAGTACGCGTCCTTCTCGAGCTCCTCCTGCACGATGGCCATGAGCCCGTCGATGGACTTCCGCATGTCGATCGGCGTCGAGCCGATGAAGATGCGGACCGACCGCGGGATCGTGATCACGCTGGCCTACAGCGCCGCGGCGAGGGCACGGAGGTAGCTGACGTCCGTGCCGGCCGGGAACCGTACGCGGGCGCCCGACGGCAGCGCGAGCTCGAGGAATTCGTCGCCGGCGGCGACGATCAGCTGCCGCCGCGGCTTCGCCGCGGACGCTACCACGCGCACCGCCACGAGACGCGAGTCCTCGCCGTCGGCGGCGCACGCGGGCACTTGACCAGGCTGCTTTGTGTCATCGGCGACGAGCGGCCGAGACTCCTTGCGCAGCCGGTAGAGCCAGTTGCGCAGGTTGCTGAACGAGATCCCGCGCTCGGTCGCGAACTCGCGCTGCGTCAGGTCGCTCGACTCGAAGTCGGCGACGAGCTTCATCCACCGGGCCCGCTCTTGGTCGTCCATGTCTCTCCTCCGCTTGAGACCGCGGAGGATCACACCGCTAGACGGGCGCTTCTACACGTCGGTCGCCGGGCGGTTACAGAGTTCTGGCGCGTACCTTCTCTCGCGCGAGACGGTCTACATGGGCATCTGGCCGAAGCCGTGGGACACCGTGCACGCACAAGGGCCAAGGACAACCATCGAGCGCGAAGCGCGAGTAAGCGACGGTGTTGTACCGGAACGCGCTCTGCGCGTACCGGTACAACACACATCTTGCCTGCTCTGAGTTGACCAAACTCGACTAATCTCGGTCACGTTTACCGGTAGTGCGGTTGTGTTTGCCGAGTCTGGCCGAAGCGTTGCGGCCGGCTCGCGCTTTGCTTCTGAGCCCGAGGAGTTGCTGCGTTGTTCGCTTGGTCGACTCTAGTCGAGTGTGGCCGCGGTAAGCGTCGAGGTTCTCTTCGGGAGGTGCCCGTGACGAAGCCGAAGGTGAAGTGGGGAGATGCCCGAATCGCATTCAGGATCATCGCGCCGCGTGTTGAGGAGGCGCTGCGATCCGGGCGTACGGTGCGCTCGGTGTACGAAGAAATGAGAGCGCACTTCCCGGCGGGGTACGAGCAGTTCGCGAAGTACGCCAGAGAGTCCGGCGCGCGGACCAGGGTCCGAAGGACGACCGGCGCGCTTTTCGGTCACGTCCCGCCCAGCTGCGGCGACGGGCAGCGGAACAGGGGAGGGCCGCTGGAAATCGTGCTCGGTCCACCGGCACGTTTCAAGCACGACCCACGCCCCGACTCATCGGACGACCTCATCTGAAAGGACCGGACGTGGCGAACAACGTGCACTTCATCTTGCAGGCGAAGGGGGGCGTCGGGAAGTCCTTCATCGCCGCACTCCTCGCGCAGCACTACTGGAGCCGTGGTGGCGAGCCCGCCGTCTGCATCGACACGGATCCCGCCAACCTTACGCTGTCAGGGTACAAGAGGCTCGGAGCTCGCCCGGTCGACATTCTCGAACCTGGGTCGACGTCTCGCGTGAACCCGCGCGCGTTCGACGCGCTGCTGAACAGCATCGCCCAGGAAACATCTGACTTCATCGTGGATTCGGGCGCGAGCTCCTTTCTCACCCTGACCGACTACCTGCTTGAAACGCGGGCCATTGAGGCTCTCGTGGAGATCGGGAAGGAAATCCATCTCCACACCGTCATCACAGGGGGACAGGCGCTCCGCGACACGCTCAAGGGGTTCGACTCCCTCGCCCTCCACGCTCCACCCGAGGCGAAGCTAGTGGTGTGGCTGAACGAGTACTTCGGGCCTGTCGAATCGGACGGAAAGGGGTTCAAGGACATGGCCGTTTACGAACGGCACCGCGACCGCATCGCAGCTCTCGTGTCCATCCCGAAAATGAATCCCTACACCTCGGGCAAGGACCTCGAGATCATGATCGCGCGAAAGCTCACCTTCGCGGAGGCGCTCGCGGGTGACGCTTTCGGTCTCATGGAGAAGCAGCGGATCCGGGAGATCCAGAAGCACCTCTTCGCGCAGCTCGCGCTCATCGCCTAAGCAACGTGGACGCGAAGCTGCTCATAGCTGAAGTCGCAAAGCGGCATGGGATCCTCCTCGATGCGAACGACCCTGTGCTCGTGACGGTGACGCTCAACGAACTCGTCCTGGAGGAGTACCTGCGGCGGTTAAGTGCCGCCGTCGAGCAGGGGGAGCGGCGCGCCGTCGCGGCATCCGAGCGGCAGCTCGCGATGGCGAAGCAAGCGGCCGGCGAGATCGTCACTCGCACGGCGGCGTATGTTGCTGACCAGGTCCGGGCCGCTGCCGCTGAAGCCCGTTCCGAGATCGAACAGAGGGTTGCGGGCGCAGCAACATCCGTACGTGCCGACGCGAGCGCCGCCGCACGGCATCGTAACCTCGCGTTCGTGTTCATGATGGCAAGCGCCCTGGCAAGCGCGCTCGCGCTCAGCGGCGTCGCAATGTAACCGGCCGGCGACGGATGTCTGCCGGAGGTGACCCGACGGCTTCATGCTTCTCCGCTCAGACGCGGAGTGGCGTCGGGCTACACCCTCTCAGCGGGGGCGATGCTGCTCCCTCAACTGTGTCTACCTCGGGGCTCGTTTCGGCGTCGGTAGCCGCCACCGGGCGCCTCGCGTCAGTTCCGCCTGCGCTTCGCCCTTCGTCCGCGCCCCCACTCCTCGCGAGTGCGCAAGCCCTTCGGCGCGTGCCGGTAACTTTCGTCGATGTCTTCCCGCTAGGAGCCCCGGACGCCCATGCCTGGCCCGGTTCTGGGCGTCTCTATGCGGCAGTATCGACGAACGCTGGGACGCCGGCCCACTTCCCGATACGGACAGCTTCTTGCCTCGCATCGGCCGAAACGCTTGCACCAGTGAGATGGACTTGACCCATCGGCCAAGATCCGGCCCCGAAGGCCACTCCATGACGACTCTCGGATAGGAGCCGCTCCGTCTTAACGCCGCAGCAGCTACCGCAAACACGTCGGGCGGCCAGACCGGCGGAGCGTCGGCCAACGCGACTCCCATCTGCTCAAAGCACTCCCGCAGGTGATCGGGATCGGGGGGCACGCCTCAGCATACACGCGGTCCAGTGCCTCTTCTCCGTCTTCGGACAAACGGGAGCGGGGCCGCTGGCGAATTCCGACTTGCCGACACATGCGGCTCGGCCTCAGGATCGCGACCGTTATGAGCTGGGAAACCATCACGCTCGAACGGGAAGCCCTCTTCGCCGAGGTCTGGGCCGAGGCCGCCCAAGGGGTAGCGGCGCGTTACGGAATCTCTGGGCCAGCTCTCGCAAAGATCTGCAGGAAACTCGGAGTTCCTGTCCCACCGCGCGGGTACTGGGCTCAAAAGGCGGCGGGCCAGACGGTTCGCCAACCGGCCTTACCTCCACGAAGGCCGGCCGAAGCTACGTCATACCAGTTGACCGTCAGGCGGGACGATTACGGCCCCGATGGATTCACGCTAGACGCACGCGTCGCCATCGCCAAGGCGCGCGCGACGGCGATCCCGGTAGCAGATGTGCTCGAGTCCGCCCACCCCCTCATCAAGGAGTCTTCGGCGCTTCTCCGCAAGGCGCTCCTGAAGACACGCACCGAGGTCCTACCGAGCAAACGCTGCCTCGACATCGTCGCCTCTCGTGCTCAGATGCCGCGCGCGTTACGCATTGCGGACGCCGCGCTGAAGGCGCTCGAAGCGAACGGGCTTGAGGTCGAGGCAACCGAGCCGAAGCCCGCACCACCTGGCTACCTATCGTCATACGAACGCAGCAGGTATCCTCCGAGCAAGACCGGGATCCACGTGGGTGACGCGTTCTTTGAGTTCACGCTGGAGGAAGAGCTCGACACCGTCAGGCCCGAGGAGCCAAAGCCCTCGCGCGATGCGCCCTACGAGAAGCGGTGGGACTGGGTGAAGCGTCACGGCAGCCCTGGATACGAACGGGTCCCCTCCGGTCGGCTTGCGCTGGGGCTCACCGGTGGGGGCTGGCTAGGGGCGGCGCGCTCATCATGGCGCGACGGGAAGCGCAAGCGGCTTGAGGAACAGCTCAACGACTTCGTTGCTACGGTCCTCGAACTCGGCGAGCGCCATCGGCTCTGGCGCCTCGAGCGCGAAGCGGCCGAACGCCGGTACGCGGAGGCTCAGAGGCGAGCGGAAGAGGAGGAGAGGCTCCGTACACTTGAGGCTGCGCGTGTAAAGGACCTTGATGAACGCCTTCGTGCCTGGTCGGATGCAGCGGGCATCGAGATGCTTGTGACCGAATTCGAGCGCGTCCACGGGTCTGCAGCCGCGCCGGGGTGGGTGGCCTGGGCGCGGAAGCGTGCCGAGACCCTGCGCGCTCGAGCGATCGAACTAACATCTTCCGAGGGCCCTGCCCGGTGAGGACGCATTTCGCCGTTGGATAAGTGCTGTCTCACTCGCAGGTCGTCCAGACCTACTGCACATCGCAATCACCTGCTGCGGAACCGGGCGGCGCAATCGTAATTCAGCTTCTGTGTCGAACGCCGCCGCTCGTGCCTCAGGTGGTCCCCCGGTCGGCCCGGATTCGGTCTGAACGTCGTCTCCGGGATGTTCCGTCGCATCGGGCGTCGGGTTGATCGCTATGTGCCACGAGCACGAGGCGCAGGCGTGGCTTGCGCACGTTCGCAAGCTCGCGGGTCGACGTTATTCGGCGGCTGACGAGTCGCTAGGCCGCCTTCGAGGGCTTCGGCAGCGGCTTGCCCTTCTCGAAGGCGGCGTCCTCGCCGAACTTGGCGACGATCTTCCTCTTGGTGTCGAGCCCGGTCGCCTCGATGACGAACTTGGGCACACGGCGAGCGCGCCTGTCCGCCACCCACTTCGTGAGGTCCGCTCCGCGAGCCCGCGCACGGCGAGGTCCGCGACGCGCTCGGCCGGAGTTGCCGTTCACGTTCAAGTTCTTCTCCAACTCCTGCGCAGCCAGCTCCGCAACGTGTCGCTGGATGGCAGGGCTGATCTTGGCGATGGCCTGCGAAACGGCGGCGACGATGATCTCTTCGATGGTTCCGGTAGGTCGGGGCATGGGCCCTCCTTGAGCACTCGGATTCAACGAACGTCAACGACTCTGTCCGTCGGATATTCCGTCTGCGTAGGCCTGAACCCGGACTCTGCACGCCGGGCACGCCCGTGCTTTCCGATATGTGTTGTCGTTCGCGGGGACCGCGTGTTTGCAGATGAGCACGTCGTACAGCCGTTCGCCTTGGCGCTCGTTCTTTTTGACAATGGTCCGCCAGACTTCCGGGACTGTGTACTTCTTCGTCTTCGACTTAGCTGCAGCCAACCTGTCTCCTGACCCCCGCAAAGGGCGCTGCATGAGATAGCACGAGAGGTGCGGGAAGACTTGCATTTGTGCATCAAGCGCGGTGGTTGTGCCCTTCAGGTGACCGTGCCAACCCAGCTGCGAACGCATCGCATTTAGGCCTGAGTCGGCGCGGACCCTACGAGGCGACGAGCCGACGAGGCGCGGTCAGCCCCATGTGCGATGTCTCCTGATCATGCTAGCGCTCGCCCTCGCCGCACTTCTCCTCGCGAGTCCGCCCTGCGCCGGCGACGGTCACAACCAGCACCGGAGCGCGTCCGCGAAACGTGCCTTTCGCCAAGCGCGGCCGTGCCCCGCAGGGCCCGACCGGGGTTCCGTGCACCACTGCCGCGGGTATGTCATCGACCACATATGTCCCCTCGCGTGTTGCGGCCTCGACGCTCCGCAGAACATGCAATGGCAGACCAAGGCAGAGGCGAAGGCCAAGGACCGCTGGGAACTCGACTGCAGTCGAAGCTGTGGCTGGACGAAGCAGACGGCCTCGCGCCCGGGCGAGAGCCGCTAGAAGGGCCGCGGCAGCACATCCATGGGGCAGTTCTGGCGGCGGCTCGAGGGGACCAGATGCCTCAGCGGCGCTTCCGCACGATTGGCGGCCGCGCCGCAGGCGCTGGGGGCGTGGGGGGCGGCAGCACGACGGAGGCGGGGATGCGCGGCCTCTCCTCGATGGACCACCAGACGCGGAACCGCGGGTCCCAGCGCCACTCGGTCGTCTTGAGCTCAGTCCTGACCTCGATCGGCGGCACGCGATCGAAACTCAGCGCAGTTCGCGCGGCGTATACGCGCGTGTGGGCGGTCACCGGCTTCGGCGCGGACGCGCCATGCCCGGCCGCGAGCAGCTCGCACAGTGAGCGCTCGCAGTTCTCGCAGACCTCCTCGCGCACCGTGGCGTCCCGCGCGAAGAGTGGCACGATCGGCTTTCCCGAGCCGTCCGGCCGCCCCGGCGAGAGCCCGGCGGCGCTACGAAGGCACGCGGGGCACCAGACCGCGTCCTCGGCGCTGTAGCCGAGGACGGCGAATGGCCTGCGCGCAACGATGCCCGCCACGACCTCCTCCGTGGGCGGCATGGCTATGCCTCCTCCGGCTCGGACGAGTCGTACGGGGTGAACGGCTGCAGGTGGATGTCGGGCGGGTGGTAGTCGCCGCAGAGCTCGCACGCGATCAGCTCCAGGTGGACATCGTTGAACATCTGCTCGACGGCTTCGTAGAGATCCGTGAACTGCGCTGGCTTCGTCAGCATGTGACCGTCTCCCTGTTCGGGCGGCGTCGCGCCGCTCTCACCCGAAGTGGAGCGGCCGACGGCGCCCGCGAGCGCGCGGAGGCCGCGCCGGGCCGGGCCACGCCGCAGTCGGCGGCGACCGTGCCAGCGAGCCTTTTGGAGCTGGCGCGGTCGCGCGCGCGTGGCCCGGCGGCTTTCCGGCGCGGCCGGAGCAAGCGGGGGAGACGGTCGCGTGCTCGGGCGGACCAGTTCCCACCCTCACGCGAAGAGCGCGTTCGACACGTTGGGCTCCAGCGTCGCGAGGTCGGTCACTCCGTGCGCCTCGTCGCACCAGGGCGCGAGCGCCGCGCCCGAGATCCCGATGGCCAGGCCGAAGATGCTCACCCCGAGCGCCGCCGCGCGCTCTCGCAGCCCCGGGGCAGCGGCGGCGTCGTCCTCTCCGTCGGAGATGAGGACGAGGTCGGCGCTCCGAAAGCCGCCGCGGGCATCCGCAATGACTTTGAGCCCGCGCTCCACGGCAGCGGCGATGGAGGTCCCTCCGCCGCAGCGCACGAAGAGCGCCTCCTCCGGGAGCGGGGCGCCTGGGGGGACCACATCCAGGTAGAACGGCGCAGCGTTGTAGGCGACGAGCGCAAACACCCGCCGCTCGGCGCGCGCGTGCTCGAGCAGCGCCAGCGCGAGCGCGGTGGCCCAGACGTCCTTCAGGCCGCCGCCCTCGTCCATCGAGGAGCTCTTGTCGAGGAGCACCACGAGCGGGCCGCGGCCGAGGCGCTCGCTCCCGCCGAGCTGGTACTCGAGCAGCTGGCGCTCGGCGAGGCTGCGGAAGAAATCCAGGCGCCGCCGCGGGTCGGTGAGGCGCGCGAGCTCGACCGGCAGCGCCCGGGCGAGGTCCGCGCCCTGCGTGACGTCGGTCAGCTCGTCCGCGCCGTGGCGCACCCGCGCCCGGCGCTTCGAGGCGGCGATCCGCTTCATCCGGCCGGCGAGGAGCGCGATGCGCCGCAGGCGGGAGTCGCCCCGCAGCCGCGCCGCGAGGGGGCGTGCTCGGGCTCCCTCGCCGGCGCCGCCGCGCTGAGTGGACGTCCCGGGCGCGAAGGCGACGCCAGCGAGCCCCTCCGTCGCCTCACGCAACTCCTCGACGGCGCGCGAGGCAGCGGCGCAAGCCGCGACGAGCGGCCGCCGGAGCGGGTCCTTCGCCGAGCCCGGCGCCCCGGCAGGCGCCGGATGCTCGGGCGCGGGGAGCTCGCCCAGCTCGTCGAGGAGGGATTCGAGCGCGGCGGCGGCCGCAGAGGCATCGCCGCGGCACTCCGACGAGAGGCGTCCGAACTGCGGTAGCGCCTCACAGCTCGCGTGGAGGCGCTCGGCCCAGGCGCGCAGCGCCGGGACGGCGTCGCGGTCAGGGAGGCGGTCACATTCGCCCGCGTAGAGTTGTTCGAAGAGCTCGTCTTCGAACCGCCGCGGGGGCGTGTCGTTCGTGGCTGGCAGCGGCAGACCGCGCGCGTCGCGGTGCTGGATGAGGTGCCACTTCGGGACGTCGAAGATGAGGCGGCGCATCAGCGAGCCCCTCCCAAGCCGAGGCCGTGCGTCACGGATCGCGCGAGGTCGGACTGGAGCTGCGCGATCTCCTGGCAGGCATCGGCGAGCGTCGCCTTCGCGCGCGGCCCAGCGCCGCGCGCGAGCTCCGTCAACCGCGACTGCTGCGCCTTGAAGTCGTCGAGCGCCTGCGCCGCGCTGGCGATGTAAGCCTTGCGATCCGAGGACCGGAGCCCCGCGACCTTCGCCGCCGTCTCGCGGGCGGCGTCCAGGATCTCGGCGGCCTTGGCGCTCACCGGATCGGCCAGCTCCCCCACGAGTCGCGCGACCTTGGGGCGCTCCTTCGGTTCGCGCCAGAGCGCGTCCACGAGGACGAGGAGGTCCTCGGGGGTGGTGGCGGTCTCTCCGGAGAGGAATGCGTGCGCCTGCACGACGCGCAGGCTCTTCTTCCAGCGTCGGTCGGAGGCGACGATCCCCTCCGCCGCGCAGGCGTCCCGGGCGGCCATGAGCGCGTCCACGGTGGCGTCCGTGACGGTGACGCTCGCGGCCGCCGCCTGTGCGTCGAGGAGCGTCTGGAACGAGAAGGCGGTCGCGAGGCCGGGCTCGGGGCCCGTCACGACGGCGCGGAAGCTCGCCGGGCGGCGCAGGTACTGCACGTCGAACCGCAGGAGGAAGCGATCGAAGAGCGCCTCCAGCTCCTTCCCGTCCGGCAGCTCGTTCGAGGCGCCGAAGAGCGACACGAGCGGCATCGCGAGCGGCGCGCCGTCGTTGTGGAAGACGCGCTCGTTCATCGCGGTGAGGAGGCTGTTCAGGATGGCCGAGTTCGCCTTGAAGACCTCGTCGACGAAGGCGAACTGCGCCTCGGGCAGCTTGTCCGAGACGACGCGCGCGTAGCGATCCTGCTCGAGCGCCTTGAGGCTGATCGGCCCGAAGAGCTCCTCGGGCGTCGAGAACTTCGTGAGGAGGCGCTCGAAGTAGCGGCCGCCGAACGCTTGCGCGAGCGCGCGGACGAGCGCGCTCTTCGCGGTGCCGGGCGGGCCGAGGAGCAGGACGTGCTCGCCCGAGAGGACGGCGCACAGAGAGCCATCGATGACGTCCCGCCGCTCCGGGAAGCGGGCGTTGAGTTCCTGCCGGAGCTGCTGGATGGTGCTGAGAGGGTTCACTGCCGTGGTCGTGTTCTCGGTCATGGTCGTCTCCGATATCGGTCAGGAAGCCTTCGCCTGGAGGAGCCCCTCCACGTGGCGGGTGAGCTCGTCGAGCCTCGCGTCGAGGTCCGAGACCTGGACCTGGAGGACGGAGTGGTAGAGGTCGGCCTTCGCGCGCAGCTCGTCGAAGGTCGCGAGCCGGCGCGTGAGCGTTGCGGCGCGGTCGGGCGGCTCGTGCAGGAAGGCGTCGATCTCGGCCGTGAGCACGGCGAGGTCGTTCTCGAGCGCCGACCGGGCGGCGGCGCCGAGCGCCTGCGACGCCTCGGGGCTGGCGTGGATGGGCACCACGTCCAACCGGCTGGCGCCAATGCCGGCGACCGCGATCTGCAGGCGCCGGAGCGTCTCCGCGAATGGCGCCGGTACCCAGTAAACGCCGCCGTGCTCCCGCAAGGTGACGGCCGCGCAGGCGGCCAGCGTCTTCACGAGCGCGCGCCGGACGTCGTCCGGCGTGTGCGTGGTGAGGAGGCGCTCGTAGCGCTCGCGCACGGCGCGGACGAGGTCGTGATCGGGCGCGTCGCTCCCGAGGGATGCCGCGACCTGCTTGCGCAGAGCGATGCGAGCCTCCTGGCGATGGTTCACGTTGCCCGCGCCGTCGCGCTGCTCCTCGACGACGGCGAAGACGAGCTCGTGCTCGTCGTCCTTCCCCAGCCGGATGAGGTGCCCCTGCTGTCCCACGGCGGCCTCCCGCACGGCGGCGCGGAGGGCCTTCTCCGGCGTGGGCGGTTCGGGGAGGAGTGCTGGAGAGAGCCCGGCGGCGGTCCAGACCTCCTCCAGGCGCGCCCGGCCGATGCGGGCGTCCTCCAGCGTCCACCACACCATGTCACCAAGGTGGTCGCCGGCGGTTTGGAGATGGCTGCGAATCAGTGCGAGGCTCATCTGTGCGTCTCCCTGTCGAGTGGGCGCGGCACCGCGCCGCGCGCCAGCGCGAGGCGGCGCGGTGCTGCGCTCGTAGGGAGATCGGGGCCTCAGCGGCGCCAGCGGCCCGCCTCAAGGAAGGAGTAGTACCCGCCGGTCGCCACGATGACATGGTCCCTGGCCATCACTCCGATCAGCTCAGAGGCGGCCCTGAGACGCTCGGTGAGCTCATGGTCCTCTGCACTGGGATCGGGCGAGCCGGACGGATGGTTGTGGACGAAGATCACGGAGTGCGCGCCGGCCCGGAGCGGCTCACGCAGCACGTCGCGCGGCGCGACCGGGCACTGCGTGAGGGAACCCTCCGAGACCTTCACCGACTTGATGAGCCGGCACCGCACGTCGAGCAGGACGACGTGGAACTGCTCGCGGTCGGCGTGGGCGACGTCGCGCAGCAGCTCGTAGACCCGCGCTGGGTCTTGCAGCCGCTCCCCACGCTTCGGAGGCGCCCACGCCCCGCGCCGGCCCAGCTCGAAGGCCGCCACGAGCGCCGCCGCGCGGGCGCGACCCAGCCCAGCGACCTGCTGCAGGTCCTCCGGCGAGGCCCACGCGATCTCGGTGAGTGGTTTCTCGTCGAGGAGCCGCAGCGCCGCGTCACGGACGTTGTTCGTGCCCGCCGTCGGTCCGAGAAGCACCGCGACGAGCTCCGCATCCGAGAGCGCGCGCGGCCCGAGCTGCTCGAGGCGCTCGTGCGCGCTCGGCGTGTCGTTCACCTTCCACCGCATGTGCCACCTCCGTGCGAGGCGGCACTGCGCCGCCTTCCGCCGGCGGAGGCGGCGCGTGGCGGTGAGCGAACTTGAGCGGCAGGAGGAGAAATGCCCCCGGGGCAGGAAGCCCCGGGGGCAGCGCGTCGCCGCGACAGGGAGTGCGCGACGCCGCGCAAGAACGTCAGGCGACTGCGGGCTCCGACTTCGCGCGACGTGCCGCACGCTTCGTCGCGAGCTCCTCCGCGACCGCCTTCTCGGTGGACGCGGCGTCGACGCCGTACAGCGCGACCGCGTGCGCGAGATCGCGGGGGAGCGTTTCGCCCGCCATCACGAAGTAGCCACCGCGGGACAGAGACAGCTCGAGGACGAGCGCCCGCAACGCGCCGCCCGTGAGCCGGTCGGCGAGCTGTGCCAGCACGGCGGTGGGCTGCTCGCCCTTGGGCACCTTGCCAAGGCGCCGCTTCACCGTGTCGATGACGGCATTGTGGTAGCCGCCGTGGAGAAACGTCTCGTACACGAGCTTCATGAGGCGGTCGTCGTCTGGCGCGGCTGCCTCCGCGGCGGCGACCACGGCCGCGAGGATGCGCTGGCGCGTGAGGCGCGCCACATCGGCGGCGAAGCGAGCATCGGCGGGATCGCGATGCTGCATCGAATGAGACTCGCCAGGTAGCTCGTCGGTCCCCAGGGAGTCCTCGCCGGAGTCGACGCCGTCCTCCGTCGTGCTCGTGTTCGCGGTGCGCAGAGCACCGAGCTCGATGCCGTTCTTCTCGAGGGCGTCGAGGGCCTCCGCCCGGTTCGCGAGCCGTACCGGTTTCCCGTGGGACGTGAAGGCGAGCGTCTGGGGAGGGCAGAGGTCGCCGAGGAGCTCGCGCCACGAGCGCCGCTCCGGGTGCTTTGAGCAGGGCGCGTCAAGCACGATCCACGGGCTGTTCCACGGCAGCGTCGACCCGCTGTTGAAGATGCGTCGGGACTCCTCCTCGACGAGCACGTTGCCTCCGGCGGCGAAGACCTCGCGCCGCTCGCGGTCGATGAACGCGCCCACCTTCACCCGCCAGCAGGCGACGTCCGTGCACACGTCCTTGCGGTCGGGCTCGGGGAAGAGCTTCGGCTGGTTCGCGCTCCGCTTCGAGCACTTCGTGCACGCGCCGGCGCTCGGGACGAGCTTCGGGTCGTCAGTCGGGAACGGCGCAGTGTCCATGCGGCAGGCGTAGTCGCGCTCGATCACGGCTGAGATGCCGTCTGCGTTGAGGTGGCCTTCGTCGTCGAGCTCCTCGTCGTACGCCTCCTCTTCGGCGTACCGGTTCATCCGCTCCCAGGCCTCGGCCTGGAGCGCCGTCGGGATGCCGCGCGCGATGAGGAACGCGCCCGTCACGGACAGCTCGCCGGCGTAGAAGGCCTTCCGCAGCTCCGGCGCGAGCGCGGTGAGCTTGAGCCGGTGGTAGACGTGCGCCGGCGAGCGCCCGGCAACCTGAGCGATCGAGTCGACGGTGTGGAGCGCGTTCCCCTTCTTGTCGCGTATGGCGAGGAGCCGCTCGTACGCCTCGGCCTCCTCGAGCGCGTGCGGATCCTGGCGCTGCGTATTCTCGAGGACCCTGCGCGCCTGCGCCTCGGCGTCGGTGAGGTCCTCCACGGTCGCGGGGATCTGATCCAGGCCGACCTGCCTCGCGGCGCGCCAGCGGCGCTCGCCGAAGACGATCTCGAAGCGGTCGCCCTTCGGCCGGACCTTGATCGGCATCTGGATGCCGAACGTCCGGACCGACTCGGCGAGCGGAGCGAGGTCGATGTCGGCCTGGCGGTTCTCCGGTGACGGCTCGATCGCGGCGACGTCGAGCATCGCGACGATGAGCGGCTTGGTCGCGGGCCGGCGCTTCGCCGCGCGCGCTGCTCCCCTCTTGACGGTGGCTGGCATGAAGCTCCTTTTGGAATGTGCGGCGGCACCGTGCCGCCGCCCCCGAGCAGGGGCGGCGCGGTGCCGCCGCGGGCCACCAAGGAATGTGAACGGATGATGTACGGGCGGGCGAGCGCGTTGCGCTCTTCGTCGGGCGGCGCTACCGTCCATGGTGCGCGAGGCGTTGTGCCCGCGCGTCACAGTCCCGCCGGGAGCGACCAGCCCTGGCGAAAGGAGAGCAGCAATGTTCCCACACACGATGGGTCGGTGGTGGTTCGCGCACAAGCGCGGCTGCGGGCCGCCGTTCATGCACGGCGGACACGGATCTGGCATGCACGGCGGCGGCGGTGGCGACGATGGTGGCGGCTTCGGCGTCCGCCGGCCGCTCCGGTTCCTCGCCTACCGCCTCTCGCTCGACGACCGCCAGACGGCGGAGGTGGCACGGATCCTGGACGAGCTCAAGACCGAGCGCGCGCAGGTGTCCGTGGACGAGCGGCGGACGGTGTCGGCGTTCGCGGACGTCCTCGAGGCGGAAACCCTCGACGCTGCGAAGCTCGACGAGGCCGCCGCTGCGCGCGTGCGGAGCTCCGAGCGCCTCAAGAACGCAGCCGTGACGGCGCTCAAGGGGATCCACGCGGTGCTCGACCCCGAGCAGCGGAAGCAGTTCGCGTTTCTCATCCGGACGGGCGCCGTCCAGTTGTGAACGCTGAAGGCGGCGGGGGCGGCTTCGCCCCCGCCGCTCGCGGCCGCTACTTGCCGGCGGTGTCGCCGTTCTCGCGCGGCTCCTGGAGGAAGACGGCGAACTCGCCGTCGAGGTGGTGGAGGAAGAGGACGCCGTTCTTCCCGCCCTCGCGGATGAGGAGCTTGCCGATCTCCTGGTAGAACGTCTTCTCGCCCTGCTTCTTCGCCTTCTTCACCGTGTAGGTCGTGTTGGCCATTTCCCGTCTCCCTGTGGTGGGCGCGGCTTCATGCCGCCCTCACCCCGGGTTGGGGCGGCTGAGGCCAGCGACCGTGAGCGCGGAGAACCGGCAGATCGCGCGTCCGACGCTTCTCGGCGCCGCGGCGGAGCCCTCCGAAGGAGCCGTGCCACGGAGGCGGTTCGCGACGTGGCGCGGGCGGGCGCGGAGGACGCGCAGGCTTTCGGCCGGTTCGGAGCGCGGCCACTGGGAGCGGAAGGCAACCACGAATGTGTGAAGAGGGATCGACAGCGGGGCCACGTTCCACAGGAGAGTGTTGCTTGCCGTCGCTCGTGAGCGCAACGCCAACCCTCGAGCGCTGCGTCGTCGAGATCTGCTCGTGCCCGGCGCGCTCCTAAATGGCCTTCGTGGAAGCGCCAGCCATCGCTAGGCCAGTCACCGAGCCGCCACGGACTGCCCGGGATGAGGGTACAGGCGGCCTGTCTGGTGTAAAAGGAGGGGTCGGGTCTTCGGTCTACTGCATGCCATACAAGAGTCGAGTCAACGGCGTTCCGCGCACATCCTACATGTCGGCACAGGGCGACCAGCTCAGGCTTCGGGCGGTGCCCGTCGATGGTCGTCCCGCGCTACGGCCGTTCTTCGGCTACTACGGCGGCAAATGGCGGGATGCGACAAAATACTACCCCGAACCGAAGCACGGTCTCGTCGTCGAACCGTTCGCCGGTTCGGCCGGATACGCGCTTCGCTACGCGCACCTGAAAGTAGTGCTGTGCGAACTGGATCCAGTCGTATTCGCCGTCTGGAAGTACCTCACCAAGGTGAAAGACAGCGAGATCCGAAAGCTTCCGCTCCTTCGCCCCGGGCAGTCGGTCGATGACCTGCATCTTCCGCCCGAACCGAGTTGGCTCATCGGATTCTGGCTGAACCGAGCGACCGCCAGTCCGCGTAAGAACCCCTCGGCGTGGATGCGCTCAGGCGTGCGCCCGGGGTCATTCTGGGGAGAGCGTGTTCGGGACACTATCGCGTCGCAGGTCGAATTCATTCAGCACTGGAAAGTGTACCACCGCAGCTACGAGAACTGTCCGGTGAAGAAGTCCGCGACATGGTTCATTGACCCGCCGTACCAGAGGGCGGGGAAGCACTACAAACTTGGCTCCGAGCAGATCGACTTCCGGCAGCTCGCCGATTGGTGCCGGTCGAGAAAGGGCCAGGTGATCGTCTGCGAGAACCAGGGGGCGGACTGGTTGGACTTTCAGCCGCTCGCGAGTGTGAAGACAACGCGTCGGGGGCGGCGCTCGGTAGAGGTCATCTGGACGAACCAGCCGCGGGTTCGTCCATGACAGCCGTAACCGAGGAACTGCACCGGGCACTTCTTGAGCCCTTGGGAAAGCGAGTCCTGCGCCACTCGGAACTCGGGAACAAGCCCTTGTCCGTCGATCTTGCGCTGCCACTTCCGTCCAGGTTGCGCGTCTACATGTACACGCTCGTGGGCGGCGTCGGGACGAAGCGCGCGCAGGAGCACAAGGCTGTTCTTCGAGTCCCGGGACAGAAGGTGGGGCACTACGCCTCGTTCGACTTCTCGGGCGACCGGTTGGCTCTTCTCGTTGCCTATAACCGGCAGCTCGATGTGTTCGTGCTGTGGGACGCCAGCCTTCATCCACGATTCAAGCACGGTGGCAACATGCAGGTGCACGAGAACACCGTGTTGAAGGCGGCAGCGCTCGGGAGGGCTGAGCAAACCAGAGTCTTGTCCGGTGGCGAGCGTGAGGTGGTCATCGCGTGCCAGTCCTCTACGCTCGCGAAGGCGCTGGAGGACCGCGTCTCGTGGACTGGCGGCGTCCCGGAGGCGAAGTGGGCGGCCTTGCAGAGCTAGGTCTCAAGACCTCGTATCACAAGGGCCGCGATGACATCGCGGAGCAGTTCTACCTTCCGTGCATGCGGAGAGCGGTCGCTCTGGACCGAGCCGTCGGCTTCTTCCGAAGTAGCGTCTACATCATCGCGTGGCCTGCGCTCAGGGACTTCGTGAGGCGCGGAGGACACATCCGGGTCTTGTGTTCTCAGGTGCTGTCCCCGGAAGACCTGGACGCTCTGAAGCAGGGGTATGCCGCCCGTGCGGATGCTGCTCTCGCCGCCCGTTCCCTCGATGATGTTCGGGCACTGCTGAACGACGAAGTTCTGCGCGAGCCCGCCCGCATCTTGGCGGCGCTCGTTGCCGCGGGACACGTTGAGCTCAAGATCGCTCTGTTACGCGGCGGTCAGACTGACGCAAGATCGGACCGCATCTTCCACGACAAGCTGGGGATCTTCAGGGACACCGACGGCAACCACGTCGTCTTCAAGGGCTCGATGAACGAGACCTGGGCCGGGCTTGCCGCCGATGGGAATCTGGAGTCCATCGACGTTGCGGCGAGCTGGCTCGGCGCGCGTGACCTGGATCGCGCACGTGTGGAAGAGGAGTACTTCGAGGATCTCTGGGGCAACCGTTACCCAACGCTTACGGTTCGCCCGTTCCCCGAGGTCGCGCTTGAAGAGTTTCGGAAGGCGGCAGCCGAGGACTGGGAGGCCGACCTCGAGCGAATTCTGAAACCTGCGTGTCCGCCGAAGCCAGGCGATCCTCGCGGACGCAAGCTGAAGGACCACCAGCGAGAAGGCCTGAAGTCCTGGGCTTCAAACGGCAGGCGGGGCATTCTCGCTTTCGCAACCGGCAGCGGAAAGACCTTCACTGCGATAACGGCGATTCGCGAAGCCCTCGGCGAGCGCGGCGAAGTGGCGGTGGTGGTCGTGCCGGACCAGGTCCTCTTCGGTCAGTGGTGCCAGGAGCTCGAAGAGACCACTCAGGACCTTGGCGTACAGATCCTCCGTGCGGGGGCGGGTTACAACAGATGGCGGGACAACCTGCACCTCTGGACTGCTCCGGGGCCGATGCGCCGCCTCGTCTTGGCGACGCTCAAGACGGCCGCATCCGAAGACTTTCGAAGTCGCCTCGCCGGGGGCACCCACCTCTTCCTCGTTGCCGACGAGGTTCACCGCCTCGGCTCGCCGCACCACCGCAAGCTGATGGATGAGCGCCTGTTCGGGCCAAGACTTGGTCTGAGCGCAACCCCGGAGCGCGCTGGCGACGAAGTTGGAACCGCCGCCCTGATCGGATTCTTTAGGGGCGTTCTTGAGCCAAGGTACACGTTGGCCGACGCCGTCAGAGACCGTGTGCTCACGCCGTATTTCTACCGGCCACACACCGTAAGGCTCGCGGATGATGAGGCGGAGGAATGGCGCCGACTCTCAACCGAGATCGCTCAACTGACCGCGCGGATGGCGACCGGAGATACGTCGCCGGGGCTCGATGAACGCATCAAGAGACTGCTCATCCAACGCGCCAAGGTCGTGAAACACGCTGCCGCCAAGGTGCCGCTTGCGGTCGAGGTTCTGAGTACGGAGTACCAGTCCGGTCAGCGTTGGATCGTGTACTGCGATGACCTCTTTCAACTGGAAGCCGTGTGCGACGCTCTGCATGGAGCGGGGCTCCAGGCGATGCCGTTCCATTCACAAGGCGAGAGCGACCGCGCAGCAACCCTTCGTTGGCTTGACCTCCGAGGCGGGATCGTGGTCGCGATCAAGTGCCTGGACGAAGGTGTGGATGTGCCCTCGGTAACGCACGCGCTAATACTGGCGTCGTCGAAGAATCCGCGGGAGTTCGTTCAGCGCCGCGGCCGGGTGTTGCGGCGCGCCGACAACAAGGCTCTCGCGTTCGTACACGACGCCATCGTGGTGCCGCCCAAGGTAGAGGTGCCTGTTGGTGAACGGGCGAAAGATCCCATCACCACCGGCGAGTTGGCCCGAGCCGTTGAGTTCGCGCAGCACGCGGACAATCCCGCTGCTGCGGTAGACCTCCAGAAGATCGCGATCGAAGCGGGGATCGACTGGCGGACCCTCCTGAACAATGGGAGTGAAGAAGATGAAGACGAGTGAACTGAAGGCTCTCCTGAAGACCGTGAAGATCATCGGCACCGAACTTCATCCCGATCTCAGTCCTGACTTCCTGGAAGCGGTGGTCAAGGCCGAGCAGGAGAACCCGGACGACGAACCGGCGGCCCAGCGCGAAATCGAGCAGGCGCTGGAGAAGGTCCTTTCGCGCAAGAGGAGTCGCTAGTGCTTACTCTCAAGCGCCTGGAGATCGAGGGGTTCGGCCCCTTCGCCGAAAAGCAGGTCGTGACCTTTCCGAAGTCGCACGGGGTCACCGTCGTGTACGGCGACAACATGAGGGGCAAGACCTCGCTTCTCAACGCCATCCGGTATGCATTCTTCGGCAAGGTTCTCGGCCGGGGTGCGCGAGAGAGGCGGCTTCACACGATCACGAACCGAGCGCGAGCCGCGGACGGCAAGTTCGGCTTCTCCGTTGCGCTGGCGTTTGACTATGACGAAACCGAGTACGAGCTCATCCGCTCGTGCCGAGCTGCTTCACTGACTCCCGCGAATGATGGGGATTACGTCCAAGAGGTGCTGCTCCGCCGCGGCCGGACTGTCTTGGGGCCCCAGGAGCAGGAGAAGCAGCTCCATCAAATCTTCCCTCACGAGGTCTCGCGGTTCTTCTTGTTCGACGGCGAGCTTCTCCAGGAGTACGAGGAGCTGCTCATCAACGAGAGCGACACGGGCCGAAGCATTTCAGAGGCTATCGAGCGAATCCTCGGGATGCCCATTCTCAAGAAGGGGCGCGCGCATCTTACGAAGCTCATGGAAGATGCCGACAAGCTCGCGGCTAAGGAGGCGAGCAAGAATCAGCAGACGAAGGCCTTGGGGGCGTCTCTCCAAATGGCCGCCGAGCAACGGGAAGCTCACCAGAACGAGATCCGCAGACTCCAGCATGAAATTGAGGAGTACACCGAGCGGAAGTCGGAGCTGGAAGAGCTGATGAAGTCGAATCAGAAGTACCGCGCTCTCCTGGACGAGAAGGAGAGGCTAGAGACAGAACTGGACCAGCTTGAGCGTCAAGAGCGAGCGCGGCGCGGGGACCTTCAGCGCGCCATGGCCGAGGCGTGGAAGAGCGTTCTCTTCGAGACCGTGCGAAGCGCCCGCGCCGAAGCGCAGGTCGAGGCGGAGAAGGACTGGGCGAAGATGGTGCTGATGCTCGGGGCAAAGGCGGCCACGTCCGGGCACTGCGACGTTTGTGGACAAGACGTGGCTGAGGCAGCTCGGGCGAAGCTCAGGGGCAGAACCGCGTCCGTACCACCCGACGGAACCCCCAGTGTCTCGCCAGCTATCACGCGCCTCGCGGATCTGGGGAAGTTCCATGAGGCCGATAACTCCGGCGAGATCCGTGAACTCTGGACGCAAGTGGACGCGATGAGGCTACGCCAAGCTGTAGTGAGGGATCGGCTGGCCGATCTCAGGGGCGGGCTCACGGACTCCGACGAGACAACGCTCAGGCGGTCCGGTGCCGAGTATGCGGAAGTGATCGAGAAGCTGGGGAGCGCCAAGAACGGGCTGAGAGAAGAGAACAAGAAGGTCGAGGAGATCGACCAGAACATCCAGCGCATCCGTAAGCAGCTTGAGCCGCCCGGGAATCCAGAGCGGAAGGCGTGGCAGTTGCGCGCCTCTGTTCTCGGGCAGGCGAGTGCGGTGTTCGCCGCGGCCATCGACCGCTACAAAAGCGAACTGCGCACCCGAGTTGAGGAGACCGCGAGCGAGCTGTTCCTGACGATGACGACCGAGAAGCGGGACTTCGCGAGGCTTTCGATCAACGAGAGCTACGGTCTTCACATCGTGCACAGGGACGGGAGGACGGAGGACTCGCGTTCGGCGGGAGCGGAACACGTCGTTGCGCTGGCTCTTATGGGATCGCTCCAGAGGAACGCACCTCTCCGAGGCCCTATCGTCATGGACTCCCTTTTCGGGAGACTCGACGGCGGGCATCGGAAGAACGTGATCGCGGCGCTTCCCGAAATGGCCGAACAGGTGATCCTGCTCGTCCACGAGGCCGAGGTGTCGAAGCCCCAAGTGCGAGCGTTGCTGGGTGGTCGTCTCCTGAAGGAGTACGAACTGCAGCACGTCTCGGCGCGTCGGACAAATATCGCTGCCGTGAGGTAGCCCATGAACGATCTCGACACCATCGGCCTCACGCCGGACTCGCGGCGGGCACTTACCGAACTGGAGGCGAAGGGCTGGTTTCAAGACGGCCAAGACGCGGCCAGGTTCTGCATGGCTTACGCGATTCGCGCAAAGCTGCCCGAGGGCGTCACCGAAGACCGCACTACGCAGTGGGCGGCCGGCAACTTCGACAAGAGCGGCGAGATCCGCGCACTCCTTGCTGCGCTCTACCCGGACTGCCAGACGCCAGTTCGCCTCATGGAGCACTTCGTGAACCAAGGATTGGTCATGGTCGCCGCCCGTGTGCGTTCCGATGCCGTCGGGCCGGCAGAACTTCTGGCTGACTAGGTTGTGAACCGTCTCCGAAGCTCGCAGGCGCGCCGCGCGCTCGAACGGAAAGCGGCAAACGTGACAAACGGCTCAACCGCCCGGGCAACCACCGCTCGCGGCGGTAGTCCAAGAGCGTCATCCTGCGCCCCCGTACGCGGAGGACCGTCGCGCTTGGATGAAGGCGCAATGATCACGGGCGAGCAGATGGAGACGAGGCGCATCATCCGCTGGTACTTCGAAACCGGGCGGACTGATGGCGTGCCCTTCTACTGCGATCCAGAACGCGTCGGTGCTTTCGCGGTACAGCGCGATGAGCTGGCGGCCGGAAGTGACCGAGCCGTATTCCGTCTCTTCGTCACCCTCTCGATGTATCAGGCGCTGCGCGATGTCGTGATCATGCGCCAGCAGCGCTCCATGCAGCGCAGGTTGATTCGCGTCGTCGCCGACGTGGGGACCGTGAAACGGGCAATCTCGAGCCACGCTTGCCGGGCGCTGGGGTCCGTCGAGGCCTTCGAGGGTTGTGATGTTTCGAAGAACGGTCAGGTCATCGACTGCGGCACATGCCCAGGTATCGCGTGTCATGTGAAGGACGCGACGCGCGTCTTCAAACGCATGGGGGACATGGGCAAGCTGCCGACATCGGCGTGGCTTCGTTGTTGGCGGGGCGGCGGGATGCAAGCGCTGCTTGAAGAGGTTTGTCGCGAGGAGCCGTCGCCGACGAAGAGGGCTGAGCTTCTCGTTCAGCGCTTCGCAGCAGTGCATCGGGTCGGGCGCAAGCTCGCGAGCATGTTCGTGAGCTCGCTCTCGACTCCGGCGCTCGCTCCGGGGCTCACGCCCTGGTTCCCTGAGATAGACGGCAACGAGCTCGTGGTCGTGGACACGAACGTGGCGCGTGCTGTCGATTCTCTTCGTACGCCGGGCGGGCCCCGGACTTACAACGCGCGCGAGCGGTGGGTACGGGAACAAGCTGCTCTGATCGACCTGCGCGTGTTTCACCCGGACCTGCCCGCTTACTCTCCGAGACTCGTGCAGGAGGCGCTGTACGCGTTCTGCTCGAAGTCCAACCGCCTCGCTCGGGGCGACACATGCGCTGGACGGGGCACGCCGTGCGCGGATTGCGCTCCAGCGTTGTGTCCGTTTGGGATGTAGTCGAACCTCGATGTGGAAGCGACGGACGCCGCCTCGCCCCATTACTCCGCGGTGGGGCGGGGCACTCTCTGCGTGCGTGGTGCCGCCTTGACGGGCCCCTTAGCGCCGGAGGCGCGGGCGCATCTGCGTGAGCAGTAGAGCGCCGGACACGCCAGCACGAACCCGGTATCGAAGAGCGGGATCTGCTTTCCGGCTGCGTTCAGCCAAGCCCGCTTATCGCCGAGATCGCACACCCACCCCGCGGGCAGCTGCTCCGGGAAGGTCGGAAGGAGTCCGTCACCCTTCGCGTCGGCTTGAGCGCCGCATCGCGAGCAGGTTAGCGTCCACGAAAACGTGCAGCGGTACACGGGGCGAGCGCGGCGAGCGGTACGCGTGTGCCTTGTCTTCATCGTGTGCCCTTCCTTCCGCAGGAAAGTCGCCTGCGAGTGGGCAGTACGCCGCCTCTGCCGGCGTAGGAGCGGGGCTGTCCGCGTTCGTGCTGAAGGCGCGCGCCCGCCGGTGTGAACTCGTCCGGCGCCGCTACGAACAGCTGTACGCTCCGCTAGACGCGATGTGGCTGACGACCCACCTTGAATCGGCGACGCTCATCATGCACGGGCACCTTCGGCAGCGTCTGCGCCGGGCGGGCCGCAAGCTCAAGGGGGGAAGCGCGAGGGCCGCAGCGGCGGCGCTGTTCGACAAAGGAATGAGCACGTCCGCAGCGCTCCAGTTCGAGGGGGACTTCCCGTTGAAGGAGATGCACCGAGTCCTCAAAGGGAAGGCGTACCTCGCGGATCAGGCGTTGATCGAACTAGTCAGGCGCGCCGACTACTCCCGCTACGAACCCGACGTCGGACCCGACGTCCTCACCGAGGAGGAGTGGGCACTCTTCCTCCACATTCGCTCCCACGTGCGCAGGCTGCGAAAGCAGTTCGAGAAGGTTGGGATTGAGCCGGGCGGCGAGCGAACGACGGAGTAGGGGTGCCCCGGACGTCACGGAGCGGACGCGCGGCGACCTTGGTCAAGCGCCGTGCGGTGGTGCACGGAGCGCCACGGGTGTTCTGGGCACCTTGAAGGCCGTGGCCTGCGGGTCGTGCAGGTAGAGTGACTCGACCCGGTGCGCTGTAACCGCCCAACGATGGACGGCTGGCGTGCGTGATCGCAGCAAGTGATCCTCCGCGTTCTAACGGATGGCGGTGGCCATCATCGACGGCCGAGTCGCGCCGTTCGCCAGCGGCGGGAGCGGGGGCCTGTGCGACGTGGGGCCAGTCAGGCCGGCGATGAGGCTAGAGCGTGACCAGCTCGGCTAGCTTGGCCGCGACGTCTGCCATGGACGCTTCTGCAGTGCTCAGGCCGCTTCGCGAGCCGAGCAGGGGGCTAACTTCGCGGAGAGCTTCATACGTCGTGCCGTGCACGATGGGAACGAGCAGGTCACGCGCTAGGAGTGCCGAAAGCTCTTTGTCGGCGATGCCCTCTCCTCGAACGCGCCCCAACAGCGCAGGGGTCACTAGCACAATACCGACTCGCGACTTCGCTAATCCCTTGTCGATTTCGCGGAGCAACGACGTGCCGAGGGCCACGTCCTTCTCGCTAAACCAGACCGAGACACCTCGCGAAACGAGCAGGTCGTGAAGCTCCTTGGCGGCTCCTCCCCGGTCGTCCCACGCATGGCAGAGAAAGACGTCCCGAGGGTCAGGCAGGGACGCTCGCTTCTCGACGCTGTTGCGGATCGGCGTGAGTGCCCGCACCTCGGCAGGCGAATACACCACGGACGAGCCTGCTCGCGACCAGCGCGGCCTTCCGCTGCTGCCTGACGCGCCGACACTGCTCAGGCTGCCGCCGGTGCTCTGCGACGGGTAGTAGGACGGGGAGGAGTATGACCCGTAGCCTCTGTAGCGGCCACCGCGGCATGCAGGGCACGCCGCTGCAGCGCTCGCTGAGCGATGTCCATTTACTGGTGCTGTGCATCTAGCCATATCGCGGATGATACCGGCTACCAGGTAAGAGCAGCGAGGATCTTTGGCGGGCATCACGCTTGCCAGACGTCCATCGCCGGGCGGTTACGGTGCGCTGGCTGGAAGCGTCTCCTGAATGTCTCCCAACTGCGGGGGCAACAAGGGGGACGGGTGGGCAATACCGGGGCACAGGACTGAACCCGGAACCGGCCGTCTGGACAGGAAAAACGACGAAAAGGCGTCGGTCGTCGCGTGGTTGTCCGAACAGCGCCGGCCGGGTTCGAATCCTGTCTCCCCGAGACTCCAAGCCCTTGTCAGTTCGGGCTTCCCGGGTTGCACGTACGTGGCACGGCAGGTGGCAACGCCGCGGTCGCTTGGATCGACGGGGCGGCTACCTCCCGAAGCGAGAGCCTCGCGACCGAGGTGAGTCCCGACGCTTCCGGAATTCGAGGTTCCTGCTGGCCGGGACGGCTACACGACCCCCTTCACCTTTCGAGCAGCGTTCGAGGAAGTGCCCCGTGGTCCGCGCTGCGGCCCGGTGGTCCGCCGGGCAGCACTAGCCGGCGCATCGTTGACCCGCCGCGGGCCGATCATCAGCGGGATCGCGGCTGGACCGCCGCGTGCAGAGCGACGCCTCATGCACGCCGACGCGAAGCACGGAAGCCCGTGCGAGACGGCACGCCCGACACCGCAGACCCCCGCTGGTCAGCCCGTTGGGCCGGGCTCTCTCGCACCGGGTTCGCAGCCCGTCGATACGCAGCCCGTAGTTACGGTCGGGGAACTCGCGCTCGCAGCCCGGCACAGGCGCGCCGTGGACGAGCGGTCGCGCCGCGTTGGCGAAAAGCTTCGACGGGAACTGGGTGAGGAGGTCTGTAGGGCCCTCGATGACCACCGCGTCATCGAGATCATGCTGAATCCGGATGGAAGGCTTTGGGTCGAGCGCCTCGGGGAGCGGATGAAGCCGTTCGGGACGATGTCCGCGAGCCAGGCCGAATCCCTCCTCGCCACTGTGGCTGCATCCCTCCGCACCGCGGTGACGCGGGAGACGCCCATTCTCGAATGCGAGCTGCCGCTCGATGGGAGCCGGTTCGAGGCGCTCCTGCCGCCAGTGGCGGCGGCGCCGATCTTCACGATCCGCAAGATGGCTTCACGGATCTTCACGCTCGACAACTTCGTAACCCAGGGCGTCATGACATCGACGGAGCGGGCCGCACTGGGTCGAGCAGTGGCGGAGCGAAGGAACGTGCTCGTCGTGGGAGCAACCGGGAGCGGGAAGACGACCTTCGCGAACGGCATCGTCCACGAGATGACGTTGAGCCACCCCGGGCATCGCCTCGTCGTCATCGAGGACACGCCGGAGATCCAATGCTCCGCGCCGAACCACGTCCTGCTTCGAACCACGACCACCGTCGACATGCTGCGACTTCTCAAGGCGACGATGCGGCTCCGCCCTGACCGGATCGTGGTGGGCGAGGTGCGCGGCGCGGAGGCGCTCGCGCTCCTCAAGGCCTGGAACACGGGCCACCCGGGCGGCTGTGCGACCGTGCACGCGAACTCGGCTGAAGCGGGCCTGTGGCGGCTCGAGCAACTCGCATCCGAAGCGAACACGGGGCGGACGGAGCGCCTCATCGCGGAGGCGGTCGACCTCGTGATGTTCGTCGAGAAGCGGGCCGAGAAGCGGTGTGTCTCCGAGATGATGGCCGTCCTCGACTACGACGCGACAACGCAGCGGTACGTGCTCGAGCCGGCAGCCTAGCTGCACTACACCGACAGGAAGGAGCGATACGACATGCGGAAGATGTTCTTCGGCGCGGCCGCGCTCGCGGCCGTGGTGGTCCTCTTCACGCCTGGACTGGCGTGGGCGGCACAGGCGGGGGCGGGCCTCGCCTGGGAAGGGCCGCTGCAGACCCTGACGAGGTCGATCCAGGGGCCGGTCGCGTTCGCGATCTCGCTGCTCGGAGTCGTCGTGTGCGGGGCGATGCTCGTCTTCGGTGGGGAGATCAACGAGTTCGTGCGGAGGGCGATCATGCTCGTCCTCGTGGTGGCGATGATCGCGTTCGCCGCGAACATCCTCACCGGCCTCTTCAACTACGGAGCTCTCGTCCCTGTGGCGGGAGGCCTCCCGTGAGCGAGGTCCTGCTTAGAACCCCCATCTGCCGCGCGCTGCACCGGCCGGCACTCCTCCTCGGCGCCGAGCGGGAGCTGATGCTCCTCACGCTGCTCGCGCTCGGCGGTCTGGCCGTGTCCGCGGCGAATCTCGTCGCCACGGCCGTGTGCTCGATCCTGTGGCTCGGGGTGAGCCACTTCCTGCGGGAGATGGCGAAGGCAGATCCCCGCCTGTCGCGGATCTACCTCCGCCACCTGCGCCACGCTCACTACTACCCGGCGCGTTCGCGGCCGTTCTGCCGCGCCTGAGAGGGTGCCCGTGCTCGCGCTCAAGCTGTTCCGGAGCCATGCCGAGGGATTCTCGGACCTCCTCAACTGGGCGGCGCTCGTCGCGGACGGCGTCGTTCTTGGCAAGGACGGCTCGCTCCTCGCCGGCTTCTTCTACCGGGGGCAGGACCTCGAGAGCGCCACCGCGGGCGAACGGAACTACGTCGCGGAGCGCGTCAACGCCGCGATGACGCGACTCGGGAGCGGGTTCGCGACCTGGCACGACGTGACCCGTCTCGCCGCGGCCGAGTACCCACGGCGGGACGCCTCGCACTTTCCTGACCCGGTGACGCGACTCATCGAGGAGGAGCAGCGGCGTCGGTTCCTGGCAGCTGGACAGCAATTCGCCTGCGAGCACGCGCTCCTCGTCCAGTACACGCCGCCGTCTCGCCAGGGTCGCAAGATCCTCGACCTCGTCTATAGCGGCGAAGGGGAGGGTCCGAGTGCGGCGGACCGAGTCCTCGAGCTCTTCGAGCGCCGACTCGGTGAGGTGGAGGACCTCCTCTCGGCGGTGCTCGCGCTCCGCCGCATGGGCTCGTTCACGGTGACGGACCGGCACGGGCGGCGGCATCGGCAAGACGAGCTCGTGAACTATCTCCAGGGGTGCCTCGCCGGCGAGCCGCGTCCCCTGAATCTCCCGCCTGGCGGGATGTACCTCGACGCCGTGATGGGCGGGCTCGACCTCACCACGGGCGATCACCCGAAGCTCGGCACGAAACACATCGCGTGCGTGGCGATCGAAGGTTTCCCGGCGGAGTCCTACCCAGGGATCCTCGACGTCCTGGACGAGCTCGCGATCCCGTTCCGGTTCTCGTCGCGGTTCATCCATCTCGATCAGCGGGAGGCCGTCCGCGAACTCGAGTCCTACGGGCGGAGGTGGAAGCAGAAGACTCGCGGCTTCTTCGCGCAAGTCTTCCGCACCGACGGGGTTCTCGACGAGGACGCCGTGCTGATGGGTGCGGAGACCGAGCGGGCGACCGCCCAGGCGAACTCGGGACTCGTCGGATTCGGCTACTACACGCCGGTCATCGTCCTCATGCACGAGGAGCTGGGGGCGCTGCTCGAACGCGCGCGCGTCGTGTCCCGCGAGATTCAGAGGGAAGGCTTCGCGACCCGGATCGAGAAGCTCAACACGCTCGAGGCCTACCTCGGGTCGCTGCCGGGTCACGGGGTCCCGAACATCCGCCGGCCGCTCCTGCACACCGGGAACCTCTCTCATCTCTTGCCCCTCGCGAGCGTGTGGGCGGGCCGGGAGAGCTGTCCCTCGCCGCTTTTCCCGCGCGAATCACCCCCGCTCCTCCACGCCCGGAGCACCGGCGCCACTCCCTTCCGCTTCCACCTCCACGTCGGTGACGTCGGGCACACGCTCATCTTCGGGCCGACGGGCTCGGGAAAATCAGTCCTTCTCGCCACCATCGCGGCGCAGTTCCGCCGGTACGCGGGGGCGACTATCTGGGCCTTCGACAAGGGCCGCAGCCTCCTCCCGCTCGCTTCCGCCTGTGGCGGCCGGCACTACGACATCGCCGGGGATGGCAGCTCCGTCGCCTTCTGCCCGCTCGGCGAGCTCACGGCCGACTCGGATGCGGCCTGGGCCGAGGAGTGGATCGCGTCCGCGTACGAGCTCCGGGCGCAGAGGCGCCCGACACCGCAGCAGGCGCAGGAGGTCCACCGCGCTGTCCGGCTCATGCGTGAAAGCCCGCACCGGTCGCTCACGGACTTCGTGACCACGGTCCAGGACGAGGACCTCCGGGCTGCGCTCGCGCACTACACGGTGGATGGCGCGCTGGGGCACCTCCTCGACAGCCGCGAGGACGGCCTCGTGGACGGCTCGTTCCAGGTCTGCGAGGTGGAAGAGCTCATGGGCATGGGGGAAGCCGCGGTGCTTCCCGTGCTGCTCTACCTCTTCCGCCGCTTCGAGCGGCTCCTCCACAGGAACGCCGGTGCCCCGTCGCTCCTCATCGTCGACGAGGCCTGGCTCGTCCTCGGGCACCCGGTCTTCCGCGCCAAGCTCGTCGAGTGGCTGAAGGTGCTCCGGAAGGCGAACTGCGCGGTCGTCCTCGCCACGCAGAGCCTCTCCGACGCGACGAGGAGCGGCCTCGTCGACGTCCTGCAGGAGGCCTGTCCCACGAAGATCTTCCTGCCGAACGAGGAGGCGAACCGAGCGGGAGGGGAGGGCTACGCTGGCCCGGGCGACCTCTACCGGAGCTTCGGGCTCAACGAGACACAGATCGAGATCGTCCGGACCGCCTCCAAGAAGCGCCAGTACTACGTCGTCTCGCCGGAAGGGCGGCGGATCATCGAACTCGGGCTCGGGCCCGTCGCGCTCGCCTTCGTGGCGGCGAGCGACAAGGAGAGGCTCGCCCGGATCGCGCGGCTCCGCTCGGAACACGGAGACGCCTGGCCGTTCAAGTGGCTCGAGGAGAACGGGGTGGCCTATGAGCACCTTCAGGTGGAGTAGGGCCGCCGTCCTCGTGGCGGCCGTCGCAGCACCTGTGTGCGCCGCCGCGAGCATCGTCACCGGTGACGCTACCGAAGCGACCCAACTGCTCAACCTCGCGCAGCTCCTCGCGCAGGCGCAGACGCTCGGGGAACAGCTCCGAGCCGTCACGGAGACGCTCGACATCGCGCGTCGAAACGTCGCGAAGCTGAGATCGGGCTGGTCCGGCACGGGTCAGGAGCTCGCCCGCCTCCAGGCTCTCGTGAGTCAGGGCGAGCACCTCGCCTACACGGCGCGGGATCTCGACTCCGCCTTCGCGGAAAAGTACCCGGGGTACGCCCAGTACGTCACGCAGCGGCTCGGGTCGGGTGCCATGGCGGCGAAGTACGACCAGTGGTCGCGCGAGACGAGAGACAGCGCCAGAGCGGCGCTCAGGGTGGCGGGGGCCCACTCCGAGGAGCTCGCGACCGAGGCGGGCACGATACGGTCCCTCGAGAGGGCTGGCTCGACGGTCGAAGGACAGCTGCAGGCGATCCAGGTCGGTCAGCAGATCGCGCTGGAGCAGGTCCGCCAGACGCAGAAGCTCCGGCAGCTCATCATGATGCAGATGCAGCTCGAGGCGGACTTCCGGGCGGCGGAGCAGGACCGCGCCGATCTTCAGCGCGGGGCCATGCGCGACTTCACGAACGCCTCACCGCCACCGCCGGACGACGGCGAGCGCTTCTAGGACCCATGCGCGCGAAGATTTCGCCTGGTGCGTACCTCGTCGGGATGGCCGCTCTCCTCGTGCTGATGCTGCCGGGAGACGCGCTCGCGCAAACCGCGCCGCTCAACAACCACCTCGATGCGATCGTGCGGGTGTACCGCGATCACGCTCGCGGGTGGACGAGGGTGCTCACCACGTACGCCGTCCGGCTCTTCTGGCTGCTCGCCGGCGTCGAGTTCACGTTCGCGGCGTTCGGGCTCGCCTTCAAGGGAGCGGACCTCGGCGAATGGGCGTCGACGATCGTGAATCAAATCCTCTTCATCGGGTTCTTCTACACCCTCCTCACGCATAGTGCGGAGTGGTCGGGAGCCATCGTCGAGAGCTTCCGGACCGCGGCGAACGGCGCGACAGCCGCCGCGGGGGGCACCGCAGGGGTGAGCCCGTCCAACGTGTTCGAGACCGGCGTCTCGCTCGCGGCGCGGCTCATGTCGAAGGCCTCCTTCCTCCACCCAGGCGACTCCCTCGGCTTTCTCATCTCCGCGCTCGTCGTCGTGATCTGCTTCGCGCTCATCGCCGCCTCGCTCGTGGTGGCGCTCGTCGAGATGTACGTCGTCACCTCGGCCGGGGTCCTCTTCATGGGCTTCGGAGGCTCGCGGTTCACGAAGGAGATCGCGCTGCGGATGCTCGTCTACGCGGTGAGCGTCGGGGCGAAGCTCTTCGTCATCTCGCTGGTGGTCGGGCTGGGCGAGTCGATGATCATGGGGTTCCTCACCCAGTTCGGCACCTCGGACGTGGACCTCTTCCTTATGGTCGGGGCCGCGATCGTCTTCCTCGCGCTCGTGCACGCGATCCCGCAGCTCGTGCAGTCGCTCGTCGCCGGAACATCGCTCGCAGGCGGGGCCGGGGTGATGTTGTCGGCGGGCGCCGGAGTCGCCGCCGGCGCGGGGGCGGTGATTGCGGGGGGAGCGTCCATGGGGCTCGCGGCGCGTGGGGCGTACCAGCTCGCGAAGGAGCAGCTCGCGTCGGCGACGACGGCAGGTTCCGCGCCGCCAGCGGGGATGGGACGCGTGGGGAGAATGGCCGGGCTCATGGCGGGGAACCTCGGGCGTGCGGCGCTGGCGGACGTGGGGAACCGCCTCGGCGGACGCCCCGGGGCGCACCACGGGAACGCCTTCGGGCGCATGGGCCTCGCCATGAGCGACGAGGCGAAGCTGCTCGAGAACCGGAACAAGAAGCCAGCACCCGCCGGCGGGAGCTCAGCCCCACAGCCCGGCACGAAGCCGCCGAACGCGTAGCTCGGAAGACGAACGGGGAGACCGCTCGGGGCGGATGGCGCCGGGGACGGGGGTGTCATGTCGAAATTCGGTCGGGAATGCTCCGACGAGTGTGCGCTCGGGTCGAACTCGGAGCGGAACGTCTATCTCGACGCGCGCCGGGAGTGGAACGAACGCTACGGTAGCCATGTGGCGTGGGCGAGGGCGCTCTTCGTGCTCGCGCTCGCGGCCGTGTTCGTGGCGGGCGGCGCCGTCGTCGCGCTGTACGCCGTCGCGCGCCAGAACCGGGTCGTCCCGTACGTCGTCGAGGTGGACAAGCTCGGCGCGCCTCTCGCGGTGAAGAGAGCTGACGAGGCGGCTCCGGCAGATCGCCGCGTGATCCGGGCCCACCTTGCCCGGCTGGTGGAGTGCGTCCGCACGGTCCTGCAGGACCCGTATGCCGAGCGGGCTCTCATCGAGGAGGCGTACGGCGCCATCAACCGCAACAGCGCCGCGCGCGGCACGCTGAACGACTACTTCCGCGAGCGGTCGCCCTTCCGGAGGCTCGAGACGGAGCTCGTCTCGGTGGTGGTGCGCTCGGTGCTGCCGCTCACCGGCGAGACCTGGCGTGTGGAGTGGGACGAGACCGTGCGCTCCCGCGACGGCCGCGTCCTCGCCGCGGAGACGTGGCAGGGGACCTTCACCGTCGTCGTGAGCCCGCCGACCGACGAGGCGACCGTGCTCAAGAACCCCCTCGGCATCTACGTGTCGAGCTTCGCCTGGGCGAAGCGCCTGTGAGGAGATCACCATGAACGCGCTCACCATGGGCTTCCTTGCCTTCACGCTCCTCGCTCCGCTCGTCGCAAGTGCCGATCCGGGACCGCCGGCGCCGGCCAAGCGCGCCGTCCCGGCGCTCAATGCGGAGGGAACGGAAGTCGACGAGCTCGCTCCATCGCGCCTACCGCTCGAGAGAACGCGCCTGCGTGGCGGCGACGAGAAGCGAAGCCTTGCCGCCCCCGTGGCACGACCGAAGGGCGTTTCAGCGCGGACGAAGAGCCCGCCCCGCCGATCCGAGGAGGAACCCTGGCTGCACGGGGGGACGAGCCTTCCCAGACAGCTCCATCCCAAGGAGCGCGCGGCGCTCCGGGTGTCGACAGAATGGGTGGACGGGGCGGAGTCGCCGGCGCGAGGAGAGGCGGGCGCGGTCGTCTACACGTACGGGACCTCGCTACCGAGCGTCATCTGTACGCCCCTCCACGTCTGTGACCTGACGCTCGAGCCGAGTGAGCGCGTCGCCGAGGTCCACGTCGGCGATCCCGTGCGCTGGAAGGTCACCCTCGGCACAGGCGGACCCGGCGGCGCGATCACTCACGTGCTCGTCAAGCCCGCCGAGCCGGACGTCGAGACGGATCTGCTCGTCCTCACGGACCGCCGGACGTACGTCGTACGGCTCGTGGCCCACCCACGCGAGTGGATGCCCCGGGTCGCGTTCTCCTACCCGGAGGAAGCGCGGCAGGTCTTTCTCTTCACGCAGCAGAAGGAAGAGGAGCGGCGGAAAGCGACGACGCTCCCGGGCGTCGGCAGCATGAGCGCGCTCGACTTCCACTATGAGATGACCGGCGACGAGCCCGGCTGGCGGCCGCTGCGCGTCTACACGGACGGGGTGAAGACGTACATCGAGTTCCCCGAATCGATGCGAAGCGGCGAGGCGCCGGCGCTCGTCACGGTGGGGAAGGGTGACGAGAGGGGCCTCGTGAACTACCGCCAGCAAGGAACCAAGTACGTCGTGGACAAGGTCCTCCAGCGCGCGCTGCTCGTATCCGGGCTGGGCCGTGAGGAGGAGCGCGTCGAAATCCTCCACGACTCCGTGCGCGTGAAGGAGAGGTGACGACGATGCGCACCTTAGTGGCGGCACTCACCGCTTCCGCCCTCTCCTGCACGCACTGGGCGAAGCTCGTGACGGTTCCGATCGATTCTGCCGACGCTTCCGTCCTCGTGGACGACGCGTTCGAGTTCCTGTCGAGTGAGCTGCCGCCCGCGACGAGCGTGATCGTCTTCCCCCGCGACTCCGACACGGAACCGCTGAACGGCGGCTTGCGGAGGACGTGCGTGCGCAGCGGGTACGCCCTCGGCCCTGCGTACGGTCCAAACGCAGCGCGGAGGGTCTGGGCCTCGTTCCGCCGGGCGGGCGGCGGGTATCTCCTCGAACTAGACCTCACCGGTGTCGCCATGACGAGGTGGTACATGCGGACGCGAGCGGGGAAGCTCGTCGCTGCGGGTCCGCGTATGGTGCGGAGGGCGTCGTGATCCGAGACGACGACGGGCCGGAGAGATCTCCGATCCTCCTCGCGCCCCCGGCGGCTGGGCGGCGCCTCAATCGCGTCCCGCTCGCCATCGCGATGGCGTTCCTCACCGCGGTCATGGGTGTGATCGGCTACACCGTGCACGCGCGCGCGGAAGCAGCGCAGAGGCGCGCCGAATCACGAGAGCGGGGCGAGACCGAAGCCGCCGAGGCGGCCAGTGCGGAGGACGCGCTACGCGACATCCCGGACAACGTGCGGGCCGTCCTCGATCAGAAGAGCGCGGGTGCCACGCGCCCCCAGTCGAGAGTCATCGTTCCGGATCTACCGCTCGTCGAGACGGAAGAGCGGGCCTTGCCACGAGAGGACGCGACGGCGCGCGACGAGCGGCTTCGACGCGAGACGGCGAGGCAGTCTGCGCTCGAGGCGGCCCTGAATGCCCCAACCACGATCCCGATCGGGCCGGCCCATGAGCGCCGGCTCTCGGCGCGCGACGAAGCGGCGTCCACCGAATACGCGGCGGAGAGGGTCGCGCGCGCGTCTGCAGCGCGTCCGAGAGTCGAAGAGCGGCGGGACCCGTATCTGGCAGCTACGCGCGAGAGGGCCGTCTCCCCGTACGAACTCAAAGAGGGCGCCGTCATCCCGGCGGTCATGATCGGAGGGGTGAACTCCGATCTCCCCGGACAACTCCTCGCCCAGGTCCGGGAGAACGTCTGGGACACCGCGACCGGCGCCCATCTCCTCGTGCCTCAGGGCGCGAAGCTCGTTGGCAGCTACGACAGCCGGGTCGCGGTCGGGCAGGAGCGGGTACTCGTGACCTGGCACCGTCTCGTCTTCCCCGACGGCTCGACGCTCGCGCTGGGACGCATGCCCGGCGCCGATGGTGAGGGCTACGCCGGGTTCCACGATCAAGTGAACAACCACTACCTGAAGGCGTTCGGGGGAGCGCTCCTCTTGAGCGTATTCGGGGCGGGAGCTCAGCTCAGCCAGCCTCGTCCATCTCCGGGCGAAGTCATCACACCGGGGCAGATCGCGGCAGCCCAGCTCGGGCAGCAGTTCTCGGCCCTCGGAACGGAGCTCGCCCGCCGCAACCTCCAGGTCCAGCCCACGCTCGAGATCCGGCCGGGCTACCGCTTTAACGTGTTCGTCACGAAAGACATCGTCCTCGAGCCATGGACGGAGTGACCGCGGGCCGGCGGGTACGCCATCGCCCGTCAGGCGCGCCCGCCGCCGCGGAGAGTACGGACGCGACGAATACGAACAAGCGGGCAGACGCCCCGTCGCGACCGGGAAACGCGGTCGTCCGTGCACCGTATGCTGGACCATGGCTGAGGTCGGTATCGAGCCACGCGGGGCCCTGTCTCGAGCATGCGACGAGAGGAAGCGCAGGTGAGCCCACGCGTCCGTCTCGTCGCGGCGAGAGCGCCGAGGACCTGGGGCGAATCTCGGACGAATCGAGCCGCGTCGAACTGGAACGCGGGGTAGCCGATGCGCCGCACTTGTGGGCATCAGCGCCACCACGGCAGCGAGACGCCGCTGCGGCGCTCCGAGGTGAGCAGGATCTGCGAAGTGGCGTAACCGGCCGGTTGGGGCCGAGAGCCACCTGACCGTGCGCCTCGAGTCGGCATCGAAGCGCCGGCCGGCAAAGGCGTTCGGCGAAGACGTTGCAAGGTCGGCCTGATACGCTCCGACCCTGTGGCGGAGCTCCGAAGACTACTCATCCCCGGGATCGCTCGGCGATGCCGCTGCTCGCCGAATGCCGTCCCCCGACGCTGCGTGCAACGAGAGCCGCTATCCGCAAGACTGGAACAGGTAGGGGGACATGAAAGTCATTCTCGGGAAGCTGAACAATGAGCTGCTCGCGAATCTTGCTTTTCAGGCGGCTGCGTTCTGCACCGAGGTTGAAGCTGCGGTCGCTTACGCGCACGGCTCTGATCATCCCCTTCTTCGGGTATGCGAGGAGAAGGGGCCCCGGCTCGTGTTCTACGGCCTCTTGGACGACAGCGGCGCCGTCGGCATCTCGTTCCTAAAGACCCTGCTGGCGTGGGGGCCGTCGCGTGCTCAAGTGCGCTTGGTTAAGGGGAACTACCACCCGAAGGTAATATGGTGGCATGGGTTCGGGGCGTACGTAGGGTCCGCTAACCTGACAGATAAGGCATGGTTCAACAACATCGAGGCGGGCGTGTTCTTTGAGGACGCGGAGCTTGCTGCCAACGGCGTGGGGTCCGAACTTGAAGGGTTGTTCGAGCACCTTGCTGTACGATCCACTCCGGTAACCGATGAACTTATAGCGAAGCTCGAAAAGCTACATGAATCGAGTCGAGCGGTCGATGAAGTGGTGGCCAAGCGCAAAGCCAAGTTCACGGAGCTGTTCAAACACATACCCGATAATTCCGGGTTGATCGCGAAACCGCCGAAAGGAGCCAAGGAGAATAGGGCACTCAAACGCTTTATGGGCGAATGGATGACGACGCTGCAGCTGATGAGAGGACTCGCGAAGGAATTCGCAGCGCTCGGGCTCAGGCCGAAATGGGTGGACGTAGACGCGCATCCAGTGATTCACTTCGACCAGTTCCTTCACGCGTACTACTACGACTACATTAGGGGAGGCGTTGGGGATGAAGACGACGATCTATCGGGAATCGAGAAGGTCGAGGCTTCGTTCAAGAAGCACCGGGCAAATCCTGCTGCTGCCTTGAAGGAGGCGGCGGCGTGGTGGGCAGCGCTGCCGACGAATAGCTACGGTGAAGAAGACTTCATACGGCATATCGCGCCGGACATGCAGAGACGCCTCAGCCAGAGTGCCGTGCAGAAGATGGATCTGCAGTCCTTCACTGAAGCCCTTCGGCACGTCAACGCATTCAGAATGCACGCGCGCCAGGTGAAGAACGTCGAATTCGGGCTCCCCGTCGAGCATCATGAGACCCTCGACCAACGCGTAGACCGTCTATGCGCCTGGCAATGGAATCAGCGGTCGCCGAAGCGTAAGACGGTGCGCGATGTGTTGGAGTTCGTCCTCTGGGCTACAAGCCCAAGCGACATGGAGGAGCGGTTGTGGCTGGGCGTATCGAGCGAGCAGTACCGTATTCCCCACTTCGGTCAGAGTACGTTGGGGGAAGCCGTTGGATGGGCGCGTCCAGACGACTACCCACCGAGGAACAACCGCACCAACAAGGCCCTGCGCTCGCTAGGGCACGACGTGAAACTGTTTTCGAAAACATAGCCGTGCGTAGGGCTTGCGCCTCGACGCTGTGATCTTGGTTTGCTAAAGCGAACGCGGCGTGATCCATGTCAACCGATTCGGCTTTGTCGCCCGTGTGTCAGGCATCACTTCTTGAGGACGCCGCCGCTCGCCGGCTGGTCGCGAATCCAGTGGAGCACCTGGTCGGCGTGCGCATTGGCGAGTTGCTCCGGATCGACGCCCGCCAGGAGCGGAAGCGGAGAGACCATCCACCCCGTCGTGGCGCCTGGAACCTGAAAACAGACTGGGACTGGAAGGCCCTTCGGCGGGACAACGCTGGAGTGCTTGCTGAGCCCAGGAAGCTGCAGGATGAGCGGGCTCGCGACAGCCGCGGGCCACGCCTCTAGCCATAGGCCAGCCCACCACCATCTTTTCGCCTTCGTGATCTGGAAGCCTTCGTAGCCTAGGGTCGAAGAGTTAAACCCCCCGACGTGGATCGATGAATCCCGAGCGAGCGCGTCGTGGAGAGCCTGCGTCGCTCGAAGCGCACCTGCGAACGCCAGCGCTGCTGTTCCGTCACGCAAGAGCGCTTCCTCTGCAGCGGTGAACGGACGCGGTGCAGGGCCAAGCCGATGCTCAATCAGCCGCGCAAAATCCCGAAGGTACGTTCCTAAGTCAGAGCCGGCCCGTGACGCTGACTCGGCCTCGCAGAACGCCGCAACCTGCTCCCAAGTGACGCACTTCGGGGAGCAGCGGTTCCCGACCTGCGCCTTCGCGTCGCGGTGCATCGCTGCGAGCGAACACCGCGGGCCGAGCAGGAGCAGTATCGAATCCGTTCCGTTCGCGGTCGCGTATCGGTCCAGCCATTCAACGTAGGGCAGCAGCTGATCGTCATGCAGCCACGAGGCAAGCTTCGCTTCGAGAACGACCGTGACACTTGGCGCAGTGAAGACGACATCAGGCCGCCCGTTCAGGACAACGAGTTGCGTCTGAACTGCCACACCGGAAGTCTTAACGTCTGCGAATTCAAGCAAGAACCGTTCGGCAAGGTTCCCGTGCCGCAGCAGATGGGAAAGTGCTTCCGTGAAGCGGTCCTCCTCGTTCTCGGCAAGTAGCGCGTGCAGCGGGTTGAACGAGGTTGGCTCCATGTCTCACCTGTGTACGCCAACCGCGCACGGCCGCAAGTCTACGGCGGCCCATCGCGCGCGCGTGCGCCAGCGAGCGAGCTGCGCGCGCCGTGAGCGGGACGATGCTCGCGGCGTGGGTGCTGCTCGCCTACGTCGCAGTGCTTGCGCCGGTATGGGGGTGGATCTTCTCAAGCGCCGCGCGCTCGCGGATCCACTCGTAAATTGCCCTTGCTCGTTGGTCGGTCGCCGCTTCCGATCCGTATCCTCCCGCGAAATTCAGCTGCTGCCCGAACGCTTGGTTCAGCAGGCGGTGTGCGACGCGGCACGCGTACATCTTGTCATCCATCTCGGTGATGCGGCCCGGGAACTTGCTCGCGGGGCGGAACCTTCGGATCGCCTTCCGAAAGGAGCTCGGGTCGATGTCGCACTCGAAGCCGTCTCGCATCCCGGTCGCGGACAGCACGAGGTGGAACGCGATAACCAGCGCCTCGGCCACCGGTACGTCTTGCTGAACGGCGCGCTCCCGCTCCGCGCGCGCGCCCTTCGGTAGCGGCTCGCCGTCGGGGAGCTCGCCTCGGATGGTGAACTGCTCGTCAGCTGCGCACTCGTGCGCCGCCCGCTTGTCGATGAACAGCGAACCGCAACCGGGACACTTCCAGTACATGAGCACTCCGTGGGCGGATGGAGAACCGGGGCAGCTAGTTGACGCGATCCAGGGGAACTGCCGGGACGCGCGGGCCGAGTGCGTTCCGTAAGCGGAGGCAGCGATAGCACATCGTTCGAAGCGTCGCCGAAACGCGTGCGCCATGCTGCGCACAGACGGGCTCGCAGCAGAGGATGCACCTGCCAACCGACGAGCGTTGGTGCCCACGCGTTGAGCAGCTGACGCAAGCGGCGATCGCCTTTCTCACCCACCCTCCACGTGCGCGATGACGCGCTCCCGCCTGATCTCGGCAGTCGTGCCGCTCAGGTCCACCTGGTAGCGCATCGTGAAGCGCCGAGGTCTTCGCCGTTCCTGCAGGAACACCACGTCTGCCGGGCAGCAGAGGTGCTGTCGGATCTGGGCTAGGCACACGAGCTGATTGTCCTTCACCGTGTCCCCCTCCTTCTTCACTTCAAGGAACATGAGCTCGCCGGAAGGCTTGAACAGGAACAGATCGGGCTCGCCGTACCCCTTGCGACCGTCCGGCAGCGCACGTCTCGCGTCACGTAGCTCTCGGAGCATCGGCGCTGGTGCAAGCTGCTCGAGCGTCATCCGCCCGCGGTAGTGTCGCGCGATGTTCGGTTCGACTTCAGGCATGAGCATGTAGTCAGGAAATCCGAGCCACCCCTCTGTACGGTGATAGTGATCCAGGACGAAGGCCTCGCCGAAATGGTAGGCGGGCTGGTTCGTGACGATCGCTCGCTTCTCGATGAACGCGGGCATCAGCGACTTGTCACCCGTCTTCCATGCCATCAGCTGGTCAGCCTCGTACGAGAGCAGCTTCTCCTCGAATACGTGAGTCACGCGTCCTCCGTGTTCGATGTCAGAGGCAACTGGCGGCCTTACTCTTGCAGTCGAGATCCGTGCTGCGGAAAGTAATTGCTGCGAACACCCCTAGCCCCTTCGCGAATACGCCTTCCGCCTGCGCGTACCTGAGGATCGTGATGGTCTCGAGCCCCTTCGGCAGCTGCGCAAACGGCAGGCGAACGCGGCAACGGCGTCCATCTTTCAGCTCTCCTTCGCAACTCGTAACGTCCGACCAGCTCAGGCCCGGTCTCGTCTCGAGCCGCAGCACAACGACCCGGGAAAGGCGCGGGTCGTCCCAGGATACGATGCGGGTTCGAAGCAACTGATGGACAGAAGTCATGACTAATGTCCTCCGGCGAGATGACCTTCAATCCGCGTTCAACGCGCGAAGTTGCAGGCATCGTCGGCTCAGCAGGTAAGTGGCTGAGCAGCCGGTACCGTCCGTTGGGGATTTCGCGATGAACCAGCGGCTTGGAACGGATGTGAGGCGAACGAGTCCCCCTCGTGGCGCTCTGCCACGCTGAGAACGGCTGACGAGTTCGAGGGTCCTCTACCTGAAGGCTAGGGGCGCGGCGGCAACGAGGCCAGCCGTCCGTCTGCGTCGATGCATCGCGGCCTCCGTAGAACCTTCGGTACAAAAAAAGCCGCGGCGGGCCGCGGCTTCACGAACTCTGGGTGCAAAAAAGCCGCGGTCTCCCGCGGCGGCGGCTTCTGGTGGGCTGCTCCTGCCCCTAAGCGTCGATTACGATAGCGAAAGGGCCTACAAATGTCAAGAGGATCCGACGCCGTCGCCTAATGCGGCGCGTGTCGGGCTAAATAGAAGCCGCGAGTTCGGCGGCCGATTCTCTCCGCCCTCAGGCGAGAGCGATTGCTCGATAACCTCTGGTTGCGTGTCGGAGTGTGGCTGCCTCCAGCCGAATCGCGAGCAGTTCCTCCACCGTGCTGGCATTGTTCGCCGTCACCGTGAGGCTCACCAGGGTGCTGGTTGCGCGCAGCGGAAGCCCGACGACGATGACCTGTCGGGTCCGGGCGTTCTCGAACCGCAGCGATACGCACATCCGCGGAATCCACGGCGCTGCAGGACACGGCGCCCCCGTCTGGCGCCGGCTCCTTGTGCCGGCCGACATGACGCCCGCCAAGTTCCACGCCGGCGGCGAGCATCCGTAGGTCCTCAGAGGCCGATGTCCTCGCGAGGGTCCCCGAGAGCCCAGGACCAGAAATCCGCGGGTGCGAGTTCTCCGTCCTCGGCATCCGCCATCGGCGCGAGAACCGCGACGACGGCGCGAGTTCTCGCCGGAGGCAACAGGGCCAATGCGCTTGTGCCGTGGAAACCGCCCTCATTAAGGCGGCGAGCGCTGCCGAGGCGAGGACCAAGCTCGCTCGAGCCGAGAGGGACTGCGGGAGTGGAGAGCAGCTTGTGCTGGCATCGGCCCATGATTCCGACCTCGAGGAGCGGGAGCGGCACCGCGCCGCTCGCTCCGGCAGGCGGCGCGGTGCGGCGAGTACCGGCGCGCGCGAGTCGCTACGTAAGACGCTCCGTCAATGGGCCTGTCTGCACCGCCCGTTCCACTCGGTGTCCGACGCGCGTTGCTCCAGGGACCTGCCCCCCGGACCGAGCCGCGTATGACTGTCAGCGAATGGAGTGATGCGCCGCGCATCCCGGAGGGCGTCGCAAGCTGCTGTCGGAGGCGAACTGGGATGTGGCGACCCGGCGAGAGCCGCTACTTCCGCCGGTGCTTCGCCTTGCCGCGCATGAGGAGGCGGTGCGTCTCCAGGACGCGGCGAACGTAACCGTTCGCAAACCCGCCCCGGGCGTCCCCGGTGTTGTACGCCGAGAGCGCGTCGAGGAGTGCCCGCTGGTCGGGGCCCTGCCGCGCAGCCATCGCCGCGTAGTTCGCGCTGAGGATGGCTGCACCCGCCCAGACGTTGGTGCAAGGATCGAGCGCGTCTTCGATCGAGAGTCCGAGACCGGGAAGGTTTCGGCTGTTCACCTGCATGAGCCCTAGATCGACGGTGTATCCGGCGCGGATGGCCCAGCTTGCGATCCGTGCCGCCTCGCCTCGGTTCGCCGGTCTCGCGATCCACGGGCCATTCACATGAACGGCGTGCGGGACGCCGGCCGATTCGGCCTGGATGATGGCGAGGAGCGTCGTGGGCCCGACGTTGGGCGCGCACAGGGCGACGAGCAGCTCCAGCGCGGGGAGGGTCACCTGTAGCTCCAGACCGGCCGCACGGCGGACTCGAGGTCCGTCACTCGGACGGGACCGTAGTAGCGGCTGTCCCAGCTCAGCCGGTGGTAGGTGGACACGAGCCAGATCTCCCCGTCGTGCACGACGTGTCGCCCCGGCGGATACGGCCGCAGCAGCTCGAGGGGGCGAACTTCGATCGGGCGCGTGTTCGGGAGGAGGCGGCCGTTGACCCGTAACCCCTCGTGTCCGATCTCGACGACGTCACCCGCCACCGCCGCCACCGGCTTGACGAGGCGAGGCAGCCGGCCGGGGCAAAACCCCGAAGGTAGGAAGCCGGCCTCCCGCCCGGCCCTGAACCGCGGCTCATCCGGCGGGCAGAAGGTCACCACCGAACCGCGCCCGATCGGCTCGCTTACCTTCCGCCACAGTCCGGGCGGAACCGACTCGCTCGCCACCCAGAGGAAGCCGAGTTCACGGGCAGCGACAACGGCGAGGACGAGGGCGCCGACCGCGACGCAGACGACCCGAAGAACGACCGTCATGTCCGCGTCTCTTCCCGCGCGGCACCGGACAGGACGAACGGCGCTGGGCGGATGATCCCGCTCGACGGGGCCGGCATCCGCGCCCGGCGCTCGAACACCGGGTCTCGGAAGTACAGGATCTGGGTAGCCGCGATCGGACTGTGTCCGGCCACGAAGACGAGGACCTCGCCGGGGTCCGTGATGCGCCCCGCCGGATCTTTCACCGCTGCTCGCAGGCGCATGCACTCGTCCGGTGTGAGGAGGGGCCGCTTCGACTCGTGGACCGTCCGCGAGACGTGGCCGAGGAGAGCAGCAAACCGCTGCCCCGACATGTTGAAGTCCTCCGTCACCACCGTCGCGGTTCCCGTCATGCGCGAGAGCCACTCGGCGGTGTCGAGCTTGTTCGGCGCGTAGGCGATACGGACGTGGCAGTTCGAGATGATCGACTCCTCGCGCCCGTACGCGCCCCAGAGCTGCGCGAGGTCCTGCATCACGATGTACGCCTTGATGCCGTAGCCACCGAGATAGGCGAGGGCCTCCTGGAAGACCTCGAGCCTCCCAAACGAAGGGAACTCGTCGAGCATGAGGAGCATGCGGTGCTTGTGCGGCGGGACGGGCTCGCCTCCCTCGAAGCGGAGCCCCTCGCGCACCAGTACCCGGACGATCTGGTTCACGACGAGGCGCATGAGCGGCCGCAGCCGGTCCTTGTCGGCCGGGCGGACCACCAGGTAGAGCGACACCGGTCTCTCATGGTCCATGAGGTCCGCGATGCGAAAGTCGCTGTGGCTCGTGTTCCGGGCGACGAGCGGGTCCCGGTAGATGGACAGGTACGACATGGCCGAGGACAGCACGCTCCCGCGCTCCTCGGCGGGGCGGTTCAGCATGTCGCGTGCCGCGGCCGCGATGACCGGGTGCTGCGCGCCGCCCTCGAGATGCTCGTTCGCGAGCATCGCCTGGTAGAGGCGGTCCACCGGCTCCTCGGGATCCGAGAGTGCGAGCGCGAGGTCGGCGAGGGTCGCTGGCCGGCCGCTCGCTCGCGCTTGAAAGGCGAGGTGAAGGACGACGCCCGTGAGGAGGGCGTGGGCCGTCTTCGCCCAGTGATCGACGAGGCCCTTGCCGTCGGGGTCTACGAGGATGGTGACGAGGTTCTGGACGTCGGCGACCTCGTGCAGGCTGCCGAGCCGGATCTCCTCGAGTGGATTGAAGGCGCTGCTGCCGCTCGGAGCCGCCGGGTCGAACTTCACGACCACGTTCCCGCCGCCGCGCGACCGCCAGCCTGCGGTGAGCTCCCACAGCTCGCCCTTGAGGTCGTGGGCGATGACCGAGCCCGGCCAGGAGAGGAGCGTTGGCACGACGAGCCCGACCCCCTTTCCGCTCCGGGTCGGGGCGATGGCGACGATGTGCTCGGGCCCGTCGTGCCTCAGGTACCTGAGGGTGCCGTCCTCTTCTCTCCAGGCGCCGACGTACACGCCGGCTCTGGGCCCGCGACACGGCGCGAGGAGGCCAGTCGCCTCGATCTCCCGTCGCGAGGCGAAGTGCGCCGTCCCGTGGCGGCCGGCGTGCCGGGCCGTGCTGCGCACCGAGAGGCCGTAGAAGAGCGCATGCGCGAGCCCCGCCAGCAGGACGAAGGCGACGAAGACGACCTGGACGGACGCAAAGAGCTTCGGGGCCGCACGGTCGTGGTCGAACGCCCACGAGACCCATCCCCACGGCGCGTACACGTGGCCGAACCAGGGTCTCCCCAGCGCCGGATGGTAACGGAACCGATGCGCGACGTACGCCGTGATCGCCGCGCTCGCGGCGAGCACGGCCATGATGCAGGCGAACAGCCCGACCGTCGCGACGACGAGTGCTCTCGGGTGCCGGCTCCTCGGTGTCACAAACGTGCCGAGATGCGCGCCGCATGCCAGAGCGCGCATCAAGGCGCGACGCGCAGGCGCGGATGCTGCCGAGGCGAACCCGAACGTTCAGGAACGGCCGGGTTGGTGTGGGGCCGCTACCCCACGCGCTTCCTCCCGCGCATCAGTCGGTGAGCCGTGATCCTCGGCTGAGTTGCGCTCCGAGACGACGGTCCCGCGTGCGAGAGGGGCACCGCGCTCGTTGGAGCCATCCGCAAAGATGAGTCGCGGCGCGAGTTCCCGGGCGATGGCGAGGACGTCGCGGCAGGATTCCGGGCTCCCGCGGACCTCGACCGGCGCGTCGCCGAACCTCGCCGAGGCAATCGCCACCGCCGTACGAATGGCTTCCGGCGTCCGGTGCGCCACCTCCACGCCCGCGGAGGAGTCCACCACGCGGCCTCCGTCGGGAAGCGAGTAGACGATGGATCCGTCCTCTCGGACCTCACTCGCGATGCCGAGGAGGAGAGGGGAGGCGTGGGCGGCGGCATCCGGTCCGGTGAGAAACGGACCCTCGACCGCCGGAGACGCGCTCGCCGCCTCGGTCCGTCTCCGGGTCGACTTGGCACGCAGGATTTCGAGCGCAGCGACATCGCCCTCCTCCGCGCACACGACGAGAAACGCATTCCAGGTGGGGAGCGGGTGGTTTGCGGAGATGGCGTTGCGCGTCGACCGCCGTCGCGCCCGCGCCGCAGCGAGGTCACTCTGTCGCTCGCGGGCGAGCTCCATGTACGCGATGCGCTTCTCGGTACGGGAGAGGGTCGTCGCCTGCCGGATGAGGGTGCGGCGCTCCGCATACCAGGCGCGGAGCTGCTCGGTGAGACGGTGCTCCTCGCGACGCGCCGTATCACGCGCGTCCTCTCGTTGGGCCAAGATGCCGGAACGGGCCTGCTGATACGCTTCGAAGAGTCGGGCCGACGCCGCTGAGCCGTGGAGCGGCAAAGGGCGATACGAGCTGACCGGAACGACGTCCGTCACGCCCGGCCCAGCAGGCACGTAGGGCCCGAGCCGCTTCTGAAGGGCGCGAAACGAGAGATCGCGCGCGAGGTCGCTCGGGCGCGCGGTGGCTCGTGCGTGTCGTGCCTTCACCACGAACCCAGCCCCGCGCGGCCGTAGCTCGAGATCGAAGCGGGCGAGCGCCGCGTGAAAAGCCTCCCAGGTCGGGCCGCTCGTCGCGAGGACCTCCCGCAGCGCAGGCAGGACGTTCGCCCGCGTCCACCGGAGGAATGACTCTGCCCGGACGGAGCCATCGACCATTCCCGCGCCCGCAGAGCGGGGGGTGCGCCGGTCACCACGCTCCGTACGGGAGCGGAGGCGCTCGAGCCCGTGTCGCACCTCGAGCTCGCGGCACACTTTCTGGAGCGCGAGCTTGTCGTAGTACGGCTCGACGTTCCGGAACGTCACGGGATGGATCTTGTTGACCGCGACGTGAAGGTGAACGTGCGACGTGTCGATGTGAACGGCCGAGATCCGCTGGTGTTCGGCGAGCCCGATGGCCTCGACGAGCGTGTGCTCGACGTCGCGGAGCTGCTCTGGCGAGGGCCTCTCGCCTGCGGGGAACGAGACGACGAGGTGATAGCTCCGGTCCGCCCTGGCGCGGGTGTTCTTGGCCTGGGTCGCCGTGATGACCGCGATGGGGAGGTCGAACCCGTCCTCGGGTGCCGAATCGACGTTCGTCGCGCGCGCGAGCTCGACCTTGGCACCCTCGTGCTTCGCGTCGAGGATGTACCGGGCGAGCCGCTCGAAGCTCGACCCCTTCTCGCGTGGGATCCGCTTCGCGATCACGGCCTTCGATGGACCCTGTTGATGGCCTCGAGGAGCTTGGCCTGGGTTGCCTGGAGGTGGCGCAGGAGGTCCGAGAAGTCGCTCGACCCACCTTCTCCTTGCGACAACGACAGCTTGAGAAGCCCGCCGAGCCGTCCCTGGTCGGCGTGGATGCGGGCGAGCGCGAGGACGGCGTCAGCATCGAACGCGCTCGCGGGCTCGTAGCCGAGCCCGACGGTCCTCAGGTAGGCAGACTGCGACAGGCCGGTGGCACGAGCGAGCCGCTGGATCTCGGCGCGCTCGTCCGCAGTGGCCCACACGCAGATTGGTTTTCCTCGTGGTCTCGTCATCGCAGCGATCGTTGTGCCTGGAAGCGCGCGGCTCTCCACCCGGGCTCCGCTTCTCGTAGGTCGCGCGCCCGGACGTGTCGGTCCTTGCAGTTGTCGGGCCCTTCCCGCGAGGTTGCGAACCGATGTCTCCGCGCCGCTAAGGACCCGTCCGTGCGCCTCGTCCCGTCCACGAAACGGACCTGCGGTGCAGGTCGCGGACCTCTGCGGCGTGGGCCGCCAGCGGTTCCGGCGAAGCGAGCAGCTTGTGAGCCGGACCCGCGGCACCAGATCGACGGGGGCAGAGCCGTCCCGGCCACAACGAAAGACGGTCAGGACACCTGATCGGTCGCGGCCCGCGGCGGCCGCCACGAAGAAAGCCCCGACGTCAGCGCTGCAGCCGGCCGGTCACGACATCGTGTCGGTCGGCGGAAGTCAGGGGCATCCTCGCTGCGCGCCCGCAACCCGGGGGCCGTCCGCGCGGCGACCGTGCCGGCCGCGCGGCGGCCCTCGGATCCGGGCTTCTCCTGTTCCGCTGCCGGCGCCAGTTCGGCCGTCACTACCCAGCGTACGCATCCATCGGTTCAACATCGCGACGCCGGCACAGGACGCGAGCGCCGGCAACCCGCGCGCCTTGTACGAGCGCGCTACGACTCGCGCGCGCCAGAATCGTCGAGAACGCGCTTGAGCCACGCCAGGGAGGCGTGGGCCTCGCCCTCGTGGCCGCAAGGGCACGGTCCGAAGGCACTTACCGCGTCGCGTCGCTCCCTGGCATTGACTCACCGTCATCATAGGAATCATGTTCGCGGCGGCGGCACCCTCCTTGCAACCGTGGAGCGGGGAACGCGCCGGCCAGTGCCATCATCCGGCCGTTGTTGAGCTCACGCAGCAAGTTCACCTGCTACCGGCATGCTGTTCCGCCAAGGAGGCAACGTGCGTCTCTTCAAGAAAGTGGTCGGCGTGGTTGTCGCGGCCGCGCTTATCGTGAACGTCACTGGATGTGCCGCGATGTTCCACGGCACCTCGCAGCAGGTCGCGATCAGGAGCAACCACCCGAAGGCCGACATCTACGTGAACGAGGCGTATCTCGGGAAGGGAAACACCGTCACCTCGTTCAGAAAGAGCCAGAACTACACGATTACCGTCCGAGAGGAAGGCTGCGAGGCATCAACCCTTCCTGTCTCCAAGTCCTTCGACGCCGTGACGCTCCTCGGCGTTCTGCTCGACTTGGGCGTCATCAGCATTCTGGTCGTCGACGGTGCTGCTACCGGGGCGTGGACCCAGTTCGACCAGACCAGTTATGTCCTGGATCCGCGCTGCGTGACAGTGACCCCCGCTGCGGCGAGCTACCAGCCCGCATCGCACCGACCCGGCACATAGCGTATCGGTACGAGTCGCGTCGAGCGGTCCCCGAGGCCCTCAACCTCGCCGGTGAGGGCCACTGCCGCGGCCTCCCAAACGACTGCAGAACGACTGTGGTACCGTCAGTGGACTCGCGTCGCGTCGACGGATTCGTGATCTTCCGTGTTGATCAACTTATCGTCACACACGACGATATCCGTCAGGGGGAGCCAGAGAACAGTCGTGACAGTATCGATCGGGCTGATCTCCCAGGCCGACCCGTCTTCGAGGTTCACGATTTCGCCGTCCGCAGAGACCTCCTCCACCCAATGTCCGGATTCACACGACCCGGTGTAGCCGCCGCGCGCAGTTGGGCGGCCCGGGTTCGAGCGACGGTTCCCGCGTGTCGGTCTCGACGCCCGAGCCGCGTCGGCGGCGTTCCGCTCGGCCGCGCGCACGCGCGTCAGCTCCTCGCTGCTGAGCCAGTCGTGGTTGCAGAGTGTCAGGTACCGTCCGGTGAGGCACGTGTCGAGGTTCACCTGGAGCTCCGCCTTCCGCACGGAAGCGGCCTCAGTGGGCGTGAGCAAGTTGTGTGTGCACAGGGTGGGGTAGCGGCCTGCAAGGCACGTTTCCAGGTTCACACGGCGCTCGGCGTCACGAACTGCTGCTAGCTCTTCCTTCGTGAGTAGGTCGTGTTTGCAGAGCGTGGGATAACGCCCCGCCATGCAGGCGTCGACGTTCGCCCTCCGCTCTGCCTCACGGACGGCGGTCAGCTGATCCTTCGTGAGCAACTTGTGCTTGCAGAGGGTCGGGTATCGCCCGGTGAGGCAGGTTTCGAGGTTGTCTGCTCGGGCCGGAGCCGCGGCAGCGATCAACGTCGCTACCATCAACGAGAAGCGGAGCATGCAGTTCCCTCCGTTGGAACGCTACACCGGTCAACGATGGTTCGGACAGACTTCGCATCGGCAAGCGCCAGACGCTGAATTCGGTCGCGGGGGAACTCTCGCCGGTTCCCCCTGCCCTGGAGTCCCGCCGCTCAGCACCGAAAGTCCACCTCAGAGGCGGCGGGGGGACGGACGAAATGACGACCGGCAAGTCCGCGAGCGCGGGCTTCCGTGCGATGCCTGTGGTCGGCGCCGACGGCCCTGCAGTAGACCAGTAGACCTGAAGAGCAGAAACGCCTTCCCTCGCGCGTAAAGCTGGCGCTGCACCCTGTGGTTTGCGTCAGCCTACTCGCGTCGATCTCTTGGGCGACAGCACGTCGTTGAGCGCGGGGTCCGGCAGACTAGATCAACGCTCAACGCCGAACTGCAGCTTGATCTCGCAGTGCGCCTAGTGTGCCCTGAAGCGGCGTCCACCCGCCCGGCGCCGGCCGCAACCGAGGATCCTCGAGCCCGAGTTGCTGGAGCGTGTAGTCCGTCTTCGCGTAGTTGCACGGCCCGCACGAGGTGACAAGGTTCTCCAAGTTCGTGGCGCCTCCCCTGCTGTGCGGTACGACATGATCAGCGACCGCGGTGAAGCAACGCGCGATGCCGCTGTTGCTGCGATTCGTAGGCCCGCGCGGAAAGTAGTCGTTTCCCATGAGCGCATGAAGAGCCTTTAGCAGCTCCCCCGAGACCACCGGGGTATGGCAGTAGCGGCATCGATACCCGTCACGCACGAAGACGGCCTCCACCATCGCCGCCGGCGGGTCCTTCTTCGCGTCGAGCAAGCCGTTGTACTTGGGGAGTGTCTTGGTGCCGAGAGTTGCCACCCGCAGTTCGCCGGCCCAGAGGCCGTGCTCGTCGCACCAGTCGTGCAGGTCCCGATCCTGAACCAGGCGAAGGCTCGCCTGGGCAACTGGGATCTCGCCGCGCGCAGCCGACAACACCGCTGTCTCGAAATGCTTGAAGGATGCGCTGTGCCATTCCGGGCGGGGCAGTAGCGAGAAGCGGCTCCATTGCGCGGGCGTTTCGCCAAGAGTCGGACAAGGCTGCTGGGTTCGGCACATGTTCGCCTCGGTGCTCGCTAGCCTACCTGACTTGAGCGGCGAGAGGCCTCCGTTTCGGGCCCAAGCGCGCCGCAAGACCGGGACCGCCGAATCCCAAGGCGAGCGTGACACCCGGAGTGGGCTTGTGTCGGTTGGTCGCAGCCCCTGCCGGTGCGGCCGTGCAACACTGTGGGTGATATCCGCGGCGGCGTAGCGGTCGGGGTCAGCCGCCTTCATCTCCTGCAAGATGAGGCTGACGGCACTCAGGAGAGGAATGGTAGTTACCACACCCGACAGGGGCTCGCGTGCTCTGTAAAAGTGGGCCATTAGCGGTGCACGCTACCCGATGCGACAGAACCAATGCGGATGCCGGGTTCGGGACAAAGGCGTCGCTACGGGTCACCTTCTTGCACGCTGCCGCATCGGGTGAGCGGGTCCATCTCGTCAGCGACGGAGCGCGCCCATGTAGCCCAGCGCTGTTGCCCGTCATCGTCTGCTCCGCGTGCCTGGAGCACTGCGGCGGCGTATTCCCGGAGCAGCGATGCCTCGCGCCACGCGCGAGCATCCGTGAGGAGCTCGCCGCGTCTCGCTTCTTCCTGTTCGCGCCGCTCTCGCGCTTCGGCCTCGCGCCGTTCCTGCTCGGCCCAGGCGCGCCTCCGCCGCTCAAGCTCGACCTCGGCGTCTCGGTTCTCTTGAACAAGGCGGCGAAGCAGCGCCGGTACTTCGGCGAGAGCATGCTCCAGTGTCGCGCGCTTGCGCTCCGCGAGCCGGGCACGGTAGCGGTAGCCGACGTTTGGGTCGTAGACTTCGAGCGTGAAGCGGTTCGTCGGGTGATAGTCGGCCTTAGGGACGGAGTGGAAGTGCGGGTGCGCTGCTATCTCCCGTCGTTCTTCAGGCGTGGGGCGGTGCGGGGTCCGCGCGTTCTCTTCCTTGAAGCGGAAACGGAACTTCTCCCCGTCCACTTCGAGCATCGTCTTGTCGTCGACGAAGAAGACGCGTCCAAGCACGTCAGGGCCCTCTATGGTCCGGACGAACATGTCCAGGAGACGGCCCGCGCGTTCCGTGTGGTCGCGCGCGACCGCAATCTGGATGAATCCTCGCGGTGTGCGAAGGAGCTTGTCATCGAGTTCGGGTCGGTACGATAGGCGCGGGTCTGGCTTGAGAGCCCGGAGCGCCTTCCGCACGAGTGGGTGAAGATCGGGAGGTACCACGATACGCATGCCGCTGCTCCTTGATCGGACGTCGATGGGCATCTTCACTGGTGCATCAGAAGAACGTTACGAAAATGGAGTGGCCGATGGCCTGGATGATGGGCATTCAGATGAAGCGACCCCCAGCTCAGGATGTGCCCTCGAAGAACGACCCTTACTTCTGGAAACGACCGCCAGAGCGGCTCGTGTGCGCGACGTGCGGCAAGAAGACGAGAGCGCGTTGGGCGTCGGTACTTCAGGGGTGGTACAGGGGGACTGACGAAAAGCACTACTGCGGGCCCAAGTGTCTGCCCAAGCGAGCCGCCGCAGGAAAGCGACGGGAGAGGCCGATCTACGCTCGGATGACCGCGCCTGAGGGAACGACGGCCGACGACCTGGACAGATGGGCGGCGTGGACGAGGCGAGCGCTCGTCGAGATCATGAGCAAGAAGGATGAGTACAGCGACACCGCAGAACCGGAACTTGGGCACAGTACGCGCCTGCGGGAGAAGGCGGAACGCCTGCGGCGCGATGCGAAGCGCCTCCAGCTCGAAGCTGACCGCCTAGAACGCGAGGCTGACGTGATCGCGACGCCGCGCGAGAGCGTGCGCTAGTTCCTTGTGCTCCTCGGGTTATCGAGCGCGATGAACCCCCGACGCGCGGCGGCTTTGTGTCAGAGCGGTAACCTATGCTGTGCCGCACAAGCGAGGAGGAGCGTGCGTGGGACTAAACCCCTGCATCGGAGAAGAGGAGCAGCGCGTCCTGCGCGCAATCTTTATCGCACCCGAGGACGTGAACGTTCCGCAGTTCCGGGCGAAGCATCCTAAGGATCGGAAGATCGTCGATCGGCTTATCGGGCGGTACATTACGACGCGTTCCGATCATTACCGCCTGACGCTCGCGGGGCTGTACGCATGCGATATGGACGGGGCGCGGCACATAATCGAGATGTTTAACGCGCTCATCCCCGCCCTGCAGAAGCTTTACGTCGCCGACCCTGCAGGTCAAAAGAACATCCCGCTCGTTCTGGAACAAGCACGAGCCAACGGTCTCCCATCCGTAGTCGCCGCCGACGCTACCCGCGCGCTGTCGTATGTCTTGCCGGAACTCAACGTGTGCGGCGGATGGAACTGGGGTTCATCCGGTACCACCATCAGTAGCTTCACGCTTACCGATCTGGTGTATGACCTCGAGCCGCTTCCGATCCGCGTCCTCGCGGACGAGGTGCCTGGGCCGCCTGTCGCGTTCATCACCGTTGAGCGGATCCAAGCCGCAGCCGACGACGTAATACGGTTCATGGCTCACTATCGAACGACGCCACTCGACCCGAACGTTGGGAAGCACGAGTTTTCTGGGCCGACCCTCATGGAATCAGTGGGGATCTCTCCCGGGCTCCTGAACGACGCGGTGATGATGAGCGAGAGTACAGGGTTCGTTACGTCTGTCGCAGACCGTGCTGCTGCGCCATATCGCTTCCGCAGAGTATGGCTGACGGATGATGGAAGGGCGTACGCGAGGGAGCTTCAGGATGGGTGTGCGCGTCGTCAGCCTACGGCTCCGCCCGTTCGCGCGCTGGACATCTCTGCACTGCACGACTCCGTCAAGCGTGTCGCAGAGCGGCTCGCGACCGATGGGCACTTGCGCCAGGCGGTCATGGACACGTACATCGCGCTCGACAACGAGGTCGCCTCGAGGTCGGGCCTCGGTGAGAATGGCGACGCGCTCATGAACAAGGCGTTTGCACCTAGAGTCGGCACTGCCGCCGTTCTGCAACTCTCCACTAACGATGAAGAGCAAACAGGATTCATGTTTCTCTATAAGGGAGCAATGAAGGCCGTTCGAAACCGGTACACGCACCGGTCGGACCTCGCCCCAGGGTCAGCTGAGGAGGCTGCGGAATGGCTCGCGTTCGTCTCACTGCTCTTCCGTGTTCTCGATTCTGCGAAAAGGAACTAAACAGCGGCGCAGATAGAGGGCGCGGTTCAGGGTCCTTCTTCTTCCTCCTCGGGCCGCTTAACCTGCCCCGCATGACCAAACAGTTAGATCTGCCAGTCCTGTCGGACCCCTACCGAACTCCGACGGTGTCAAGTGTGTGTCCAGCGAACCGTGAGGCCGGACCTCGTTGTAGTCGGTCCGGTACGCTTCGATCTTGCGGCGCGCGTCGTCGAGGCTGATGAACCAGTTCTCGTTTGAGGCGCACGTCGCGGAACTTCCCGTTGAAGCTCTCGATGTGCGCGTTCTCGATGGGCTTGCCGGGCCGGATGAACTCGAGCTTGATGGCGCGGTGGTACGCCCAGCTGTCCACGATGCGGCTCGTGAACTCTCGCTGCCGTTGTCGATGCGGATCACCTCCGGGACCCCGTGCGGCTCGACGAGGCACTCGAGGACCCGCACCACGCGCGGACCGGGGAGTGACAGGTCGACCTCGATGGCCAGGCACTCGCGGGTGAACGCGTCGATGACGTTCAGCGTTCAGCGTGCGGAACGTGCGCGGCGTGGCCTCGTCGGCGCTGGAGGGACGACGCGCAGCGCAGACGCCATTCGTTTGCCCTTCATTCACCGGACGGCCAGCCCTTCCGCGCGATAGACGCGGAACACGAGCTTGTGGTTCATGTAGTGCCCTTCGCGCTGCAGAAGGACGTGGACGCGTCGGTACCCCCTCCAGCGCGGCCGCTGGCCAGCGAGAGCCTTCAGCTTCTCGCGCACCTCGACCCGCTCCGGCCGCCGAGCTCGGTACTAGTAGATCGCCGGCGGCGAGCCCGACACGCGGCAGGCCCGCCGCTTCTTCACCGCGAACTCCGCCCGCAGGACCTCGACGGCCAGGCGGAGCGCGGCGGGCGCCAAACGACAGAACTCTTGCTCCACGGTACGCGGCGCGGACGGTGGTCCGCCGGCCGGCCGTAAGCGGCATTTCAGTGGCTGCACCGGCGAACTCTGCACACAGCGAACCGAATGACGACCTGCCCACCGACGTCGTGCTTGTTCCACCGGCACGGTTCACGCAACGGGGCGTTCCTCATCGGAGGAACCGCATGGGATCGAAGGGAGCGGCCGTGCAGAGCAGCCAAGGAGACAACGAGAACGAGCCGCTCTGGGATGCCAGGGACGTCGCCGGATTCCTGAAGGTGTCACGCTCGTGGGTCTACTCCCATACCGAAGATGGGACGCTTCCAAGTGTCCGGATCGGTGGACTGAGGCGCTTCATCCCCGCGCACATCCGTTCTTTCGCGCGACGTGAATCCGTGCCGGCCTCGTGACGTTCGCGGCTCATCCCGCTGAGGGCCGGCCCCAGCTGCTGCACACTTCGCGCTCGCGATCGTGAAACGATGTTGGTGTCACGAGCGTCGAGTCGCGATGATGTCCAAGTCGCCTTGCGGCGAGGGGTGCTGCGCGGCACGTATCGGCAGAGCGGATGAGGTGAATGATGGCTTCCGTCTACTCGCGCGATGACAAGTGGTATCTCCGGTACAAGGACGCGTTCGGCCGCTGGAAGGCGAAGGCGTCCACCGCCGCCACGAAAGCCGAAGCGAAGCGCCTCGCGTTCGAGCTCGAGCGGAAGGCAGAGCGCCAGCGCCTCGGCCTCGAGCCTCTCCCCACGGACTTCACGACGACCCTTACCGAGCTCTGCGGGTGGTGGCTCGTCGAACGGTGCCCGGAGAAGTCGAAGTACGCGGAGCGGAGCCGCCTCTCGACGCACGTCTTCTCGTCGCCGCTCGGCGCGCTCGAGATCCCCCGCGTCACCACGGTGCGGATCGACGAGCACCTCCGGTCCATGCAGCGAGCCGGCCTAGGCGCGGGGTCGGTGAACCGGCTCCGCGCCATCCTGCACTGCGTCTTCAACGCGGCGACGAAGGCAGGGAAGTGGACGGGGCCGAACCCGGTCGCGGCGGCGGAGCGCCGAAGCGTGCCGAAGAAGGCGTACTCGACGCTGCGCGCGGACGAGGTGTCGGTGTTCCTCGCCCACGTCCCGGAGCGCCACCGCGCGCTCTTCGCCGCCGCGATCTGGACCGGCATGCGGAAGGGCGAGCTCATCGGCCTCCGGAAGTCGGACGTCGATCTCGAGCACGGCATCATCTTGGTGGCGAGGAGCTACGACAAGGAGACGACGAAGGGCGGGCACGCGGACGCGATCCCCATCGCGGAGCCGCTCCGACCGTTCCTCGAGGACGCGATCGCGCGCTCGCCGTCCGAGCTCGTCTTCCCGCGGAAGAGCGGCGCGATGGGGAAGGCATGGGAGCCGTTCGAGATCGTGCTGCGCGCGTCGCTGAACCGCGCCGGGCTCGTTCTCGGCTACGACCACACCTGCCGGCGCTGCAAGAGGAACGGGACCCCTCACGTCGAACGTCACCAGGACCCGGTGGAGCGTCACTGCCCGCGTTGCCACATGGCGCTCTGGCCGGTACCGGTGCCGCGTCCGATGCGGTTCCACGACCTGCGGCACACGACCGCGACGCTGCTCCTCCGTGCCGGCGTCGACGTCCACCGCGTCCAGAAGATCCTCCGCCACAAGGACGTGCGGACGACGACGATGATCTACGGGCACCTCGACGTGGAGGACCTGCGGAGCGCGGTGAACCAGCTCATGCCGGGCTGGGAGGCGCCCGTCTTCGAGCAGCGCCCGGTTGTTGAGGTCGACGCTCAGTCCGGATCAGGGGGCCTTGTTACAACCTTGTTACAGGAGGGGTCCGGAGGGCATGAGAAGGCCGGGACCCCCGACGAGAAACCCGTGGAAATCCCGGCCTCTGTGCTGGCGCGCCCTAGAGGATTTGAACCTCTGGCCTTCGGATTCGTAGTCCGACGCTCTATCCAACTGAGCTAAGGGCGCAAAGCTATGTGGTGCTGCGTGCTTCCTCTGCGGCGGGGGACGAGCCCCGCCCTACGGCCGGGGAGCTGTGAGGCCTCCCCTCTACCTGCGAAATGGCGGAAAGGGAGGGATTCGAACCCTCGAACCAGGTTACCCCAGTTACTGGTTTAGCAAACCAGCGCCTTCGGCCTCTCGGCCACCTTTCCAAGCAACCTTGGTCTTCTTCCACCTGGCGGAGGAGGAAGGATTCGAACCTTCGGAGGGCGTGAACCCTCTGCGGTTTTCAAGACCGCCGCCTTAAACCGCTCGGCCACTCCTCCGAACCCGTCGAATCCGTGCCTCAGCCAGAACTTCGAGACGCGTCGATATACGGGAGAAGGGCAGAAGGATCAAGGGGGTATTCCGGTGGGGTGGAGGGGCGGGGATCGGTGAGGTGCGCGGGGGGCGGCCCCCGCTCTCTGGCCCTCTCCCGGTGGGGGGCAGGGATCCGGGAACACGAGGCGGTCCGCCGGCGGGGGACGAGCCCCCGCCCTACGTAGCCGTCGCAGGGCGGGAGGCGACGTGTCTGCCGTCGCAAGGCGGCGACGAGGGGTCGCAAGTCCCTGTTGGGACTACGTTCCAGGGCATTTTGCCGCACGCCTGGAGGGTAGGCGCTGGCTAGGTTCGGGGCGTGCCCGCCATCGGCTCGGTTCTCTTCGCGGCCGCGCTCGCGGCCTCGGCGGACGCGCTCACCTTCGACGAGGCGCTGGGGCTGGCGGAACGGGCCCCCTCGGTCGAGGCTGCGCGCGCCGCCACGTCCGCGCAGCGCGACCTCGCGTCGCGCATCTCCTCCCAGACCTCGAACCCGCTCCTCACGGTCGAGCCTGGCTACCGGATCTCGTCGAGCCCCACCTCGACCACCCGCTTCGAGGGCACCGCCACCCTCAGCCAGTCCTGGAACCTGGCGGGCCTCGCCTCCCGCCGGCGCGAGGCGGCGCGGGGGGAGGGCGACCAGCTCGACGCGGAGGCGCGGGCGACCGCGCTCGCCCGGCGGCTCTCGGCGGCGCAGGCGTGGGTGGACCTCTGGGCGGCGCAGGCGGCGCTGGCCGACGCGCGGCAGGAGGCGGAGCTCGCGGCCGACCTGGCGGCGCGCACGGGCCGGGCGGCCGAGCAGGCGCTCCTCACCCGCGCCGACGCGGCCGACGCGGTCACCTACCGCGCGGAGGCGCGGCTCCTGGCGCTCTCGGTCGAGGGCGAGACCACCGACCTGGGCTTCCGGCTGGCGCGCGAGACGGCGCGGCCGCCGGCGGCGCTGGCGACCGCGGGCGAGCTCCCGTCGCCCACCTTGCCGCCGCCGGGCGAGTGGGCGGGGCTCGTCGCGCGGGCGGGCGCGCTGCCGGAGGTGGCGGCGCGGCGGCTCACCGCGCGCGCGGAGTCGGCCCGGGCGGCGGAGGCGCGGGCGGCGCGCGGCACGGCGCTCACCCTGGGTGCGGCGGTGCAGCGCGACAACCTGGGCGAGTACGTCGTCTTCGGGCAGGTGGGCGTCTCGCTGCCGCTCTTCGACCGCGGCGAGCGCGAGGCTGCGCCCTTCGCGGCGGCGGCGGCGCGGGCGCAGGGCGAGGCGGAGGAGGCGGGGCGCGCGGCGGCGGCGGAGCTGGCGCGGGCCTTTCACGAGGTGGAGCACACGGGCGAGGTGCTCCACGAGCTGGAGCAGGGCTTCCTCCCGGCCTCGGCCGAGGCGGCGCGGCTGCGCGAGGTCACGTTCCGCGCGGGCGACGCGACGGTGCTGGAGGTCCTGGTGTCGAGGCGGAGCGCGGCGGCGGCGCGGGCGAGGCTCAACCGCGCGCGGGCGGCGCACGCGTGGGCGCAGGTGAAGGTGTGGCTGGAGCTCGCGGAGGTGGCGCGGGCGGAGGGTAGAGCGTCATGAACCGAGTCCGCGAACCCCTTTCCCCGCTACGCGGGGCGAGGGGGACGATCTTCCTCGTCACGCTGCTGGCCCTCGCCGCCTGCAGCCAGAAGCCCGCCGCTCCTCGCGCCGACGAGGACGGCGGCACCTCGGGCGTCCCCGCCGCGACCGCCGCCTCGGTGAAGACCCCCTGGGTGAAGGCCAAGAACGCCGAGGACGTCGCCATGCTGGAGGCGCCGGCCACCGTGCTCGCCACCCCGGAGTCGAACGCGGGCGTCTCCCCTCCGTTCCGGGCGCGCATCGTGCGGGTGCGGGTGAAGCCGGGCGAGCAGGTGCACCGGGGCGACGTCGTCGCCGACGTGGTCATGCCGGAGGTGGTGCAGGCGGCCGGCACCTACGCCTCGGCGGCCACCCGCGTCGGCGCCTACGAGCGCCGCGCGGCGCAGCTCGAGTCGCTCAAGCAGGAGGGCATGGTCCGGCTCTCCGAGCTGCTCGACGTCCAGACCAAGCTCGCCGAGGCGCGCGCCGACCAGCAGAGCGCGCTCGCCATGCTGCGGGTGGCGGGCCTCGCCGCCGACGACGCGCAGCGGCTCCTCGCCTCGAAGGGCGGTGAGGTCGCGCTCCGCAGCCCCATCGACGGCGTCGTCACGCAGGTGAAGGCGGCCATCGGCGAGAACCGCGACGCGGCGGGCGAGCCGCTCGTCCGCGTGGCCGGTGAGAGCGAGCCCCGGGTCGAGGCGCGCTGCGCGCGGGTCATGCCGCGCCGGGCCGAGTACGAGCTGTGGCTCGCGACGGGCGAGCGCCACCCGCTCAGGCTCGTGGGGCGCGCGCCGCAGGTCGATCCGCGCGACGGCACCACGCTCGTGTGGCTCGCGCCGGTGGCGGGCACGCGGCTCGTGCAGGGGCAGACCGGCAAGGTGAAGATCCGGCTCGAGGAGGAGGAGGGCGCGGTGGCGGTGCCGGCGCGCGCGGTGGGCCTCGGGCCCAAGGGCCCGTTCGTGGTGGCGAACCGCGCCGGCACGCCGCAGCGCCTCGACGTGGAGGTGGTGGCGGCGAGCGGCGCCGAGGCGCTGGTGCGCGGCAACGCGCTCGTCATCGGCGCCGAGGTGGCGGCCGACGCGGCGCAGACGGACGAGGGCGCCCAGGCCGAGGCGGCCCGGCCGCCGCCGGCCGACCAGGACGCGAAGCGCGAGGGGGACGGCACGTGATCGGCCGCGTCGTCGCCTGGTCGGTGGCGCACCGCCTCTTCATCGTCTGCGCCACCCTCCTCCTCATGATCGCCGGCACCGTCGTCGGCGCCCGGCTCAAGTTCGACGCGCTGCCCGACACCACCAACAACCAGGTGCTGGTGCTGACGCGCGCGCCGGGCCTCACCCCGGAGGAGGTGGAGCGCCTCGTCACGCGCCCCATCGAGGCGGCGCTGGGCGGCATGCCGGGGCTCGAGGAGGAGCGCTCCATCTCGCGCTACGGCATCTCGTCCGTCACCGCCGTCTTCGCCGACGAGGTGGACACCTATCTGGCGCGGCAGATCGTGAAGGAGCGCCTCGACGGGCTCACCGGCTCCTTCCCGCCGGGCGTCACCGCGCCCGAGCTCGGGCCGGTGACGGGCGGGCTGGGCGAGATCTTCCACTTCACGGTGAGCTCGCACCGCCGCACCGCCGCCGAGCTGCTCGACCTCGCCACCCTCCGCATCGCGCCGCTGCTGCGCGCCGTGCCGGGCGTGGTGGAGGTGAACACCTGGGGCGGTCAGCAGCGCACCATCGACGTGAAGGCCGACCCGCTCCGCATGGCGCAGCGCGGCCTCACGCTGGAGGACCTGCGCGTCGGCCTGCAGGACGCGACCGGCACCGCCGCCGGGGCGAGCCTCGCGGCCGGCTCGGCGCAGACGCTGCTGCGCGCCGTCGCGCTGCCGAAGGACGCGTCCGAGCTGGGCCACGCGCTCGTCTTCCGCCGCGGCGACCCGAGCCCGGTGCGGCTCGCCGAGGTGGCGGACCTGGCGCAGGGCGAGCTACCGCGCATCGGCGCCGCCACCTCCGGCGGCCGGGGCGAGACCGTCTACCTCATGGCGCAGATGCTCCGGGGCGACAACGCGCTCGAGGTGATGAAGCGCGTGCACGACCGCATGGACGCGGTCCGGCGCGCGCTGCCGGAGGACGTGCGCATCGAGGTGGTCTACGACCGCTCGCACCTCGTGAACGCCACCCTCCACACCGTCTTCAAGAACCTGGCCGAGGGCGGGCTCCTCGTGGTGGCGGTGCTCTTCTTCATGCTCGGCTCGTTCCGCGCCGGGCTGCTCGTCGCCTCCGCCATCCCGCTCTCCATGCTGGGCGCCACCGCCGCCATGGTGGCGCTGGGCGTGCCGGGCAACCTCATGAGCCTCGGCGCGCTCGACTTCGGCCTCCTCGTGGACGGCGCGGTGGTGATGGTGGAGAGCGTCTTCCACGGGCTCGCCCCGGCCGGCTTCGCGGGCCTGTCGGCGAGCGCCGCGCGCGAGAAGATGCGGGCGCACGTGGCGCGCGTCACGCAGGGCGCCGCGCAGCCGGTCTTCTTCTCGGTGCTCGTCATCCTGCTCGTCTACGTGCCGGTGCTGTCGCTCACCGGGGTGGACGGCAAGATGTTCCGGCCCATGGCGCTCACGGTGGTCTTCGCGCTGGTGGGCGCGCTCGTCCTCACGCTCACCTTCGTGCCGGCGGCGGCGAGCCTGGTGCTCCGGCCGAAGGACGTGCCGGAGCGCGAGCCGTGGCTCGTGCGCGCCATCCACCGCGGCTACGAGCCGCTCCTCGCCGCCACCGTGAGGCGGCCGCGGGCGGTGGCGGCGGGCTCGCTCGCGCTCATCGCGGTGGCGCTCGTGCTCTTCGTCCGCGCCGGCAGCGAATTCGTGCCGCAGCTCGACGAGGGCGACCTGGTGGTGCAGACGACGCGCGCGGCCGACATCTCGCTCGAGTCGGCGGTGCGCGACGCGGGGCGGCTCGAGGCGGCGGTGGTGGCCGCGGTGCCGGAGGTGAAGCAGGTGGTGTCGCGGGTGGGGAGCCCGGCGGTCGCGACCGACATCATGGGCATCGAGCAGGCGGACGTCTTCGTGACCCTGAAGCCGCGCGATCAGTGGCGGCCGGGGCTCACCAAGGAGCAGCTCGTGGCCGAGGTGGACCGGGCCATCGCGTCGCACGCGCCGGGCGGCGAGCCCTCCTTCACCCAGCCCATCCAGATGCGCTTCAACGAGCTCCTCGGCGGCTCGGTGGCCGACGTGACGGTGAGCGTCTACGGCGAGGACCTCCTCGAGCTGCGCCGGGTGGCGGAGCAGGTGGCGGAGGTGGTGGGGAAGCAGGCGGGCGCGGAGGACGCGCGCGTCATCGCGCCCCTGGCGGTGTCGCTGCTCGAGGTGCGGCCGCGGCCGCTCGACGCGTCGCGGGCGGGCTTCACGGTGCGCGAGGTGCTCGACGCGGTGCAGGCGGTGCGCACCGGCATCGAGGTGGGCGCCACGTACGACGGGCCGCTGCGCATCCCCATCCAGCTCCGGCTGGGCGATCCGCCGTCGGCCTTCACCCTCGCCGACCTCTCCATCCCCGCCCCGTCGGGCGGCCTCGTGCCGCTCTCGCGCGTGGCGGAGGTGGTGCGGACGAGCGCGCCGTCGCTCGTGTCGCGGCAGGGCGGCGAGCGGCGGCTGGTGGTGGGGTTCAACGTCCGCGGCGCCGACCTCGGGTCGGTGGTGAAGAGCGCCGAGGCGGCGGTGAACGCGGCGGTGCAGCTCCCGCGCGGCTACCGGCTGGAGTGGGGCGGGCAGTACGAGACCTTGCAGGCGGCGAAGCGGCGGCTCCTCGTGGTCATCCCGGCGGTGCTGGCGCTCATCGTGGGCGTGCTGCTCTTCGCGTTCCGGAAGGTCCGGCCGGCGGCCATCATCTTCCTCAACGTGCCCTTCGCGACCGTGGGCGGGATGATCGCGCTCGGGCTCCGCGGGATGCCGGTGTCCATCTCGTCCGCGGTGGGCTTCATCGCGCTCTCCGGCGTCGCGGTGCTGAACGGCGTGGTGCTCATGTCGCGGCTGCTGGAGCTGGAGCGGGAGGGGCGCTCGCCGTCGGAGGCCGCGGTGGAGGCGGCGCGCGAGCGGGCGCGGCCGGTGCTCATGACGGCGCTGGTGGCGGCGCTCGGGTTCCTGCCCATGGCGGTCGCGACCGGCGTCGGCGCCGAGGTGCAGCGCCCGCTCGCCACGGTGGTGTGCGGGGGGCTCGTGACCTCGACGGTGCTGACGCTCCTCATCCTGCCCACGCTCTACCCGTGGGTGGCGCAGGCGAGGGTGGGGCGAAAGGAGCAGCTTGCGGCTTGAGGCCGCTCTCTACCGCTCGACGCCGCGCGGGAACTCCTGCTTCTCGATCCGCTCCACGCCGCCCATGTACGGCCGGAGCGCCTCGGGCACCAGCACGCTCCCATCCGCCTGCTGGTACTGCTCGAAGATCGCCACCACCGTCCGCCCCACCGCCACCCCCGAGCCGTTCAGGGTGTGCGCGAGCCGGGGCTTCCCCTTCTCGTCTCGGTAGCGGAGCCGCATCCGCCGGGCCTGGAAGTCCTCGCAGTTCGACACCGAGCTGATCTCCCGGAACGCGTCCTGCCCCGGGCACCACACCTCGATGTCGTAGGTCTTCGCGGCGCTGAACCCCATGTCGCCGGCGCAGAGCAGCACCACCCGGTGGTGGAGGCCGAGCCGCCGCAGCACCTCGCTCGCGTCGTCGAGCATCTTCTCCTGCTCCGCGTCGCTCGCCTCCGGCTTCGCGATCTTCACCAGCTCCACCTTGTGGAACTGGTGCTGCCGGATGAGGCCGCGGGTGTCCTTGCCGGCCGAGCCCGCCTCGGCCCGGAAGCAGGGGGTCCACGCACAGTAAGAGACGGGGAGCTGCTCGCCGGGCAGGATCTCGTCGCGGTGCAGGTTCGTGACCGGCACCTCGGCGGTGGGGATGAGGTAGAGCGGGTCCGCGCCCTGCGTCTTGAACAGGTCCTCCTCGAACTTGGGGAGCTGACCGGTGCCGGTCATCGTCTCCCGCGTCACGAGGTAGGGCGGCAGGATCTCGGTGTAGCCGCGCGACGCGTGCACGTCGAGGAAGAAGCTGGCGATGGCGCGCTCCAGGCGCGCCGCCGCGCCCTTGTAGACGGTGAAGCGCGAGCCCGACAGCTTCGCCGCCTGCTGCCACTCGAGGACGCCCAGCGCCTCGCCCAGCTCCCAGTGCGGCTTCGGCTGGAAGTCGAAGCGCGGCTTCTCGCCCCAGCGCCGGACCTCCTGGTTGTCGTGCTCGTCCTTCCCGTCCGGCACGCTCGCCGCGGGCGGGTTCGGCACCACCAGCAGGAGCGCCTCGATCTCGCCCTCCACCGACCGGAGCTGCTCCTCGTTCGCCTTCACCGCGTCGCCGAGCGCCCGCGCCTCGGCGCGCGCCGCCTCGCCGGCCGCCTTGTCGGTGCGCATGAGCTGGCCGACCTTGGCGTTCGCCGCCGACTGCGCCTTCTTCTGGCCCTCCAGCGCCACGTTGAGCTCGCGCCGCCGCGCCGCCAGCGCCTTCACCGGCTCGAGGAGCTGCGCCGCCTCCGGGCTGCGCCGCCCGAGCCGCCGCTGGAAGTCCTCCGGGTCCGCCGCCACCGCCTTCAGGTCCAGCATGTCGTCACCGTCCTCGTCGCCGAAGTCGCAGACGATTATGCTCTCGGGGACCGCCGGGCAAGCGTTCTCGTCGCGGGAGCGCTCGCGCCAGCACGGCGGACCGTCTCCGCCCGGCAGGACCGGCCCACAGCGAAGGACGACCTCCATGCCCACGCGCTCCCTCACCCTCGCCGCCGCGCTCCTCTTGCCGGCGCTCGCGCTTGCCGCGCCGCCGCGGCCGCCACCCGCCGGCGCCGGCGACATCGCCGACCGCGCCGAGCAGGTGAAGCGCCAGCGGCTCACCCGCGCGCTCGGGCTCGCCGAGGCGCTCGATCTCGACGAGGCCGGGGCGCTGAAGCTCCGCGACACGCTCGCGAAGCACGACGAGAAGCGCGCTCCACTGCAGCGGCAGCTCCAGGAGAGCCTGCGCACGCTGCGCGCCGCCGCGCGCGGGGAGGGGAGCCAGGCGGCCCAGGTGGACGGCGCGGTGCAGCGCCTCGCCGAGGTGCGCGCGAAGCTGGCGCAGCTCGACGGGGAGCTCCTCGGCGAGGTGACCCGCGGCGCCACCCCCGCCCGCAAGGCGCGCGCGGCGCTCTTCCTCGCGCGGCCCCCTTCGCGCCCGCCGCCCGGCGCGGGCCCCACCGCCGGCGCCGCCGCCGGCCCGCGCGCCGCCGCGCCGCCCGGCCCCCGCGGCTACCCGCCGCGCCCGCCGCCCTCCTACACGCCCGCCCCGCCCGGGGTGCCTTCGCAGGGCCCGGCGCCGATGGGCCCGCCGGACGAGATCGAGCCGCCCCACGCTCCGCCGCCCGGCGGCGCGCCGGCCGCGCCCGCGCCCGGCGTGGCGGGTCCGGAGGCGGAGGACTGGTTCTCCGACAGCCCGTAGGTCCCGGGCTCCACTCCACCCGGGCGCCCCCGCCGCCCCGCGCGCAAGGTAGAAGACAGCATGGTCCGTCGAACGAGACAGGTGCGCGGCGCGGGCCCGAGCGGGCGCGCCGGCGGGTTGCCGGCCGTCTACGAGGGCCCCGAGGAGCTCTCGGCCCTCCTCGCGCGCGCGGGCTCGCCCCACGACGCGGACGCGGTGGCCGAGCGCTTTCGCGAGGCGCAGCGGCTCGGGCACGAGCGCGCCGACGTCATCCCGGGGCTCTTCGAGGACGAGCCGCGCTTCGCCTCGCCCGAGGACGCGCGGCGCCTCTACGGCAACCTGTTCGCGCTGTGGGACCGGCTCGCGCGCGGGCTCTCCATCTCGCGCGAGGAGCCCGAGGCGCCGCCGCCCCTCGCCCCGCCCGCCGCGGCGCTCCCGGAGCGCGGCGCGTCGCCGGGCACGGTCCTCCCGCCCGCGCTCGTGGACGCCGTATGGAAGCACCTCGACGCGCTCACCGACCGCGAGCGGCAGCGGCTGCGCGACCGCTTCGACGGCGCGCAGCCCAACGTCACCGCCTGGCTCGACGCCCTCACCCTGCCCGAGGCGGCGGCGCTGGCGGTGCACGACCTCGCCTTCGAGGCGTGGGCCATGTTCGACGTGGCGTTCGGCGACCGGGTGGACACGGTGCCGTTCCAGACCCTGCGCGCGACGCACCCCGAACCGGCGACCCTCGAGACCACCCAGCCGGCGCTGGCGGCCTACGTGTCCGAGGCGCTCGACCTCGTGGCGGAGGAGGACGCGAGCTTCGGCGCCGCGACGCGCGCCGAAGCCGAGCGCGTGCTGGCCACGGTGGCGGCGGCGCTGACCGAGGCCGTCGCGGCCGAAGAGGACGCGTGAGGGGCCGCCCTACCGCGCCGCGGTAGGCGCATCCGCGCTTCCCGCGCCGGAGGTGGCGGGGCGACGGCCTCAGCCGTGGTGCCCGTGGCCGTCGTCGCCCTGGCCGCCGTCTCCGTGCGGGTCGTCACCCTGGCCGTGGTCACCGTGCCCGCCGTCGCCGTGCGGGTCGCCGCCCTGGCCGTGCTCTCCGTGTCCGCCATCCCCGTGCTGGTGGTCGCCCTGGTCGCCGCCGTGGCCGCCGTCCGCGTGGTCGCCGTCCCCGCCGCCGTCGTGGCCCGGCGAGGCGTTGCAGATCCACTGAGTGGAGTCGACCACCTCGTCGCCGTCGAGCTTGCCGTCGCCGTTCACGTCGAGGAAGCTCTGGAGCTCCACGCCGCCGTGCTCGCAGCCGTCCGGCGGGGTGCCGCCGGAGGGCGCGGCGGTGGCGAGGTAGACGCGGCTCGGCTGGAAGCAGGTGGTCGTCACCGACCGCGGCTCTTCGCCGTTCCAGACGCCGTTCCCGTCGAGGTCGGTGAAGGCGGTGATCTCGAGGCCGCCGGCGGGGCAGCTCTCCGAGCCGGGCGGCAGCGTGACCACGGAGATGATCGCGTTCGCTCCCGCGGGGCCCTGCGCGCCCGTCGCCCCGGTGGCGCCGGTCGGCCCAGTTTCCCCCGTCGCCCCGGTCGCTCCCGTCGCTCCCGTCGCCCCCGTGACCGTCTGCGCGCCCACCGTCCCGCCGGGGGCGCCGTTGCAGACGTAGGTGGTGGCGGTGACCTCGGAGGCGTCGAGCACGCCGTTCCCGTTCCGGTCCACGCCGGTCGACACCGCCGTGCCGCCGTACGTACAGTGAACCCCCGCCGCCTCGGGCGAGGTCGAGACGAGCGCGCTCGCCCCTCGGTCTCCCTTGTCCCCGCAAGCGATCACGCACGTCGCCAGGGCCAGGCTCCACCACCGCTGCGTCAGCACGAGCGCCACCTTTCGCGGCGCCGGTGAACGGGGCGCCGCCTCAACGGCCCGCGCGGGAGAGCGGAGGCCCGCGTCGCTCACCGGCGTGGGACCGCTCGTCCGCGGCGGGACGAGTCGACTGTGTGGAGGGAGCCCACAGCAACCGCCGCGCCGCTCGGCTGGCCCACGACCGCGTGACGCGCGGGCGCGGGGAGGCGTCCTCCCCGAGAGACGCGCCCCGCCGGCGGGGCGCGCGGGCGTGGCCGCGCGCAACGCGCAGGCAGGACGCGGAGAAATGCGCCGCGCCGGCCCGCGCGCCGGCGCGAGCCGAGACCAGCGCACCGCCGCGCGGGACGGCGCGAGGGCGCCCGCCCGCTTGTCGGAATTACAGGCGCCGATCGGTAAGGCTTACCGCCGCGAGGTCAGGCCTCGGGCGGCAGCGCTGCGAAGAACCCCGACAGCGCCGCGCTGAAGGCGGTCGGGTTCTCGAGGTTGACGAGGTGCCCGGTGGCGGGGATGCGCAGGAGCCGCGCCCCCGGCACGTGCGTCGCCATCCGCTGCGCCTCGCCGAACGGGATCACCTGATCCTCCTCGCCCGCGATGACCAGGGTGGGGCAGGTGATGAGCGGCAGGGTCGGCACCGAGTCCTGCCGCAGCGCCAGCCCGCGCGCCGCCGCCGCCACCCCCTCGGGCGTGCCGCCCTGGATGAGCCCCTTCACCCTGGCCAGCAGCGCCGGGTCCGGGTCGGGCCGCAGCAGCTTCGGCCCGAAGTCGTCCGCGACCCAGCCGAGCCCCTTCGCGAGCGCGTTCCGAGCGTACTGCTCGCGCGCGTCCTTCTGCGCCTGGGTGTCGGGCGTCGCCTTGGTGGCGCACAGCGCGAGCGCGCGGAAGATGCCCGGCGCCTGGCGGTAGAGCTCGAGCGCGGCGTAGCCGCCCATCGACAGCCCGGCCACCGCCACCTTGCGGATCCCGAGCTGCCGGAGCAGCGCCAGCGCGTCCTGCGCGATGCGCGCCATGGTGGTCGGCCCCGCCGCGCCGCCGCTCCGGCCGAGGCCGCGGTCGTCGAACGCGAGCACGCGGAAGCGCGCCGCCAGCGCCGCCAGCTGCGGCTCCCACATCCTGGAGTGGAGCGGGAAGGCGTGGAGGAGCAGCACGACGTCGTTCCCGGAGCCCGCCTCGCGGTAGTGGAGGGTGGCGTCGCCGACGTGGAAGTTGGGCATGGGCGGGAGCTTAGCAGCCGCGGAGCGGCGCGTCCGCGCCGGCCGTGTTACCTCCTCCGGGACATGAGCTCGATCCGTTACTTCGCCCGCTTCGGGGTGACCGAGGCGCTGGTCGCCGACGCGCTCTCGGCGGCGCTGTCCCGCGGCGGCGACTTCGCCGACGTCTTCTTCCAGCACCGCGTCTCGAACGACCTGGCGCTCGAGGACGGGGCGGTGAACCGCGCCTACACCACCGTCGAGCTGGGCGTCGGCGTGCGGGTGGTGAAGGGCGACCAGACCGGCTACGGCTACACCGAGGACCTCTCGCCCGCGGCGCTCCGCGCCTGCGCCGAAACCGCGGCCGCCATCGCCAGCGGCCCGGCCCGCCCGGCGCCGCAGCGCTTCCACGTCCCGTCGCGCCTGCCGGACCGCTACCGCCTGCAGACGCCCTGGGAGGAGGTGCGGCCCGAGGCGAAGCTGCCGCTCCTCGAGGGGGTGAACGCGCGCGTCTTCGCCGCCGACCCGCGGGTGAAGAAGGTGAGCGTCCACTTCCGCGACGAGGCGGGCGCGGTGCTGGTCGCCACCAGCGACGGGCGGCTCGTCGAGGACCTGCAGCCCATGACGCTGCTCTACGTCTCGTGCCTGGCGGAGCAGGGCGGGCGGCGCGAGCAGGGCGGCTACAACGTGGCCGGCCGGGCCGGCTTCGACTTCTACGCGCCCGACCGGGTGGACCGGGTGGTGCGCGAGGCGGTGGCGCGCACCGCCATCCTGTTCGAGGCGGGGCCGGCGCCGGCCGGCGAGCTGCCGGTGGTGCTCGCCGCCGGCTCCTCGGGCATCCTGCTCCACGAGGCGATCGGCCACGGCATGGAGGCCGACTTCAACCGCAAGAACGTCTCCATCTACGCGGACAAGATCGGCAAGGCCATCGCGAAGCCGTTCGTGAACATCGTCGACGACGCCGCCAACGAGGGCGCCCGCGGCGCCATCAACGTGGACGACGAGGGGAACGCGGCGGGGACCACCCGGCTCGTCGAGGACGGCGTGCTCGCCACCTACCTCCACGACGCGATCAGCGCCAAGCACTACGGCGTCGCCCCCACCGGCAACGGCCGCCGCCAGGGCTACGCCTATCCGCCCTTGCCCCGCATGCGCTCGACCTACATGCTGCCCGGCCCGCACAAGCGGGAGGAGATCATCCAGAGCGTGAAGAAGGGCATCTACTGCGAGAACTTCACCAATGGGCAAGTGAACATCGGGGCCGGCGACTTCACCTTCTACGTGAAGAACGGCTGGCTCATCGAGGACGGCAAGCTGACGCGGCCGATCAAGGACGTGAACATCATCGGCAACGGCCCCAAGGTGCTGGAGCAGGTGGACATGGTCTCGGACGACCTCGCCATCGACGAGGGCGGCTGGACCTGCGGCAAGGACGGGCAGAGCGTGCCGGTCTCGCAGGGGCTGCCGACGGTGCGGGTGGCCTCGCTCACCGTGGGGGGGCGCGGGAATGGCTAGCGACCTCCTGAAGGTGGCCGAGGAGACGGTGGCGCTGGCGCTCCGGAAGGGCGCGCGCGAGGCGGCCGGCGGCGCCTACCGCGTGCGCTCGGTCGAGGTGCAGTGGCGCGACGGGCAGCTCGAGAAGGTGACCGAGGCCACCACCCGCGGGCTCGGCCTCGAGCTGTACGTGGACGGCCGCTACAGCGCGGTCTCCACCGCGGACCTCCGGCCGGAGGCGGTGGAGCAGTTCGTCGCGGACGCGATCGCGCTCACCCGCACGCTCACCCCCGACCCCTACCGCGCGCTGCCGGATCCCCGGCTGTACGAGGGCCGCTCGACGCTGGCGCTCGACCTCGAGGACCCGCGCTACGGCGAGCTCGACGCCGCGCGCCGGGTGGACCTGGCGCGGGCGCTGGAGGAGTCGGCGCGGGCGGTGAAGGGCGCCGAGGCCATCCTCTCCGTCACCACCGGCTTCGGCGACACGCTGGGCGAGAGCGCGCGCGTCCACTCCAACGGCTTCAGCGGCGCGCGGCGCGTGACCGACTTCGGCCTCTCGGCGCAGGTCTCGGTGAAGGACCCCGACGGCCGCCGCCCGGAGGACTGGGACGCCGCCGGCGGTCGCCACTTCCGCGCGCTGCCGGCGCCGGAGCGGGTGGGCCGCGCCGCCGCGGAGCGCGCGCTCGCGCGCATCGGCTCCCGCAAGGGCGAGTCGGGTCGCTTCACCGTGGCGGTCGAGAACCGCTCCGCGGCGCGGCTGCTCGGCTTCCTGCTCGGGCCCATGACCGCGGCGGCGCTGCAGCAGAAGCGCAGCTTCCTCGACGGAAAGCTCGGCGCGCAGATCGGGAGCGCCCGGCTCGAGCTCGCCGACGATCCGCTCGTGCCGCGCGGGCTCGGCTCGCGCCTGTGGGACTCGGAGGGGATCGCCGCCCGCCGCTTCCCGCTCTTCGAGGCGGGCGCGCTCCGGAGCTACTTCGTCGACAACTACTACGGCCGGAAGCTCGGGATGGCGCCCACCAGCCGCGGCATGTCGAACCTGGCGTGGAAGCTGGGCGAGCACGGTCAGGACCGGCTCCTCGCCGAGCTGGGCGAGGGGCTCCTCGTCACCGGCTTCCTCGGCGGGAACTCGAACTCCACCACCGGTGACTTCTCGCTCGGCGCGCAGGGCTTCCGCGTCCGCGGCGGCCAGCTGGCCGAGCCGGTGGGCGAGATGAACCTCTCCGGCAACCACCTCGAGCTCTGGCCGCACCTCGCGGGAGTCGGAAACGACCCCTACCCCTGGTCCGCCGCGCGGACCCCCACCCTCGTCTTCGAGGGCGTGCAGGTCGCCGGCACCTGACCGCCGCCCGCGCTCCGGCTGTCCGCCTCCGTCGGCGCTCGCCGACGGCGTCGCGACGCGCTGCGTAAACGGAAGTTCTACCCCCTCGAAGGGAGGGGGCCGTCACGGTCCGTCAGGGATCAAAAGGGGCGTAAATGACTGGTTAACTCCACGACCAGTCTTTGACCACGGTCAACCGTAAGCGCTAGCCCCGCGTCCCGAAAGGTAGTTTCTCCCGTCCGGGAGGCAGATTCCCCTGGAATTTGCCCGCCTGTACGTTGAGAGCGGGACATGCGCCTACCGTCCCCTACCCAAAATATTCCCCAACACACGCCCCCTTGCCCTGCCGCCGAGGTGAGCCTCGAGGTAGCGCAAGTTCGTACGTGTGGGTGCCCAAATGGGTCTATCGAGACCCTGGGCGAGGGAATGGCGCGGCTCGAACGCAGTCCACGGGGACGCAGACATGTTCAACCGGCTCGGAATCCACTGGAAGGGCCTCGCGGCGCTGCTGGCCGCGGGGTGCGTCGCTCTCCCGCTGACCGCGAGGGCGCAGGCGTCCTCGGCGCAGCCCTCGGTGGTCCCCTCGCCCAAGGGCGACGGCTCGACCATGACGCTCATGCGCCGGACGACGCAGGCCGACCGCGCCGGCGCCGCGCTGCGCGCGCTGCAGCGCAAGAAGGCGAACGCGGCCGTCGCGCCCGCGGCGGCGCCGAAGCTCGCCCCGAAGGCCGCGCCCAAGGCCGGCGCCTCCCGCCTGCGGGCGGCGGGCACGGCGAGCCGGGCGGCGACCCTGGCTCCCGCGCTCCCGCCCTACGACCTCTACGCCTCGCCCAACTACGCGACCAGCAAGTACCCGACCGCCACGTGCTCCAACTCGCCGGGCGTGACCTGCCAGAAGGACGCGGACTGCCCGGGCTACCAGCCGCCTTTCCTCATCGGGCCGAACCTCTTCCCGTCCGCCGAGACCTGCACCGGGCCCGTCGTGCCCGGCACCGGCATCCAGAAGTTCGTCGACACGCTGCCGGGCTTCTGCAGCGTGACCGGGCCGAACGACCTCGGCAACTGCCTGCCGATCGCGATGCCTGACACCAGCACCTTCCCCGGCGCCGACTACTACGAGATCGGCCTCCAGGACTACCGGTACCAGTTCCACCGCGACCTGCCGAACAAGACCAAGGTCCGCGGCTACTACCAGAAGAACACCAGCGATCCCTACGCCAGCAAGAACTTCTACCTGGGCCCGTTCATCGTGGCCCGGACGGACCGCCCGGTGCGCGTGAAGTTCACGAACGAGCTCGGCGTCGGCGCGGCGGGCGACTTCTTCATCCCGGTGGACAAGACGCTCTCCGGCACCGACCTCGGGCCGGACGGGACGCCCTACACGCAGAACCGCGCCACCGTCCACCTGCACGGCGGCAACTCCCCGTGGATCAGCGACGGCACGCAGCACCAGTGGACGACGCCGGTGGGCGAGAACACCACCACCCACAAGCGCGGCGTCAACGTGGAGTTCGTGCCGGACATGTGGTTCGACGTGAACGGCAATCCGCTCGCCGCCTGCTCCGGCCAGGTCTCCTGCGCCGTCCCTGGCGCCACCAACGACCCGGGCGACGGCCGGCTCACCTTCTACTGGACGAACCAGCAGAGCGGCCGGCTCATGTTCTTCCACGACCACGCGTACGGCATCACCCGGCTCGGCGTCTACGCCGGCGAGGCGGCGGGTTACCTGCTCGTGAAGCCGGACGACGAGGACCGGCTGGCGGCGGCCACCGTGCCGGGCACCCTGGGCACCAAGTTCTTCGACCCGGCGTCCGCGGTGACGACGGCGACCTCGCCCGACCTCGACCACGTCATCCCGCTCGTCCTCCAGGACAAGACCTTCGTCCCGCCCGCCGCGCAGCTCGCGCAGCAGGACCCGACCTGGGACCCGGCGCTGTGGAGCGGCGAGGACGGCCTCTGGTACCCGCACGTCTACACGCCGAACCAGTGGCCGGGGAACCCCGACCTCTCCAGCACGAACCCCATGGGACGCTGGGACTACGGCCCGTGGTTCTGGCCCATGCAGACCTCCCTCACCGGCGTCACCTGGGATGGCCAGGTCGTGAACCGGCCGCTCACCATCCCGTGCCGCAGCGCGCTGGCGGTGGACCCGCTCACGAACCCGAACGGCGACACCGAGTGCCCGAGCACGCCCTCGCCCTCGATGGTGCCCGAGTCGTTCCTCGACACGCCGGTGGTGAACGGCACCGCCTACCCGACGCTCACCGTCGACCCGGCCGCCTACCGCTTCCAGATCCTGAACGCCGCCAACGAGCGCAACTTCAACCTCAGCCTGTTCGTCGCCGACGCGAGCGGCACCGAGGTGAAGATGGTGGACGCGGTGCCGCACTCGTCCAGCAGCGTGCCGCCGCTCTGCAGCGGAAGCGCGCCGCTCAGCGACGTGACCGGCTCGCCCAACGGCCCGGACCTCGGCCCCGCCACCTGCTGGCCGCGCGACTGGCCGGTCGACGCCCGCCAGGGCGGCGTGCCGGACCCGGCCACCGTCGGCCCGAAGTGGATCCAGATCGGCAGCGAGGCGGGGCTGCTCCCGGCGCCGGCCGTCATCCCGCCGCTGCCCGTCAACTACGAGCTCAACAAGCGCAACATCGTGGTGCTGAACGTCTCGACCAAGGCGCTCTTCATGGGCCCGGCCGAGCGCGCCGACGTGGTGGTGGACTTCTCCGCCTACGCCGGGAAGACGCTCATCCTCTACAACGACTCGCCCGCGCCGGTGCCGGCCGGTGACCCGCGCCAGGACCTGTACACGGGCGCGCCCGACCAGACCACCGTCGGCGGCGCGCCGAGCCCGCTCCCCGGCTACGGCCCGAACAACCGCACCGTCATGCAGATCAAGGTGCGCGCCGCCGCCTCCGCCTCGCAGCCGCCGGTCGATCTGGCGGCCATCACGACGGCGCTCAACCAGGCCTTCGCCGGCTCGCAGCCGCCGCCCATCGTGCCGGAGGCGGTCTACAACCAGGTCTACAACCCGGCGACGCCGTTCGCGAACACCTACCTGCCCATCCAGGCGCTGAGCCTCACCTTCACGCCCATCGGGCAGTCGCAGCCGGTCACCATCCCGTTCGCGAACAAGGCGCTGCACGAGCTCTTCACGACCGACCAGGGCCGGATGAACTCGCTCCTCGGCGTGGAGATCCCGAACACGAACTGGCTCAACCAGACCACCATCCCGTTCGCGAACTTCGACCCGACGACCGAGTTCCTCACCGACGGCGTGCCGCAGATCTGGAAGATCACGCACAACGGCGTCGACACCCACACCATCCACTTCCACCTCTTCAACGCGCAGGTCCTGAACCGCGTCGGCTGGGACGGCCAGATCCGCGCCCCGGACGCGAACGAGCTCGGGTGGAAGGAGGTCGTCCGCATGAACCCGCTCGAGGACGTCCTCATCGCCCTCAAGCCGGTGAAGCAGAACCTGCCCTGGCCGCTGCCCGACAAGATCCGGCCGCTCGACGTCGATCGCCCGCTCGGCACCGCGTCGCAGTTCACGGGCGTGGACGTGAACAACAACCCCATCCAGATCACGAACCAGCTCGTGAACTTCGGCCAGGAGTACATCTGGCACTGCCACCTCCTCGGGCACGAGGAGGAGGACATGATGCGCTCCGAGGTGCTGGTGACCGCGCCCGAGGTGCCGTCGAGCCTGGTCGTGTCGCAGCCGCTGCCGACCGACCAGCCGGTGCTCGTCTGGCGGGACGAGTCGAAGAGCGCGATGACGTTCACCGTCCAGCGCTCGACCGACCCGACCTTCGCGAACGACCTGGTGACCTTCTCGGCGGCGGCGCCGACCGTGCAGCCCGGTCCCGCCAGCGCGACCGACGCCAACGCCCTGGTGGGCGGGCAGGTCTACTACTACCGCGTGCGGGGTGAGAAGGTGCTGACGAGCCCGGCGCTGCCGGGGCAGACCTTCCCGGCCACCTCCAACTGGTCCAACGTCGCCCAGCTCGGGACGGTGGCGCTGGTCACGGTCAGCCCCGACGCCGTCGCGTTCGGCGACCAGCGGGTCGGCACCGCCAGCGCGGCGCGCAGCGTGACGCTCACCGCCGGCGGCATCACCTCGCTCGCCATCTCGGTGGTGGGCGCCCAGGCCGCCGACTTCGCCATCGCGTCGACGAGCACGTGCGGCCCGAGCCTCGGCGCCGGCGCCAGCTGCACGGTCGACCTGGTCTTCAAGCCGGCCGCGCTCGGCGCGCGCGCCGCCACCCTCGAGATCCTGACCTCGGCGAGCGTCGTCCCGCTGTCGGTGGCGCTCACCGGCAACGGCGTCGCCCCGGTGGCGAGCGTCTCGCCGCTGACGCTCTCCTTCGGCAACCAGCTCGTGAACGTGACCAGCGCCGCCCAGGCCGTCACGCTCACCAACACCGGCACCCTGCCGCTCACCGTGACCGGCCTGGCGCTCGCCGGCACGAACCCGGGCGACTTCGCGCAGACCAGCACCTGCCCGGTGGCGCCCGCCACCCTCGCCGCCGGCGCGGCCTGCACCGTCAGCGTGACCTTCAGGCCGTCGGCCCTCGCGGCGCGGGGGGCCCGCCTCACGGTGAGCACGGACGACCCCATCACGCCGGTGGTCACGGTGACCCTCGACGGCACGGGCATCGCCCCGCTCCTCACGGTGAACCCGAACGCGCTCGCCTTCGTGAACCAGCTCGTGACGAACCCGCCGGCGGCCGGCGCGGCGCAGACGGTGACGCTCACGAACGGCGGGACGGCCCCGGTGGCGTCCCTGGCCGCCGGCCTCTCCGGCGGCAACGCGGCCGAGTTCCAGGTGGTGAGCAGCAGCTGCGGCACCACCCTCGCCGCCGGCGGAAGCTGCACCGTCGCCGTGGCGTTCGCCCCGGCCACGTCCGGCGCGAAGGCGGCCTCCCTGGTCATCACCGGCACGGACGGGGTGAACCCCATCCCCGCCCAGGCGGTGGCCCTCACCGGCACGGACGTCGCGCCGGTGGCCGGGCTGGCGCCGAACCCGCTCACGTTCGCCGCCCAGACCCTGAACACGCCCAGCGCGCCCCAGACGCTCACGCTGTCCAACACCGGCACGGCCCCGCTCACGGTGAGCGGCATCACCGCCAGCGGTGACTTCAGCCAGACGAGCAGCTGCGCCACCGTGGCGGCCGGCGCGAGCTGCGCCATCACCGTCACCTTCACGCCCACCGCGACCGGCACCCGGTCCGGCACCGTGACCGTGACCAGCTCCGACCCGGTGAACCCGACCCTCACCGCCGCGGTGAACGGCATGGGCACCGCCATCAGCCTCTCCCCGTCGGTGCTCGCCTTCGGCACCCAGCTCGTCGGCACGACCAGCGCCTCGCGCTCGGTGACGCTCATCAACACCGGCACGACCGCGCTGGCCATCACCAGCGTCGGGGTCAGCGGGGCGAACGCCGCCGACTACGCGGTGACGAACAACTGCGCGGCGAGCCTGTCGGCCGGCCGCTCCTGCACCCTCGGCGTGCGCTTCACGCCGGCGGCGGTCGGGCCCTCCACGGCCACGCTCTCGGTGGTCACCTCCGACCCGGCCGGCCCGGCGACCGTGGCGCTGAGCGGGACGGGCGGCGTCCCGGTCGCCGCGGTGGCGCCCACCTCGCTCGCCTTCACGAGCGCGATGAACGTCACCTCGGCCGCGCAGACGGTCACGGTCACGAACACCGGCACCTCGCCGCTCACCCTGAACGGCACGGCGCTCGGCGGGACCGACCCGAGCCAGTTCGCCCGGACCAGCACCTGCGGCCCGAGCCTGGCGGCCGGGGCGAGCTGCACCATCGACGTGACGTTCACGCCCACCACCTACGGCGGCGTGCTCACCAAGTCGGCGACGCTCACCGTCAACGTGGCCGCCCCGGCGACCTCGCAGACGGTCAGCCTGACCGGCACCATCCTGGTCCCGACCTACACCCTCACCCCGACGGCCCTCACCTTCGCCAAGCAGACGGTGGGGACGACCAGCGCGGCGCAGACGGTGACCCTGGCCAACACCGGCACGGCGCCGCTCGGCATCCGCGGCATCACGCTCGGCGGCAACAACCCCGGCAGCTTCGCCCAGACGAACAGCTGCGGGACGAGCGTGGCCGCCGGCGCGAGCTGCACCATCTCGGTCACGTTCACGCCGACGCGCGTCGGCTCGCGGACCGCGACGCTCAACGTGCGCGTCTCGGCGCCGGCGGTTTCGCAGTCGGTGACGCTGACGGGGTCCGGGCAGTAGGCGGCAGCCCCGGCGAGGACGCTGCTGCCCGCAGCAGGTGCGCGGGCAGCAGCGCGGCCGGGCCACAGGTCTTCGAGGAGAGCACATGACCACCCGAATCGACGAGATCGCCGTGAAGACGAAGGGTCGCCGCGCCGCGCTGGGCCTCGCGCTCATCCTGGCGGCGGGCTGCCAGAGCTCCAGCACCCCGAGCGCCAAGCTGCAGTCGCTGGCCCTCGCGCCCGGCCCCGCCTACCTGGCGGTGGGCGGCTCCCAGCAGCTCACCGCCACCGGCCGCTACTCGGACGGGCGCGTCGCCGCCGTCGCGAGCGGCCTCCAGTGGCGGTCGTCCGACGCCGCCATCGCCACCGTGAGCGACGCCGGCGTCGTGACCGCGGTCGGGAAGGGCAGCGCCACCATCACCGCCACCCACGCGAGCGGGGTCAGCGCGACCGCCGAGCTCGTGTCGCGGGTGATGACCTCGCTCGCCCTGGGCACCGACCTGCCCCGCACCGGCAGCGTGGACACCACCCGCGCCCTCTACCGGGTGACCGGCCTCACGCCGGGCGCGTTCTACCTGGCGGCGCTGACGAAGCTCGACGACGACGTGGACCTGGAGGTGTACTCGGACGCGAGCCTCTCCGAGGGCGCCCTGGCGTGCGCGTCCCAGACCGCGGGCACCGTCCCCGAGTCCTGCACCGCGCCGGCGAGCGCCGCCGGGGAGCTCTACCTGGCGGTGGACGGCTCCTGGACCGAGGACGGCGCGAGCTTCCAGGTCGAGACGGGCCCCGCCGCCCCGCTGACGCACGCCGACCTGGCGTTCCCGGCTCAGCTCCCCGCCGCCGGCACCGTGGATCGGGGCGAGAAGGACTACCGCGTGACCGGGCTCACCCCCGGCGCCTCGTACGTGGTCCGCATCTCGGGGCTCAGCGACGACGCCGACCTCGACGTCTACTCCGACGCGTACCACTACACGACCGCGTGCAGCTCCTACGCCTCCGGCAAGGTGGACGACTTCTGCACCGCGGTCGCCACCGCGGCGGGCGAGCTGTTCGTCGAGGTGGACGGCGAGAGCACCTCGAGCGGCGCGAGCTTCACGCTCAGCGTGACGGCGGCGCGGTAGCCACCGCCTCGCCTCGCGGTGCGGCCCCCTCTCCCTCGGTGGGGGAGAGGGGGGGGCGTCTTCGAGAGGGCTGCCGCCCTCGCCCCGCCGCCCTTCAGCTGACGGTGTCGTCCTCGCCGTGCCGCGACGGCGGCGGGGCGACGCTCGAGAAGACGAGCGCCGTCACGATCGCCTCCGGCGCCGCGCCCGGCTTCCAGAGCTCCCGCAGGCCGAGGCGGCAGCCGCCGACCGCGTCGAGCAGCCACCCGCTCACCTCCGGCGCCGCGTTCACCGACTCGCAGGTGGCGGCGAGCACCTGCTCCACCAGCACCCACTCCGCGTCGAGCTCCGCGGCGTCCACCGTCGTGGGCCAGCGCACCACGCCGCCGAGCCCGCGCCACACCTCCGCCGCCGGCGCGCCGCGCGCCAGGAGCTCGCCGGCGCGCGCGAAGAACTCCGCCACCACCCCGTCGAGGAGGCCCGGGAACACCTCCGGCCGCGCCGTGGCGCGGGCGAGCCGCCAGATGCGGACCAGCTCCTCGCCCTGCTGCGCGAGGAAGAGCGCCACCTGCGCCGGACCGAGCTGGGTCACGGCGCCGCCTCCAGGAGCCACGCCATCGCCTCGCCCGCGGCGCGCTCCAGCGCCGGGAGCGCCTCGGTGAAGAGGTGGGTCGCGCCCTCCACCACCGTGAGCCGGCGCGGGGCGGCCGCGCCCTCCAGGGCGCGCTCGACCTCGGCCGGGAGCGCGAACTCGTCGCGCTCGGCCTGCACCACCGCCACCGGCTTCGCGCAGCCCCGGGCGCGCTCGGCGACCCCCTCGCGCAGCGAGAGCGCGAGGCCTAGGCACAGCACGCCCGGCACCGCCGGGACGGCGCAGCCCGCCTCGAGCGCCATCCAGGCGCCGAACGAGAAGCCGGCCGCCCAGCGGGGCAGCCCGGGGTGCTCCGCCGCGAGCCACGCCAGCGCGGCGCGCACGTCGTCCGCCTCGCCGCGGCCCTGGTCGTACTGACCGGCGGAGCGGCCGACGCCGCGGAAGTTGAAGCGCAGCGTGGCGCCGCCCTGCTCGCGCACGGCGCGCGCCAGCCGGTAGGTGGCGTGGTTGTGGAGGGTGCCGCCGTGGCGCGGGTGCGGGTGGCAGACCACCGCCGCGAAGCGCGGGGCCGCGGGCGCCTCGTACAGCGCCTCCAGCCGCCCGGCGGGTCCGAGGAGGTCGACCTGCACCGGCGCGCTACCCCGCCGCGCCGAGGAGGCTCTCGAAGAGCTTCTTGCCGTCGGCGCTGCCCAGGATGGCCTCGCTCGCGCGCTCGGGGTGGGGCATGAGCCCGACCACGTTCATGCGCGGGCCGGCCGCGACCCCGGCGATGTCGCGGGCGGAGCCGTTGGGCGCGCCGCCCACGTAGCGGAACACCACCTGGCCCTCGCCCTCCAGCCGGTCGAGGGTGGCGTCGTCCGCGAAGAAGTTGCCGTCGCCGTGCGCGACCGGCACGCGCAGCCGCTCGCCGCGCAGGCCGGCGGTGAAGGGCGTCTCGGCGCCCTGCACCTCGATGAGCACGTCCTGGCAGACGAAGTGGAGCGAGGCGTTGCGGAGCAGCGCCCCGGGGAGGAGGCCGGCCTCGCACAGGATCTGGAAGCCGTTGCAGATGCCCACCACCGGGCCGCCGCCCCGGGCGTAGCCGACGACGTCCTCCATGACCGGCGAGAAGCGCGCCAGCGCGCCGCAGCGCAGGTAGTCGCCGTAGCTGAAGCCGCCCGGGAGCATGACCGCGTCGAGCCCGGCCGGCAGCCGGTCCTTGTGCCACACGTACTGCGCGTCGGCCCCGCAGACGTGCTTCACCACGTGGTACAGGTCGTGGTCGCAGTTCGAGCCGGGGAAGCTGACGACGCCGATCTTCATGCCTTCACCGCCGGCGCGTCGTCGAAGCGGTAGTCCTCGATGACGGTGTTGGCGAGCAGCCGCCGGCACATCTCGTCGAGCCGCTTCCGCCCGCCGGCGTCGCTCTCGCCGTCCGCCAGCTCGAGCTCGATGTACTTGCCGAGGCGCACGCCCTGCACCTCGCCGTAGCCGAGCGTCCTGAGCGCCCGCCCGACCGCCGAACCCTGCGGATCGAGCACGCCCCGCTTCAGCGTCACGTAGACCCGGACCGTCTTCGCCATGGCCGGCTATATAACAGATCGTCCCGGCGCGAGCCGCTGCCCTCAGCGCATGGCGGCCACGGCCTCGCGCAGCGCCGCGCCCAGCCGCAGCTGGCGGCCGTGGCGCGCCACCTCGGCCACCGCCAGCGCCACGTAGGCCCAGGCCACGAGCAGGTGCGACTCGATGGGCGGCAGGTCGAAGCCCCCGTGCGCCGGCCCGAGGTGCGGCACGTCGATGGGCCCCTCGTAGAAGAACTGCAGCGCGAAGAGCGCCAGCATGATGACCGCGTTCACCCGCGTGAAGTAGAGCTTCGCGAGGCAGGCCACGCCGTAGAGGGTGGTGGCGAACGACAGGAAGATCTCGGTCCGGTGGAGCGGGTCCATGGGGATGGCGGCCGGCGCCCCCACCGACAGGGAGTAGGCGATGGGGATCATGGCCACCAGCGCCGTGTACTGGTTCACCGTCGAGCTCACCATGTTGAGGAGCGCCATGGGCGCGAGCTTGACCGTGCGCGACCAGTAGACCGCCGTCACCTTCTCCGGGAACTCGGTCAGGAAGGGCGCCACCCACTGCACGAAGGCGAACTGGGAGACGCCCAGCGCCACCGCCACCTCCTTCATGGACTCGAGGAAGGGGTGGGCCACCCCCCACATCACCACCCCGCCCAGCGCGAACAGCCCGAGCAGCGCCGCGCCGCGGAGCAGCCGCGGGCGCAGCTCGACCAGCAGCCGGGGCGGGGCGAGCAGCTCCTCCTTCTCCTCCTCCTCCTCGGACGGCATCCGGGAGAGCACGAACAGGTAGAGGACGAAGGCGCCGCCCAGCACCGCCGAGTCGAGCAGGGTGAGGTGCCCGCGCCACAGCACGACCAGGTACCAGCTCGAGGCGGCGAGGAGCGCCACCACCTCGATCACGTGCTCGGGCCGGAGCCGCAGCGCGTCGAGCGGCCGCCCGTGCTTGCGGCGGTGGAAGAAGTCGGTGACGAAGAAGATGAGCGGCCAGCCGAAGCCGGTGAGGAGGCGGTTCGAGCCCGAGGCGTTCGCGAAGACCAGGTCGACCCGCCCGTCGCGCCCCGCCTGCCAGGCGATGACCGCCTCCACCATGAACTCCGGCACCACCTGCAGGAGCGCGATGAACGCCACCGCCAGCCCCTGCGAGACGAAGAACTGCGCCGCCTCGGCGCCCCAGGAGATGAGGAGCGCCGCCGCGATCACGGCCCCGAAGCAGAGCGCCGCGGTGGGGGTGGGCGTGAGCGGGAAGACGCGGACGAGCCAGGTGGCGGCCGCCGCGAAGATCGCGAGCCCGGCGAGGAGGGACCCGGTGGAGGCGCGCGGGGAGGGGGCCATCGCGGCGGCGTAGCACGCGCGCCGCGGCCCGGCAACGGCGCCGCGCGCGCCGGACGATCGGGCGCCGCCGTGCTAGCCTCGCCGCGATGGCACCGGAGCAGGATCTCGCCCTGGCCGCGGCGGCCGCCCTCGCGCTGCTCCTCGCGCGGGCGGTGGCGGCCGCGCTCGAGGCGGCGCTGGTGGCGGTGGGCCTCCCCCGCGCGCAGGCGCTGGCGCAGGAGGGGGGCGGCTCGCGGCGGGCGCGCGCCCTGGCGGCGCTGCTCGAGGACCGCGAGGCCACCGCGGCGCTCGTCCGCGCGGTCGACGCCCTCCTCGCGCTCGCCGCCGGCGCCGCGGCCGCGCTCGCCGGGTGGCGGGCGGTGCCGCCGGCGCCCGCGGCCGGGGCGGCGCTGGCGCTCGCCCTGGGCGCGTTCCTCTCCATCGTCTTCTCCGCCGCGGCGCGAGCGGTCGGCGCCGCGCACGGCGAGGCGGTGGGGCTCGGGCTGGCGCGGCCGGCGCGGGCGCTGGTCCGCGCCGTCTCGCCGCTCGCCCGCGGCGCGCGCGCCCTGGCCCGCCCGCTGGCGGGGCGGCCCGGCGCCTTCGCCCTGCCGCAGCCGCCGCTGGAGGAGATGGAGCGGGTGCTCTCGGAGTGGGCGCGCTCGCGCGGCACGCCTTCCGACCAGGCGACGAGCGAGCTCATCCAGGCGGTGTTCGAGTTCCGCGACAAGGTCGCGCGCGACGTGATGGTGCCGCGCACCGAGGTGGTGGCCCTCGACGTCGAGACGCCGGTGAAGGAGCTCCTGCGCCTGCTCGCCGAGGAGGGCCACTCGCGCCTGCCGGTCTACCGCGAGAGCCTCGACCAGATCGTCGGCACGCTGCACGCGCGCGACCTGGTCCCGCTCATGGAGCACCCGGAGCTCATCGTGCTGCGCGACCTGGTGCGGCCGCCGCACTTCGTGCCCTGGTCGAAGCCGGTGGACCAGCTCCTGCGCGAGATGCAGAAGCGCCACATCCACATGGCGGTGGTGGTGGACGAGTACGGCGGGGTGATGGGCATCTGCACGCTCGAGGACGTGCTCGAGGAGATCGTCGGGGAGATCGGCGACGAGTTCGAGGTGGAGCAGGGCAAGGGCGTCGAGGCGCACGCCGACGGCACCTACACCGTGCGCGGCGACGTGCCGGTCTCGGAGTTCAACCGCCTGGCCGGCGGCGCGCTCCCCGAGGACGCCCAGTACGAGACGGTGGCCGGGTTCCTGAATGCGCTGGCGGGCGCCATCCCCACCGCCGGCGACCGCTTCTTCCAGCGCGGGTGGCTGTTCACGGTGAGCGAGGCCACCCCCCGGCGCGTGCTCAAGGTGCGCGCCGCGCGCGTGAAGCGGCAGGGCGAGCCGGCGCCCGCGCGGTCGCGCTGACGCCGGGCGCGGGGTCTCCATCCGCGCCGGGCGGCCGCGCGCGCGCGGCCCTATCGTCACGCGCATGGACGAGCGGGTGAAGGTCGGGATGACCGTCGTGGACGAGGACGGCCAGCGGCTCGGGAAGGTCACGCGCCGCGACCCCTGGGGCATCGAGGTCGTGCGCGGCTTCTGGAGCCCGTCGGAGTGGGTGATCCGCTGGGACGAGGTGCTCGAGGTGGAGCGCGGCCGGGTGCGGGTCGCGCGGAGCGAGCGAGCGCTCTTCGAGCTGGCGGAGGGCGGGATGCCGGAGAGCTGGTCCCGCAGGACGCCGCCGCTGGTGGCGCCCTCGCCGCGTCCGCCGGGCGGCTACGCGCCCGCGGGAGCCCCGGCGCCGGGCCTCGGATACGCCTACGCCGGGCAGGGTGAGCCGCAGGGCTAGTCGGCCGGCCAGCGACGCGCGCGCCGGGCCTTCCCGGGTGGACTCCCTATCGTTTCACCCCAGGGAGGTCACACATGATCGAGAGAGGGCTGATCCGCGAAGGGATGACGGTGCACAGCGCCGAGGGCGACAAGCTCGGCAAGGTGATCGCGTGCGACGCGAGCACGTTCGTCATCGAGAAGGGGTTCTTCTTCCCGAAGGACTACGTGGCGCGCTTCGAGGACGTGGCGGACGTGCAGGGCGACGACATCCACCTGCTGCGCGGGCGCGAGGCGCTCGGGGAGGCCGGGACGGCGCGGCGGGAGGGGACCTTCTCCGAGGGGTCCAGCGTGATGGGGCCGGGCGGAGGGATCGAGACCTCCGCGGCGGAGCCCGGGATCCCGGCGGAGCGCGCGCGGTCCACGGCCGGGCGCCAGGAGGAGCTGCGGGTGCCGATCGCGGAGGAGGAGCTCGACGTCGCGAAGCGGGTGAAGGACGCGGGCGAGGTCCGCCTGCGCAAGGACGTCGTCACGGAGACGAAGCACGTGGACGTGCCCGTGACGCGCGAGGAGGTCCACGTCGAGCGCGTGCCCACCGGGGAGGCGCGGGCCGTCGGCCCGGGCGAGGCGTCGTTCCAGGAGCAGACGGTCTCCATGCCCATCCGCGAGGAGGAGCTCGAGGTCCGCAAGCGCCCGGTGGTGAAGGAGGAGGTGCGGCTCCGCAAGGACCGCGTGGTGGAGCAGCGCGCCGCCGACGCCGAGGTGCGGCGCGAGGAGGTGCGGGTGGAGGGCGAGGGCGCGCGAGGCGAGGACGTCCGAAAGCACCTCGACGTCGAGGAGGGCTCGCCCGCCAGCTTCGGCGAGGACTCGGGCGCGCTCGAGCCGACCCGCCGCGAGCCGGAGGAGTAGCCGGGCCGACGCCGGGGCCCCTGGCTTCCGCAGAGGGAGGGGAGCGCAGGGGCCGAGCGGCGAGAAGGAGCGCGAGGGAGGGAACGCGCGGCGGACGTAGCCGCAGCGGGAGGCCGGGCCTGGCCCCGGCCTCTGCTATCGTGCGCCCCTCATGACCGACGCCCCCACGCCCGCCTCGCCGGGCCGCGGCTACCGCTGGCTCGTGCTGCTCGCCTGCAGCGGCGCGATGTTCGGCAACTACTACGTCTTCGACGCGCTCTACCCGGTCACCCCGCTCCTCGAGCAGGCGTTCGGGTTCACCGGCGAGCAGGTGGGGCTCCTCGACACCTCCTACAACGTGGCGGCGCTCCTCACGCTCATCGCCGGGGGCGTCCTCGTGGACCGGCTCGGCACCGCCCGCTCGGCGGTGCTCTTCGGCGCCGTCGGCGCGGCCGGCAGCGCGCTCATCGCCTTCCTGCCGGCGCTCGCCCCCGGGCACGCCGCGCTCGGGATGATGGCGGGCCGCTTCGTGCTCGGCGTCGGCTCGGAGTGCTTCATCGTCGCGGCCACCACCGTGGTCGGCCGCTGGTTCAAGGGGCGCGAGATCTCCTTCGCGCTCGCCCTTCAGCTCCTCATCGCGCGCCTCGGCTCCTACGCCGCCGACTGGTCTCCCAACCTGCGCGCGCTCTTCACCTCCTGGCAGCCGCCGCTCCTCCTCGCGGCGGCGCTCGGGGGCGTCTGGCTCGCCCTGGCGATCGTCTACGCGGCGCTCGAGCTCCACGCGGCGCGCCGCTACGGCACCGCGCGCGCGGGCGCGACCGACAAGCTCGTCCTCGCCGACCTGGTCCGCTTCGACCGCGCGTACTGGTGGGTGGTCGGCCTGTGCGTCGCGTTCTACGCCACCATCTTCCCGTTCCGCACCTTCGCGAACCTGTTCCTCACCGACTACCACGGCGTCTCGAACGAGACCGCCGGCAGCCTGAAGAGCGTCCTGCCGCTGCTCTCCATGATCGGCATGCCCATCTTCGGCTTCGTCGCCGACCGGATCGGGAAGCGCGCGCTGCTCATGGCGGTCGGGTCGGCGCTGCTCGTGCCGCCCTTCCTGCTCATGGCCTACACGCACCTCCCGCTCCAGCTCTCGATGGCGCTGCTCGGGCTGGCCTTCGCGCTGGTGCCGGCGGTGCTGTGGCCGGCCGTGACCTACCTCGTCCCGGACGCGCGGCTCGGCTCGGCCTACGCGCTCATGACCTTCTGCCAGCAGGTGGGCTGGGCGGCCATGAGCTGGGGGCTGGGCCGGGTGAAGGACGCCGGCGGCGCGAGCGCGGCTCACCCGGCGGGCTGGCTGCCGGTGATGTGGATGCTGGCGGCGCTCGCCTGCGCCGGGTTCGCCTTCTCCTTCCTGCTCTGGCGCTCCGAGCGCGGCGGCCGCGGGCACGGCCTCGAGCGCGCGCAGGTGCGCCCCGAAGCGGCCTGAGGGGCAGGCGCCCGTCGCCCGGGCCCTCCCGCGGGCGTTTGCCTTTTCGATCCCGCTTCCGTATGCTGCCGATATCTCAGGCAAGATCTCGGGATCATTCGGCGATCCCGGACGAGGCGCAGGGTCGTGGCGGGGCGTGGGCGCAGGGAGGTCGGGTGAGCGGGAGTCCCGAGGAGCTGCTCAGGAGCGCGCTCGAGAAGGTCATCTTCTTCGAGTGCCGGGTGGCGAGCCTCGAGCATGAGCTCGAGTCGGCGCGCGCCGCGGCGGCGCGCGCCCGGGACGAGGCCGGCGCGGCGCGGCGGCGCGAGGGCGAGCTGGAGGCGCAGCTCGCGCAGCTCAAGGGCGCGCAGGCGGCGGGCGCGGCGCAGAGCGGCGAGCTGGCCGAGCGCGTGCGGCTGCTCGAGGCGGAGCGCGAGCGGTTCCTCTCCGGCATGGTCGAGAGCGCGCGGGTCGCGGGCGCGCCCGCCGGCGAGGACGACGACGCCGGCAGCGCCTCCGAGCTGGCCGGCTTCATCGCGGAGCTGCGGGCGGAGATCGAGGCCCTGCGCGCGTGGAAGCGCGAGGCGGAGGCGCGGGGGTACGCGCCGGGCGAGGCCGCGAGCGCGGATTCGAACGCGACCGCGACCTCGACCTCGACCTCGACCTCGACCTCGACCTCGACCGCGAACGCGAACGCGAACGCGAACGCGGCGCCGCGGACCGGGCAGCCTTCGCCGGCCGGCGCGGGGGCGGGGCGCGGCGCCGTGGCCCTCCCAGCGATGGCGACCGCGTTCGAGCAGTCCGGCCGCATCACCGTCTCCGCCGCCGACGCGCGCGCGCTGCCGCGCTTCTCCACCCGCTCCGAGCGCGCGCTCTACGAGTCCTGCCTCGACGACCTCGGCTCGCGCGAGCCGGGGACCCGCCGCCGCGCCGCGGACGGCCTGCGCGCGCTCGGCTCGCGGGGCGCCGCGCCGCTGGTGGCCGCCGCGCTCGGGCGCGAGGCCGACGCCGAGGTGAAGGCCTCGCTCCTGGCCGCGCTCGGCGCCCTGGCCGAGGCGAGCGCCTCGGACCTCGCGGTCCGCGAGCTCGCCGACCCGCGCCCGGCGGTGCGGGCGGCCGCCCTCGACGCGGTGAGCGCGCTCGCCGGTCCGCAGGCGGTCCCGGCGCTCTCCGGCGCGCTCGCCGACGCGAGCCCGCTCGTGCGGCGCCGCGCGGTGGTGCTGCTCGGCTTCGCGCGCGGCGAGCCGGCCGACGACGCGCTCGCCGGCGCGCTCGCCGACCGCGACGCCGGCGTCGCCCGCGCCGCCGCCTCGGCGCTGGCGGGCCGCCCCAGCGCCCGGGCCCAGGGCGCGCTCGCCCGCGCGCTCGAGCACCGGGAGCCCGCGGTGCGCCGCGCGGCGGCCCTCGCCACCGGCCGCTGGTCGGGCGAGGCGGTCGACCCCGCCGCCCCCGAGGCGGAGCGCCGCCGCGCAGCCCGGCGCATCAGCGAGAAGCTGCTCGAGGTGGACGGCGAGGCGCTGCGGAGCGCGGTGACGAAGGTCGCCGCGGCTGTGGCCCACGCTCCCCGTCCCGCTCCCCCGGTGGGGGAGAGGGAGCCGATCCTCGCTGCGCCGGCTGCCCGCCGCGGTCCGCGCGCTCCATCCGCCTCTCCCGCGCAGGGAGAGCCTCGCGTCCCTGCTCGCGCACCCTCGCAGGGAGAGGGCGTGCGCCATGCGCTCGCCGCGGCGGCCGCGATGAAGTCGGCGGTGGCCGTCGCCGCGCCGGAGGAGCGCGCGCCGCTCGCCGCGGCCGCGCTGGCCGAGGTGCGCGCGGCGCTGCGGGGCCGGACCGCCGAGGAGCTGTCGGCCGCGCTCGGCGCGGAGCGCCTCACGATCGAATCCACCCTGCGCGCGCTCGTGACGCAAGGGCGGCTGGTGGCGCGCGGGCCGCGCTTCTTCATGAGCTAGGAGAGGCGCCATGGAGAACATCCGCTACTCGCAGAAGCGCCTCGCCGAGATCCTCGGCGTCCCCGCCAAGCAGGTCGCCGAGGCGCTCGGCAAGCGCGACGGCTACGGCCCCGCCGAGCTGGCCGACGCGCGGCAGAAGCTCCGCCGCGTCCCGGCCCCCCGCGCGCGCCGGGTCCAGCTCTTCCTCAACTTCAAGGGCGGCACCGGCAAGACCAGCCTCTCCTCCTCCTACGCCTACCGCCTGGCCGAGCGCGGCCACCGCGTGCTCATGATCGACCTCGACAGCCAGGGGCACGCCACGAAGTGCCTCGGCAAGGAGGGGGCGAGCTTCCCGCGCACGCTGCACGACGTGCTCATCCGCAAGGCGCCGGTGGACGAGGTGACCATCGCCACCGGGATGCCCGGGCTCTCGCTCGTCCCGTCGAACCTCGCCATGAGCACCATCGACCTCGCGCTCATGCCGCTCGCCGGGCGCGAGTTCCGGCTGCGCAAGGCGCTGGAGGAGGTGCAGGCGAAGTACGACTTCGTGGTGATGGACGCGCCGCCGTCGTTCGGGCTCCTCAACCTGAACGCGCTCATGGCGGCCGACGACCTCGTCATCCCGGTGCTGGCCGACTTCCTCTCCTACGACGGGCTCCGGCTGCTCTTCGAGACCGTGCAGGGGCTGGAGGACGACCTCTCGCACCAGCTCGAGCACATCTTCATCGTGGTGAACGCCTTCAACCAGACCTTCAAGATCGCGCGCGAGGCGCTCGGCGCGCTCCGCGAGCACTACGCCGACTACGTGCTCGAGAGCGTGGTGCGCCAGTGCACCAAGTTCGCGCAGGCGTCGAGCGAGGGCTGCCCCATCTTCGCCTTCGACGCGGAGTCGAAGGGGGCGACCGACCTGGAGGCGGTCCTGGACGAGATCCAGGCCCGGGTGAGCGCGACGGCCAAGGCCGGCGCGGCGGGAGCGAGCCGATGAGGAAGGCCTTCGACGCGAACGTCCCCAAGTTCCGGCCGCGGCTCAAGACCGCGGTCGCGCCCGCGGGCGAGGCGGGGACCGCGGCCGAGACCGCGGCGCCGGCGGCGGAGGTGACCGCGGCCCCTCTCCCCGGCCCTCTCCCCGCTGCGCGGGGCGAGGGAGACCTCGGCGAGGTCGCTCACCCTTCCTCCACCCGCAAGGGCGAGGGAGACCTCAGCCCTGAAGACCGCACCCCTGAGAATCCCCCCTCTCCCCCCGCGGGGGAGAGGGCCGGGAGAGGGGGCAGCACCACGCGTGAACCCGCGCCCCCCGCGCAACCGGCGCTCGCCTTCTCGGAGCCCCCCGACGTCGAGTCGCGCCGCGAGCGGCTCCTCGCCGTGAAGCGCAAGGTGGCGGCGGCGGTCCGGCCGGCGCCCCCCATGCCGGCGCTGCCGGAGACCCCGGCCCGCGCCGGGGAGAGCGCGCTCCTGCTGGTGAAGGACTTCGAGGCGCAGCTCACCCGCGCCCGCGAGGTGGAGACGGCCCTGCGCGCCGACCTCGACGACGCCCGCGCCGAGCTGGCGCGGGGCGCCAGCGAGGGGCGCCGCGCGGTGGAGCGGCTGGCCGCGGTCGAGCAGCAGCTCGAGGAGAAGCGCTCCGTCCTCGCGGAGATGCTGGACGAGCTGAGCGCGCTGGAGGAGGAGCGCGACGGCGCGGTGGCCCGGGCGCAGGCGCTCTCGGCGCTCGACGAGGAGCGGCAGGCGCTGCTCGACGCCGTCACCGCCCGCGCCGAGCAGGCGGAGCGGGCGCGCGCCGAGGGCGAGGCCGAGCTCGGCCGGCTCGGGGCGGAGCTCGACGAGCGCGCCGCCGACCTGGCGCGCCTGCGCGCGGCGCTGGCGCAGGTGACGCGCGAGCGGGACGACCTCTCGCGCGAGCTGGGCGAGGCGCGCCGCGAGCGCGACGAGCTCGCCGAGGCGCGGCGCGCGCTGGAGCAGGTGCACGAGGCGCTCGCCACCGCGCGGGCGCGGCTGGGGTAGCGTCCACCCGGCAGCGACCTGGATGGCTGAAATTCCGGGCGGTTGAGCGGGGTGCCGCGCCACCCGCCGCGCGCGGGGCGCCGGGCGCTGGATACACTGTAGGTCATCACCGTGCATTGACACTTTGTCGCACGCCTCTCTACGCTGCGTGGAGAGGTTCGCGCATGCGCCAAGTTGCGACGAGGGGACCGACGTACCGCCGCCGACCTGGGTCGGCGCGACCTGCGGCGGAACGGCGCGCCTCATGAGCCGCGCCCCGCTCTTCGAAGGCCTGACCGAGGTGCGGGGCACGCTCGGCGCGGATCTGCGCGGGCAGCTCACCGCGCCGATCACCGGCGACGCCGGGCTGACCCGGGAGCACGCGGGCGCCATGGCCATCGCCCTCGCCGAGCTGGGGGCGCTGGGCGAGACCGCGGGCCTCGGCCAGCTCGAGCTCGTCGTCGCCGGGGCGCCCACGCGGCAGCTCGTGGCGGCGCCCCGCGCCGGCGCGTTCCTGATGGTGGCGGTCGATCCCGCCAAGCCCACCTCGCGGGTGGAGAAGGCGCTGCGGGACGGGTCGCCCGCGCCGGCCTCCGGCCCGGCCTCCTCCGCGCCGCCGCCGCTCCCGGTCGCGCCCGCGCAGCGCGATCCCTGGGCCGCCCTGCGCCTCGCCCTCGCGCGCGGGCAGCTCGCCGAGGCGGCCGCCTGCCAGCGCGACCTGGGCCAGGCGCCGCCGGGGGCCGGCGCCGAGCCGCTCGAGCCGGCCGAGCGCGAGCGCGCGCTGGCCACCCTCCTCGACGCAGTCGCGACCGCCCAGGCGGGCGACGTGGTCGGCTGCGCGCGCAAGCTGCAGGATCTGGCGCGCCCGGCGCAGGCGAACCTCTCCTTGCGCTGGGCCGCCCACCACTGGACCGGGCGCGCCGCGCTGCAGGGCGGCAGCCTCGACGCCGCCCGGACCCACGCCAAGGAGGCGCTGACGCTGTCGCGCCAGCTCGACGGCGCCGCCAAGGCGGTGAGCCAGTGGTTCGCCGGGGAGCTGCTGTCGCGGAGCGCCGACGCGAGCCAGGGGCTGCGCTGGCTGGCCGAGGCGCGGGCCGCGTTCGCGCGGCTGGGCGAGGGCTGGGCCGTCGCGCGCACCTGGCTGGCCGAGGCGCGCATCCACGCCGCGGGCCACGACGAGGCGAGCGCGGCCGGGGCGGCGCGGCGCGCGCTCGAGGCGGACGCCACCTTCGAGGAGCCGGCGCTGTTCCTCGCGCGCCGCGCCCTCGCCCGGGGAGACCTGGCCGCTGCCGAGCTGGAGCTCCCGCCGCAGGGGAGCGTGGCGGCCGGCTGCGCCCGCGCGCTCCTCGACGTCGTGCGCGCGGGCCAGGTCACGCAGGCCGAGGTGACCGAGCTCGTCCACCAGGAGGAGCTCCCGCCTTCGGCCGCCACCCTGCACGCGCTGGAGCGGCTCGCCAACGCAGCCCCCACCTTCGCCCAGGCGCGCGCGGCGCTCGGGTGGGCGCTCCTGCGCAGGGGGAAGTACGCCGAGGCGAGCGTGGTGCTCCGGGTGCTCCTCGGTCAGCAGCTCGCGCCGGCGGTGCGCGCCTCGGTGGAGGCGGCCCTCGCCTGCGCCACCCGCGCCCTGCCCGCCCCCGAGGGCGTGCCGGTGCTGGCGCGGAGCGCCCCGGCCACTCCCGCGCCGGCCCCCACCCCGCGGCCGGGGGCGGTCTTCTCCGGCCAGCTCAGCGTCTTCGCGCTCCCCGACCTGCTCGAGTTCCTCCGCGCCGGGAAGCGCACCGGGCTCCTCACCTTCAGCGGCGCGGCCGGGCTGGGCTCCTTGCGCTTCAACGCCGGCCGGATCACCGGGGCGAGCTCGCCCGCGGCGCCCGGGCTGGGGCAGCTCCTCGTGCAGGAGCGGAAGGTCACCCCGCTCACGCTCCGCGCGGCCGCCTCCGCGCAGGACGACTCCGACGAGGCGCTCGGCGCGCGGCTGGTGCGCGACGGCGCGGTGCCCGTCGCCGCGGTCGAGGACGCGCTCCGGCGCGGCGTCGAGCTCGCGGTGCGCGAGCTGGTCGGGTGGAAGGAGGGCGAGTTCGCCTTCGAGGAGACCGCGCCCGCGCCGCCGGCGCGGCCCGGCGTCGAGCTGGATCCCCAGGGCGTGCTCCTCAACATCTTCAAGGAGCTGGACGAGTCGAGCCGGCCCGCCGCCGCTCGCCAGCCCTGACCGCGACCGATGCCCGACGCCAACGCCCGCGAGCCCTCGGACCTCGCCAAGCTGGTCGGCACCCGGCTCGGGAACTACCGGCTGGAGCGCCTGGTCGGGCGCGGGCGCATGGGCGCGGTGTACCTCGCGCAGGACGAGGCGCTCCTGCGGCCCACCGCCGTGAAGGTCCTCGCCTGGAGCGCCGCCGAGGCGCGCGGCCACGATCCGGTGAAGTGGTTCCTGGCCGAGGCGCGGCTGGTGGCCCGCATCAACCACCCGCGCGTGGTGCAGATCTACGGCGCGGCCCGGCAGGGCGACCGCTGCTACATCGCGATGGAGTACGTCGCCGGCGCCTCCGCGGAGGCGCTGGTGGCCGAGTGCGGGGCGCTCCCGCCCGCCCGCGCGACCGACCTCCTCGTCCAGGCGGCGGCGGCGCTGGAGGCGGCCCACCGCTGCGGCGTGGTCCACCGCGACGTGAAGCCGGCCAACCTCCTCATCGGCCCCGAGGGGTCGGTGAAGCTGGGCGACTTCGGGATGGCGCTCGGCTCGGCCGGCATCCGCACCGCGCACGCGCACCTCAGGGTCGGGACGCCGTACTACACCGCGCCCGAGATCTGGCGGGGCGAGGCGGCCACGCCCGCGTCGGACCTCTACTCGCTCGGCGCGACCTACTTCCAGCTCCTCACCGGCCGGCCGCCGTACCCCGCCCACGACGTGGCGGCGGTGGAGCAGGCGCACCTCGGCGCGGCGGTGCCGGATCCGCGCGAGCTCGTCCCGGGCCTGCCCGCCGCGTGCGCCGCGCTCGCGATGCGCGCCCTGGCCAAGTCGCCGCGCGAGCGCCCGGCGTCGGCCGAGGCGCTCGGCAAGGAGGCGCGGCGGGTGCTGCGGGAGCTCGCGGCCGCGCCGCCCCCGCCGCCCGAGCCGGCGCGGGCCGCCGCGCCGCCGCGGGCCACGGCCGCGCCGGTCCGGACGGCTCCCAGACCTGCCGCGGGGGCGGCCACCGGCCGGACCGGAGGAAGAGGGGAAGGCGTCATGACGCTGCTCGCGACCATCTCGAGCCTGCCGGAGGTGAAGGGCGCCGTGCTCGGCACCTCGGCCGGCGCGTTCGTGGACACCGCCGGGGAGGCGGACGGGGAGGCGGTGGCGGCGGTGATGGGGTTCATGTGGACGGCGCTGAGCGAGGCCGGCGAGCAGCTCGGGCTCGGGGCGCTCGGCCGCATCTCGCTGTCGGGCGCCACCGGCGCCTGCGTGGCCACCGCCGAGCCGGACGGCACCGTGCTGTCCGCGCTGGTCGAGCCGGCCGGGTCGCTCGTCGCCGTCGAGAAGGTCCTCGACGACGCCCTCTCGCGGAACGGAGCGTGACATGGAGACGATCCTCCAGGGCCTGTTGGAGCTGCAGGGCGTGAGCGCGGCGCTGGTCCTCGACGCGGGGGGCCGGGTGACCGCCCACCGCGGCGGGGCCATGCACGACCGCGCGCTGTGCGAGCAGGTGAGCGGCAACCTGATGAAGGCCGTCGAGACCGTCCAGCTCCAGCAGGCGGACTGGGACGCGATCGGGGCGCAGTTCACCGACGGCCGGCTGCTCCTGCGCAACCTCGGGGAGGGCGTGGAGGGCGGGCACGTCCTCGCGGTCATCGCCGACGCGCGGCTCAACGCCTCCTTCGCGACCGTCGCGCTGCGCGTGGCGGCGAACAAGCTGCGCCGGGTGCTGGCGGGCGGGGCGCCGGCGTCGTCCGCCTCCTCGGCGGTGGCCTCGTCGGTCGCGGCGCCGCTCTCCGGCTCGCAGGTCTCGCCGGCCGACTCGAAGGTGCTCTCGAGCGCCACCGGGCTCAGCTGGTCGCGGTCGGGCTCCTCGAGCGCCGCCGTCTCGCGCGTGGCGGCCGCGGACCCCGCCTCGATGGCGTTCCTCACCCGCTGCTCCAAGGAGCTGGCGCGGCACGTGGGGCCGATCGCGAAGGTCTTCGTGCAGGAGGCGGTTCAGCGCGTCTGCCCGGAGGCGCCCTTCTCCCTGCCCCGCGCCGGCGCGCTGGTCGACGACCTGGCGAGCCAGGTCGAGGACCCCGACGACCGGTCGAAGTTCCGCGCCGCGCTCGCCAAGCGCTAGCCCGTCCTACCCCAGAGAGGATCGCCCATGTCCATCGCCCACGCCGTGAGGAGCAGCCTCGGCGCCAAGATGTCGCTGAAGCTGGCCGCGCTGCTGCTGGTGCTGACCACCGTGGCGGCGCTCGTCATCACCTTCCGCCAGACGCGGCAGCTGGAGGAGCTGACGCTGGAGAAGGCGCGCCTGGCCGCGGCGCTCGGCGCCCGCCAGTACGGCGAGGTCCTGGAGGCCGCCGTCGACGACGGGACGCTCACCGTCAGCGACGCGTTCGACCGGAACTACGTCGAGATCAAGGGGTACGACTGGGGGCAGCACCGCAAGTACCACACCCGCTACGACGCGGTGCTCGACCGCGCGGTGCTCGTGTTCCAGGACCGCATGCTCGACCAGGACGACTTCGTGTTCGCGATCGGCGTGGACGAGAACGGCTACCTCCCGGTCCACAACAGCCGGTTCCAGCGCCCGATCACCGGCGACCCGGAGAAGGACCTGGCGGGCAACCGGTCGAAGCGCATCTTCGACGACCCGGTCGGCCTGGCGGCGGCGCGCAACCTCGAGCCGACCCTGGTGCAGGTCTACCGGCGCGACACCGGCGAGACGATGTGGGACGTCTCGGCGCCGGTCCTGGTGAAGGGGAAGCACTGGGGCGCCTTCCGCGTGGCGGTGTCGATGGCCCGCATCGCCGCCCGCCAGCGCGAGCTGTTCTTCACGCTGCTGGCCGGCTTCGCCCTGTTCGCCGTGGTCACCAGCGGCGCCATGTACCTCCTCGTCGGGCAGGCCATGAAGCCGGTCGTCGCGCTCACCGCGACCGCCGACCAGATCAGCCTGGGCGAGGAGCTCGACACGCCCATCAAGTCCGACGCCGTCGACGAGATCGGGCAGCTCACGAAGACCATCGACCGGCTCCGCGTCAGCATGAAGGGCGCGATGAGCCGCCTCGGGCAGTGAAAGGAGCGACGTCATGAAGACCACGATCCGCGGGTACGCCCTCCTGCTGCTCCTCGCCGCCGGCGCCGCGCTCCCCGGGCCGGCCGCCGCGCAGGCGCGGCCGGGCACCTCGGCCGAGCTCCTGACCGCGCAGGACCGGGAGATGCTGGCGCTGGCGAACGAGTTCGCGCGCCGCTGCGGCGAGGTGCTCGAGCGGTGGATCGCGAAGGGCGAGGTGAGCGAGGAGCGGCTCTTCGCCTCGCTCTACTACCCGATCCCGAAGACCGACCCGCCCAAGTTCAGCACCGACTGGGACAAGCTGTCGGACCGCGACGTCCTCCCCATCGAGGAGGCGATCCTCGCCCGGTCGCCGGCCATCTTCTTCACGGTCATGGTCGACCGCCACGGCTACCTGCCCACCCACGACCAGCGCTACTCGCTGCCGCTCACCGGCAACCCGGCGAGCGACCTCGTCAACAACCGGACCAAGCGCATCTTCAACGACCGCACCGGGCTCGCGGCCGCCCGCAACGAGGCGCCCTTCCTCGTCCAGCGCTACCAGCGCGACACCGGCGAGTCGATGGTGGACCTCTCGGTGCCGCTCAACCTCCGCGGCCGCCACTGGGGCGCGGTGCGGATCGGCTACCGGTCGGTGGACGGGCGCTGAGGTCAGGCGGTCTTCGGCACCGCGCTCACCGCCGGCGGCTGGAGCTGCGCGCCGGGCAGGCCCAGCCGCTTCATCTCGGCGCGCGCGTCGTACGCCGCATACTTGTACGCCTCGCCCAGCGTCGGGTAGTTGAACACCGCCTGGGTGAAGTAGTGGATGGTGCCGCCGAGCGCCATCACCGCGCTGCCGAGGTGCACCAGCTCCGAGGCGTGCGGGCCGATGCAGTGCACCCCGAGCAGCTCGCCGTCCTGCGGCGAGGCGACGAGCTTCAGGAACCCCACCGCCTCGCCGATGAGGTTGGCGCGGGCGTTCTCGGTGAGCGGCGTCTTGCCCACCACGTAGGGGATGCCCTTCTGCTTGAGCGCCTCCTCGGTGGCGCCCACCGACGACACCTCGGGGATGGTGTAGATGCCCACCGGCAGGAGCTCGGCCACCTTCTGCTGGTACTTCTTCCCCAGCGCGTGGGTCATCGCGACGCGCCCCTGCTCCATGGAGGTGGAGGCGAGGCCCGGGAAGCCGATGAGGTCGCCCGCCGCGTAGATGTGCGGCACCTTCGTCCGGTAGTGCTCGTCCACCTCGAGGTAGCCCTTGTCGGTGGCGGAGAGCCCGGCCGCGGCCAGGTCGAGCGACTCGACGTTGCCTTGCCGCCCGGCCGCCACCAGCACCTTCTCGGCCACCAGCCGCGAGCCGTCCGAGAGCGTGACGAGCACGTCGCGGTCGCCCACCTCGAGCCGCTGGGCGCGGCGCTCCTGGTGCATGTCGATGCCTGCCAGCGCGAACAGGTCCTGCATGGCGATCGACAGCTCGGCGTCGAGCCAGGGCAGGAGGCGCGGCTTCGAGTCGATGATGGAGACGTGGACGCCCAGCGCCGCGAACATCGAGGCGTACTCGCAGCCCGCCACGCCGCCGCCCAGGATGGCGAGCGAGCGCGGGACGGTGTCGAGCATCAGGATCGAGTCCGAGTCGTAGACGTGCTGGTGGTCGAACGTGTACTGCGGCGGGTGCGAGGGCCGGGTGCCGGTGGCGAGCAGCACCACCTCGGCCTGGATGTCCTGGAAGCTGCCGTCGGCCAGCGTGATGCGGACGGTGTGCGCGTCGGCGAAGCTCGCCACCCCGCGGAACTGCTCCACCCCGGCGGCGTTGAGCCGGTTGCGGATGCGCGAGTGCTCGCGGGCGGTGACGAGCCCGCGGCGGCCCATGAGCTCGGGGATGGTCACCGTCTCGGAGACGCTGAACTCGATGCCGTGCGCGTCGCGCGACCGCGCCTGCTGGATGGCGAGGGCCGTCTCGCGCAGGGCCTTGGAGGGGATGGTGCCGGTGTTGGCGGAGGCGCCGCCGGGCACCGCCTCCTTCTCGATCAGGGCGACCTTCTTCCCGTAGGAGGCCGCCTGCACGGCGCCGTGCTCGCCGGCCGGGCCCGATCCGATGACGACCACGTCGTAGTGGAGCATGCGCCGCTTATAATGTGTTTTTCCCCGCTGGACGATATTCTGCGCGACCCGTGAAGAACGCCCCCCACAACCCCGTCCTCGACGCCCTCCAGAAGAACCTCATGGTGGCGCTCGACGAGCGCAAGCAGGCGCTCCGGGCGCAGGGGAAGCGCCTCTTCGACTTCGGGCTCGGTGACCCGAAGGAGCCGACGCCGCCCTTCCTGCGCGAGGCGCTCCGCGCCGCGGTGCCCGAGGTGTCGCAGTACCCGAGCGCCGCCGGCACGCCCGCGCTGCGCCGCGCCTGCGCCGGCTGGGTCCGCCGCCGCTTCGGGGTGGAGCTCGACCCGGACCGCCAGATCGTGCCCGCCACCGGCGCCAAGGAGACCATCTTCCACCTGCCGCTCGCCTTCGCCGGCGGCGACCCGCGCCGGACGAAGGTCGTCATGCCCGACCCCGGCTACCCCACCTACGAGGTGGGCGCGCGCTTCGCCGGGCTCGAGCCGCTCAAGGTGCCGCTCACCCGCGAGAACCGCTTCCTCGTCGAGCCCGCGGCGCTCGGCCCCGAGGTCCTCTCGCGCACGCTCGTCTTCTGGGTCAGCTACCCGCACAACCCCACCGGCGCGCTCGCGCCGCGCGACTACCTGGAGCGGGTGGGGCGGGCGGCGCTCGAGCACGGCTTCATCGTCGCCTCGGACGAGTGCTACGCCGACCTCTACTTCGGCGCGCCGCCGCCCTCGATGCTCGAGGTGCAGGTGGAGAACGTGGTCGCGATCCACTCGCTCTCCAAGCGGAGCGGCATGACCGGCTACCGCTCCGGCTTCACGGCCGGCGACGCCGACCTGGTCGCCATCCTGAAGCGCGCCCGCTCGCACCCGGGCGTGGCCTCCCCCGACTTCGTGAACGCCGCCGCCTCCGCCGCCTGGGCCGACGACGCGCACCCCGCCGAGCGGCGCGAGATCTTCCGCCAGAAGCGCGACCGCTTCCTGGCCTTCTTCCGCGAGCACGGGCTCGCCTGCGACGGCTCGGAGGCGACGCTCTACCTGTGGGTGCGGGTCCCGGCCGGCCACTCCGCGGCCTCCTACGCGGCGGCGCTGCTGGAGGAGGGGATCGTGGTCGCGCCCGGCACCGCCTTCGGGGCCGGGGAGGGGTACGTGCGGGTGGCGCTGGTGCCGGCGCTCGCGGAGTGCGACGAGGCCATCGCGGCCTGGCGAAAGGTGAGGACATGAACGACTTCTCGCAGCTCCAGCAGCGCGTCGCGGCGGCCTTCGCCGACCGCGCGCTCTTGTCCCAGGCGGCCACGCGCGAGGCGGTGCTGGCCGCCGTGGAGGCGCTCGACCGCGGGCAGATCCGCGTGGCCGAGAAGAAGGACGGTCAGTGGGTCGTGAACGCCTGGGTGATGCAGGCGGTGAACCTCTACTTCGGCGTCACCGGCATGGAGGTGAGCGAGGCCGGCCCCTTCGAGTGGCGCGACAAGATCCCGCTCAAGCAGGGGCTCGAGGCCGCCGGCGTCCGCTCGGTGCCGGGCGCGGTGGCGCGCTACGGCAGCTACGTGTCGCCCGGCGCGGTGCTCATGCCGAGCTTCGTCAACATCGGCGCCCGCGTCGGCGCCGGGACCATGGTGGACACCTGGGCCACCGTCGGCTCGTGCGCCCAGGTGGGCGAGAACGTGCACCTCGCCGGCGGCGTGGGCGTGGGCGGCGTGCTCGAGCCGCCCGGCGCGCGCCCCAACATCATCGAGGACGGCTGCTTCATCGGCAGCCGCTGCATCATCGTGGAGGGGACGCTGGTCGAGGAGGACTGCGTCCTCGGCGCCAACGTGGTCATCACCGGCTCGACGCCCATCATCGACGTCACCGGCCCGACCGAGGTGGTGCACAAGGGCCGCGTCCCGGCGCGCTCGGTGGTGATCCCCGGCACGCGCCCGAAGCAGTATCCGGCCGGCACCTTCTACATCCCGTGCGCCCTGATCGTCGGGAAGCGCACCGCCTCGACCGACAAGAAGGTCTCGCTCAACCAGGCGCTGCGCGACTTCGAGGTCCAGGTCTGACCGGCCCGGGCGCGCTCGGCGAGGCGCTGGCGGCGCGGACCGAGGCGCTCTGCGCGGTCCGCTCCGTCATCGGCGAGGAGCGCGCCCTGTGCGACGCCCTGGAGCGGGAGGCGCGCGCGCGCTTCCCGGCGGTGGAGCGGGTCAAGAACTCGCTGGTGGTCTGGGTCGATGCTCCACCCCCCTCCTCTCCCCCCCCGGGGGAGAGGGCCGGGGAGAGGGGGCGCGCCGCCACGGATCGCCCGCTGGTCCTCCTCTGCGGCCACCTCGACACCGTCCCCATCCACGCCGCCGACGAGGGGCGCTTTCCCCGCCGCGAGGGCGAGCGGCTCGTCGCGCCCGGCGCCTCCGACATGAAGAGCGGGGTGGCGGTGGCGCTCGAGCTCGCGGAGCGCCTCCCCCGCGCCGGGCGCGACCTCGACCTGGGGCTCGTGCTCTACGCGCGGGAAGAAGGGCCCTTCGAGGAGAACGAGCTCGGCGATCTGCTGCGCGACGTGCCCGCGCTGCGCGGCGCCGCGCTCGCCGTCTGCCTCGAGCCGACCGACGGCGCGGTCCAGCTCGGCTGCGTCGGCTCCCTGCACGCCACCGTCACCTTCACCGGCCGCTCGGCGCACTCGGCCCGGCCCTGGCACGGCGAGAACGCGGTGCACAAGGCGGGGGCGCTCCTCGCGCACCTGGCCGGCCGCGCGCCGCGGGAGGCGGTGAGCGGCGGCCTCGTCTTCCGCGAGGTGATCTCCGCCACCCGCATCGAGGGCGGCCGGGCCCGCAACGTCGTCCCCGACCGCTGCACGCTCAACCTCAACTTCCGCTTCGCCCCCGACAAGAGCCTCGAGGCCGCGGCGGAGGAGCTCCGCGCCCTCGCCCGCGACCACGGCGGGGCTGCGGAGGTCACCGATCTCTCGCCCGCGTGCCCGCCCTGGGCCGACCACCCCCTGGTGCGCCGCCTCCTCGCGCGCACCGGGGCCGCCGCCGAGCCGAAGCAGGCGTGGACCGACGTGGCGCGCCTGGCGCAGGCGGGGATCCCGGCCGTGAACTTCGGCCCGGGCGCGACCTCGCAGGCGCACCAGGCCGGCGAGTGGGTGGAGCTCGCCGCGATCGAGCGGTGCTACCGGGCGCTCGAGGCGTTCCTGCGCGCGACCCCGGCGGCCTGAGCGCTACTCCCCCTCGCCCACCAGCCCCTCGGCGTGCCGCAGCATCCGGTCCAGCCGCGGGCCGAGCCCGGGGCTGAGGCCGACCTCGACGCCCACCAGCCGCCCGCGCGCGTCGAGGGCGAGGAAGGTGGGGAAGTCCCGCAGGCCGCGCCGCGCCGCGGCGGCGGGGCCGCCGGGCAAGACGAGCGGCCTGCCGGGCGGCGGCCGCTCGGCGAGGCGCTGCTCGAGCGCGGCGCGGTCCTCGTCCACCGACACCGCGTAGGCGGCGACGCGGGGGTGGCGCGCCAGCACCGCCCGCGCGCGCTCCGCGGCCGGGCCGCAGGGGGCGCACCAGGTGGCCCACACCTCGACGAGCCGCGGCGGGCCGGGCCCACCCACCACCACCCGCTCGCCGTCCAGGGTCAGCGCGACGAACGGGAGCTCCGCGCGCGCTGCCCAGGAGGGGGGCACCGCGCGGTGCGCGCAGGCGCCGGAAGCGGCGAGCGCGGCCAGCGCGAGGAGAGGCCGGGGCACCACCCCTAAGCTCCCCTCTCCGCGGCGGCGGCGCAAGCGCGGAGGGCACGCCCCCTCCATGGCGTTCACCCGCCGCGCGGCGCCGTTAGACCGAACGTCGAAAGGGAGGACCAAGACCATGAGAAGGACGTTCGCGCTGGCGCTGGCCGCCGCGCTGCCCCTGGCGGCCGCCGCCGAGACCACCACCTGGAACATCGACCCCGCCCACTCCGACAGCTCGTTCGCGGTGAAGCACCTCGTCGTCTCGACGGTGCGCGGGCACTTCGGCAAGACCACCGGCACCCTCCACCTCGACGACAAGGACCTGTCGAAGTCGAGCGCCGAGGCGACGGTGGACACGACCACCATCGACACCCGGGTGGCCGACCGCGACGCCGACCTCAAGTCGGCCAACTTCTTCGACGTGGCGAAGTACCCGGAGATGACCTTCAAGTCGACCAAGGTCCAGAAGCAGGGGAAGGGCAAGCTGAAGGTCACGGGCGACCTCACCATCAAGGGCACCACGAAGCCGGTCGTGTTCGACGTCACCTACTCGCAACCGGTGAAGGGGATGAAGGGCGAGGAGCGGCGCGGCTTCAACGGCACCACCCGCATCAACCGGCGCGACTTCGGCCTCACCTGGTCGAAGACCATCGAGGCCGGGCCGGTGGTGGCCGACAACGTCGACATCACCCTCGACCTCGAGGCGGTGAAGGCGCAACCCGCCGAGGAGGCCGCGAAGGCGAAGGCCGCGAACGCCGAGGAGAAGAAGTAGGCCGGGCCCGGCGGGGCGCCGTCCGCGCGGCGTACCCGCCGGCTCGCCCCCGTCCGCCTCCGCGGCGCGCACCTCCGCGAAGGTGCAGCGGCGCCGCGGGGCACGGCGGTTGCTTCACCGCCGCGCCATGACGCGCGACTCCACCGCCGAGGCGGTCCTCCTCGATCTCCCGCGCGAACGGCTGCTCGCGGCCGGCGCGCGCGCCCTCTCCGACGCGGAGCTGGTCGCGCTGGTGCTCGGCACCGGGCGGGCCGGCCTCTCGGCCCGCGCCGCCGCGCTCGGGCTGGTGGAGCGGCAGCCGCTCTCGGCCCTGGCCTGGGCCTCGCCGGAGGAGCTCTCGACGGCCCCGGGGATCGGCCTCGCGCGGGCGGCGGCGCTGGCGGCGGCGTTCGAGCTGGGCCGCCGCGGCGGCTGGTCGCCGCCCCGGCGCGGCGAGCGCTGCCTCGACCCGGGCCGCGTCCACGAGCTGCTCCGCCACGCCGCCCACGCCGAGCGCGAAGGCTTCCACGTGGTGCTGCTCGACGTCCGCGGGCGGCTGCTCAAGGCGGTGCAGGTGGCGGAGGGGTCACTCAGCCAGTGCCCGGTCTCGCCGCGCGACGCGCTCAGGCCGGCGGTGCGGGAGGGGGCGCACGGGGTGGTGTTCGCGCACAACCACCCTTCCGGCGATCCGAGCCCCAGCTCGGAGGACGTGGAGCTCACGGAGCGCCTGCGCGCCGCCGCCGAGCTGGTGGGGGTGCTGGCGCGCGACCACGTCATCGTGGCGGCGGCGGGCTACTACTCCTTCGTCGAGGCGGGGCGCTGGCGGCGGTAGGGCCGCCGCCAGCGCGCGACCGCTACGCGATCCGGAAGCTCGGGTCCCAGCCCAGGTCGCGGACGGCCTTCTGGACGTCGACGGCGCCGTCCGCCTCGGCCACGTTGTAGACGCCGGGGCGCGCCCTCGTGAGCGCGACCACCGCGGCCCTGGCAGCGGCGTCCACGTGCACCGACCCCGGCCCGGCCGGAGCGGCGATGCCCGTCCCCGGCCCGTAGAACATCCCGTAGCGCAGGACGACGCCTTCCAGCGGCGCGTCCAGCACCTGCCGCTCGAGGCGGAGGACGCCGGTCACCGTCCCGCCGTACAGGGGGTGCGTCTCCGGCAGGAGCGGGTCCTCCTCCCGATGCGGCGTGGGTCCCTCCGCGTAGATGAACCCGATGCTCTGGGCGACGAGCCGCCGGGCGCCGGCGCCCACGGCGGCCGCGACGAGGTTGCGCGTGCCCTCGTCCCGCAGGCGCGCGTTGCGCACCAGGGCGTCGGCCATCTTGCTCGCCTCCAGCGCGTAGGGGAGGTCGGTGAGCTGGTGGAGGACGGCCTCGGGCCGGGCGTCGGCCACGGCCCTCCGCAGCGCGGCGGCGTCGAAGACGTCGACGACCACCGGCTCGACGCCCATCGCGCGCAGGAGCGGGGCCTTGTCGGCGGACCGCGTGGTGCCGACCACGCGCCAGCCGTCCGCCACGAGCAGGGGCGCGAGGCGCCGCCCGATCGCGCCCGACGCTCCCGCGAGGAAGATGCACTCGTTCATCGACGTCTCTCCTTGCTGACGTTCACTGCGTGAACGCGAGGTCACGGCCGCCGGACGAGGTGCAGGTCCGGGACCGGAAGCCTGGCGACCCGGCCGAGCACCGCCTCCAGCTCGGCGCCGGCCAGGCTCTCCTTGGCGAGGAGCGTCCGCGCGGCCTCCTCCAGGAGCGCGCGGTTCGCGGTCAGGACCTCGCGCGCCCGCTCGAGCTGGCCCTCGACCAGCCCGCGGACCGCCACGTCGATCTCCCGCGCCGTCGCCTCGGCGTAGAGCCGCTCGCGCCCGAAGGGCTGGCCCAGGTACGTCTGCGGCTCGCGCTCGTAGCTGACCGGCCCGAGCGTCCCGCCCATCCCGAAGCGCGTCACCATGCTGCGGGCGATGTCGGTGGCCTTGGAGAGGTCGTCGGCGGCGCCGGTCGAGAGGTGCCCGTAGACGAGGTCCTCGGCGGCGCGCCCGCCGAGGAGCACCGCCATCTTGCCGTCCAGCTCCTCGCGCGTCATGAGGAACCGGTCCTCGGTCGGGCGCTGGATGGTGTAGCCCAGCGCCCCGATGCCGCGGGGGATGATCGAGATCTTGTGGACGGGATCCGAGCCCGGGAGCGCCGCCGCCACCAGCGCGTGCCCGAGCTCGTGGTGCGCCACGATCTCGCGCTCGCGCGGGTTGAGGAGGCGATTCTTCTTCTCGAGGCCGGCCACGATCCGCTCGACGGCGGTGTTGAAGTCCACCATCGCGATCTCGGCCGCGCCGCGCCGGGTGGCGGCGAGCGCCGCCTCGTTGACGAGGTTCGCGAGGTCCGCCCCGGTGAAGCCCGGGGTGAGCGCCGCCACGTCGTCGAGCTTCACGTCGGGGGCGAGCACCACCTTGCGGGTGTGGACGCGGAGGATCTCGGCGCGGCCGAGCCGGTCCGGCCGATCGACCAGCACCTGCCGGTCGAAGCGCCCGGCGCGGAGGAGCGCGGGATCCAGGATCTCGGGCCGGTTGGTGGCGGCGAGGAGGACGAGCCCGGCGGACGGGTCGAAGCCGTCCATCTCGACGAGCAGCTGGTTCAGCGTCTGCTCCTTCTCGTCGTGGCCGCCGAGCCCCGGCATGGAGGCGCGGGCGCGGCCCAGGGCGTCGAGCTCGTCGATGAAGATGATGCACGGCGCCTTGGCGCGCGCCTGCTCGAACAGATCGCGGACGCGGGCCGCGCCGACGCCGACGAACATCTCCACGAACTCCGACCCGGAGATGGAGAAGAACGGCACGCCCGCCTCGCCCGCCACGGCGCGCGCGAGCAGCGTCTTGCCGGTGCCGGGCGGGCCGACGAGGAGCACGCCCTTCGGCATCCGCGCGCCGAGCCGGCCGTAGTCCTTGGGGGCCGTCAGGAACGAGACGATCTCCTTCAGCTCGGCCTTCGCCTCGTCCACCCCGGCCACGTCGGCGAACGTCACCTTGGTGTCGGTCTCGACGTAGACCTTGGCCTTCGACTTGCCGACCGAGAGCAGCCCACCGCCGGGGCCGCCGAGCTGCTTCGCCATCCGGCGCCCGGCGAAGATCCACAGGGCGGCGAAGAGGCCGATGGGCACGACCCACGACAGCAGCATCGGCAGGAAGTTCGACTCGTACTCGCCGGCGTAGGAGACGCCGTGGGCGTCGAGCTCCTTCGCGATGTCCGCGTCCACCCGGACCGCCACGAACCGCTTCTTCCCCTGGATGGGCTCCTTGAAGTCCCCCGAGAGGCGGTCTTGCCCGACCACCACCTTGGCGATCTTGTCCTCCCGGACGAGCTTCTGGAAGTCGCTGTACGGCAGCGTGACCACCGCCTGCGAGTGGACCCACCAGTCCTGGAGGAACATCACCCCCAGCGCGGCGAGCAGCGCGTAGCCGAGGTTGAAGCCGGTCTGCTTTCGGTTCATCGGGGCACCCCTCCGGCCGGCGGGCCGTGCCGATCACCTAAGCCGGGGCCGGCGGAGCTGCCCTCGCCACGCGGGCCGAGCGAGCGCCCTGCGGCCTAGCGCCGCGGCTTCTTCTTCGCGCCGAGCCCCGCCAGCGCGCGGCGCGCCTCGAGGCCCTCGCGCGACTTCCCGAGCAGCGAGACGGCGCGCCCGAGCTGGCGCCGGGCGGTCGCGGCGTCGCCCTGCGCGGCCGCCGCCTGGCCGTCGGCCAGCGCCGCCGCGCCGCTGCGCGGGTCGAGCTGGACGGCGCGGTCGCCGGCGCGGCGGGCGGCGTCGGCGTGGCCGCTGGCGAGCTCGGCCTGCGAGAGCGCGACGAGCCCCTCGCGGTGATCGGGCTGCTCGGCGAGCGCCGCGCCGAGCTCGCGCACGGCGCCCGGCGCGTCGCCCACCAGGAGGAGCGTCCGGCCCAGCTCGACCCGCGACGGCGCGTGGTGGGGCGAGCGCGCCACCGCCTGCTCGAGGAGCTCGCGCGACTCGGTCAGCCGGTTGCGGGCGCGCAGCACGCGCCCGAGGTCGCAGCGCGCGTCGGCGAGCTCCGGGTCGCGGTCGAGCGCGGCGCGCAGCCCCTGCTCGGCGGCGGCGAGCCGGCCCTCCGACAGGTCGAGGCGCGCCCGGGCCAGCAGGGCGACCGGGTGGGGCGACGGCGCCGCCAGCAGCGCGGAGACGATCGCCGCCGCCTGCTTCTGCCGCCCGCTCGCGAGCTCCGCCAGCGCCATCCAGGCGGCGGCCTCCGGGGTGGTCTTGCCGTCCCGGCGCGTCGCCTCCAGCTCGGTCCGCGCGGCCTCGGGCTCGCCCAGCGCGAGCCGCGCGCGGCCGCGGTCGAGGCGCAGGGCGCGGGTGGGCGCGTCGGCGGTCGAGGCGAGGAGCTGCCGGTACAGCCCGCGCTCGAGCTGCAGCCGCGCCAGGAGCTCGCGGTAGGCGAGCTCGCCGGGGGCGAGCCGCGCCGCGCCCTCGGCCGCGCGCAGGGCGCGGTCGAGCTCGCCGGCGCGCGCCAGCACCTCCGCCTGGGCGGCCGCCACCCGCGGGTCGGCCGGCTCGCGCGCGGCCGCGGCGGTGAGGCGCGTCACGGCGTCGTTGGTGCGCCCCGCCAGCGCGAGCAGCCGCGCCAGGGCGAGGTCGAACCGCAGCCGGTCGGCGAGCGCGGGCGGGCTGTCGCGGTCCGCCTCCACCGCCTCGAGCGAGGCCAGCGCGCGCGGCAGCTCGCGGCCCTGGCGCAGCCGCACCTCGGCCACCCCCAGCGCCGCGCGCGGATGCGTGGCGTGGACGCGCAGGACCGCCTCGTACCGGTCGAGGGCGGCCTCGAGGTCGCCGCGCTGCGCCTCCAGGTCGCCCAGGGCCGCCACCGCCCGCAGCATGGGCGGCTGGGCCAGCGCCGCCTGCTCGAGGAGCGGCCGCGCCCGGTCCGGCGCGCGGCGCGCGAGGAAGAGCTCGCCCGCCAGCGCGGCCGAGAGCGGCGTCGCGCCCGGCGCCGCGGCGGCCTGCAAGAGCGCCTCGGCCGCCGCGCGCTCGTCCCCGCGCTCCGCCACCAGGTACCGCACGGCGGCGGTGCTGGCGCCGGCCCGGCCCGCGCCGAGGAGCTGGCCGGCGCGGGCGCGTGCCTCGGCGTCGCCGAAGTCGTGCGCGAGGAGCCCGTCCACCTCGGCCGCCAGCGCGGCCGCCTCGAGGTCGTCCGGCGCGCGGGTGCGGACGAGCGCCAGCACGCCGCTCGCGGCGCGCAGCGCGCCGGCCGTGTCGCGCGCCAGCCCCTTGCGTGCGTCGCCGGCCGAGGCGCGCGCCTCGGCGGCGCGGCGGTGCGCCCGCACGGTGAGGTAGGTGGCGGCGCCGGCCCCCGCCATGACCGCCAGCGCCGCCGCCACCAGCGCCAGCGCGTGGCGCCGCCAGAAGGAAGGGCGCGCGGCCTGCTCGGCGAGGAGCTTGGCGCGCAGCTCGTGCTCGTAGGTCTGCGCCGCCTCCTCCGCCTCGCGCGCGGCGGCCTCCTCCTGCGCGCTGGACCGGCTGGGCAGGGTGAAGGTGCCCGGCAGGGTGAACGTGCCGGACCGGGTGTCGTCGAGGCGCGGCGCGGGGAGCGGGACGGGCGCGGGGCTCGCCTCCGGCCTGGGCGCCGCGCCCGGCAGGTCGGGGATGAGGGAGAGGAGGGTGCTCGGCTCGGGGGGAGGAGGAGCGCGGCGGAGCGCGGGCGGGCGCGGAGGCGGCACCCGCGGCGGCGGGGTGGCGGCGGTTGCGGGCGGCGCCGGCGTGAGCACCGGCGGGGATCGCGGGCGCTCGCCGGCGCGCGGGCCCGGCTCCGGCTCTGCGGGCTGCGCCGCGCGCTCCGGCTCCACGGCGGGCTCCGCCGCCGGGGCGGGGGTCGGGGCGGTGGGGGGCTCGGGCTCGGCGGGGTGGGGGGTGAAGACCTCCTCGGCCTCGGCGGCGGCGCGCGCCTCCTCGAACCAGCGCCGCAGGCGGGCGTCGCCCGGGTGCAGGGCCGTGGCGCGGTCGAGGAGCGGCAGGGCGCGCGCGCCGAGCCCGGCCTGCACCAGCGCCTCGCCGGCCAGGTCGTACGGGTACGGGCTCGCGGGGTCGGCCGCGACCGCCTGCTCGAAGCGCTCCAGCGCCTCGTCGCCGCGGCCGAGCGCGAGCAGCGCCTTGGCGGCGACCACCCGCGCCTGGACCGAGTCGGGGTGGTGCTCGAGCCCGCGCTCGCACACCTCCAGCGCGCGCCCGGCCTCACCCGCGTCGAGCAGCGCCCGGGCCAGCTCGACGAAGATGCGCGAGCGCGGATCGGCCTGGAGGATGCGCTGGTACTTCTCGATGGCGGGAGGAAGTTCGGAGGCCATGCCGCGGCCGGCGAGCCTATCACGCCGATCCCGGCGTCACCCCCCGATCATGGCACGGCGCCCATGTGCGACGGCGGCGCACGGCTGCAGGGCGCGAAGCTCCTGCTCCCCGAGCCAAACGCCATCACTTGAAGCGGCTCGGCACGCGACCGTCGGGGTCGACGGGGTAGCTGGCGTCACGCCAAGCCTTCCACCGGTCCGCGGCCGGCAGATCGTACCCAGCCTGGGACCAGCGATAGAACTGGTCGAAGTCGTACATCGCCACGGCGTGACAGCGGGTGAGCGCGGCCTCGACGAGCTCGCCGGAGAGACCCTGCCGCACGCCCACGTTGGCGAGCGCGAGGGAGGTCTTCGCGACCGGGGGCCGATCCGGCCTGTTCACGTCCAGTCCCCACGCCCAGGTCAGGTCGGCGTTCCACAGGGTCGCGCCGCAGAGGTCGACGTCCTGCAGGTTCGCGCCTCGGAGATCGGCGCCGTACAGGGCGACGCCCCTGAGATCGAACCCGCGCAGGTTTGCATCGCGCAGGCACTGCTTGCCCGAATGCACCGCTTCGCGCACCGCGTCGATCTGCT